>DATNFM010000091.1:0-12142 GCA_035606435.1 Streptosporangiaceae bacterium | reverse complement strand
GAACGCAGCCGGGACCAGATGCGGCGGCAGCGGCCGCGTCCAGCAAGGCACCGGCGGCCCTGCGGGGATCGCCGTCCTGTCCGGGTGCCGACTGCCGGCTGAAATACTCGACGAAGGTCCGGTGCGCTAGCCGGTAAACCGTTCCTGGCTTAACCGACTCATCGCGCCCGGCTGAGGTATCGGCCGTGAGGTAGGCCGCGGCCTGACTGAGCAGGCCGCTGACCGCGGTCGCCCAGGCCTCGGCGTGGTTGAAGTCCTGGCTCGTGGCGGTACCGGCGTGTGGAGCCAGCGAGGCGGCAATGGCCGCCCAGATGCCGTCGGCTTCGGGAAGGCCGCGACCGCGAGCTAACGATATCGCCCTCATCAACAGCGGGTAGTGGTCATCATGACTGGCCAGGCGCTGCAGCGCGCGGCCGAACAACTGCTGGTGCGTACCTCCCAGCAACTGGCCGCGCGATCGCGCTAAGCCTTGAGTGAGCAGTCGCGGGTCGCCGATCAGCTCGTAGACCGCCAGCCGGGCGAACAAGAACTCCTGGTCCTCGTGAGCGATCTCTGCCGCTGCCCGCTCGATGTCGGAGTCAATGACATCACGCATGTGCGGGATCGCGCGGCCGGCGACTCCGTAATCGCGGGCAGCCCTCAGCCTGCCGGTCACGTACCGCCGGATGGCGTTGCGGTCCCGGCCAACCCAGATCACGGCGTCCGTGCCGTACGAGGTCGCACCGAGTGCGTCGATCAGGTCCTGGTCACCGGCGGGGGCGTCCGGGGCTTCGCTAGTTGAGGCACGCGTGCCGACCAGGATCCGCACGCATGATAGGGACGCGAGCCGGGCTAGCAGCGACCGGGCGATATCGAGCGGATCCAGGGATTCATCGAGCGCGTCGGCCAGCACGGTGAATGGCTCGGCTCTTCCGGACAGTTCCCGGGCGAGAAAGTCCAGGTCGCTGGCAATGCCTGCCTCGGGGTCACGCAGTGATGGGAGTGGCTGGATGCCCGCCGCGCCGGCGGTCCGCTTGACCGCGTGGGCGAGGTGGAGGCCGCTGAGGTGAATGACGGCATCGAAGGCTGATTCCGGCGGCATTGCCGCGCCGGGTCCTGAGTGGCCGGCTAGTCCTCGGCGGGCCAGGGCGTCGCGCAGGACGGGCAGTGACCGCACGAGCACGGTGCCAAGCAACGCTGATTTTCCCGACCCGGCCCGGCCGGTCACGACGAGCATGCCTGAGCTAACCTGGCGCAGCCAGGCGCTGATCCGGGCCAGTTCGATCTCCCGGCCCTCAAAGAACCACGACAGCTCGCCTTGTTCGGCACCTTGGGCTTTGGCGACGAAATGACTGCGTTCGTCCGGCGACAGGTCGGCCAGGACGTCTTCGAGGTAGCGGACTGTGTCCGCTGGTGCCAGCATCCAGGATGCCGCTGGCGGATATGTCCTGACGATGGCGGCCTCACCGAGCGCCCGCTGATGCACGCTGCGCGGACCGATTAGCCGTTCCAGTTGGGCCGCCAGGTCACGCAACAGGATCCGACGCTCGGTGCGGTAGGTGTCGGCCAGAAGATTCGCCAGCACGCCGACGAACCGGCCTCCCGGCTCGATGCCGTCGTCAGAAACGGCGACCAGCAGGAGCCGACCTGGAGCATCGGGACCGTGCAAAGCGGCCATGACCGCATCGCAGATCTCGGCAGCGTGACCGGTCTCGACGATAACCATCACCCAGCCGCCCGCGTCGCGCGCTTCCAGGCGTGACTCCACGGCGGCCTGCCGGGCCCGGATCGCCTGCGCTAGCTGCTGCGGCTCCAGCCCAGACGCCCCGACCACGGCCGGGCTCTCGGCATGGGCTAATGCCGAGCGCGTGCCGTCCGACCAGCCATGCCCAGCCCAGTACAACACCGTGGACCCCGCCGATGGATTCGCCTGCTGGTCAACCTGCCCGCTTGGTTCGGCGAGTAGCGGGCTGACCCACTCCCGGAGCCGCCGCTGAACCGCATCGGCGCCACGGTCACGGGCCGGGTGACGCCATGGCCGGTGCTGACCGCCGAAGGGCGCCAGCATGTCGACAAGCCGCCCTACTCGTGTCCCCACGTCCAGACTGGCGAGCTCAGCGTCAGAGTAGTGCCCGATAGCTACAGGAAAGATGTCCAGCACCGGACGCAGCCCAGGCGCGCCAGGATGATCATCGCGGTCCGGCGTCCTTTCCGCGGCGCCAGGCGTCCGCGCTTTCGTGAGCAAAGACGCTCTGATCGCGTCGTAGGCCAGGTCATCGCGGTCCAACGTGCGGGCAATAAGGTCGACGGTGCTGCGATGAGGCCGACCGATCCGTCCTCGCTCGATGTCGCTGACGGTCCGGACGCCTAGCCCGGACCGCGCCGCTAACTCTTCCTGGGTCAGCCCGGCCGCGACCCTGTGCCGACGGACCAGTTCACCGTAGCTGCTGCCTGCCACGGGTGCAGCCTATAGAGGGGACCTCCCCGCTGAAAGGACGGAAAGCATCGATCACCAGGAGCTAGCCCGCGTCGATCGGCTACTCGGGCGGGTCTAGGAGACGGTGGCAGTCGAAGATGTGGTGGGCTAGCTCGTGGGCGGTGCGGCGGCCGATCCATTCGACGGTGCGAACGTGGGACTCCGGCCAGGGGTAGATGCCGATGCGCAGCCAGGCCGCGTCGTCGAAGCCGGCCAGCGTGTCGGCCAGGTCACGGGCGCCGGCGCTAATCGCGGTTGCCACGGCGGCCGGGTTCTGCTCGTTGTACTTCTCTTCGATCGCACGCTCGTCGCGGCGCATCGACACGAACCTGGGCACGTCCTCGACCTGGGCTAGCAGCACCCGCTCGCGCTGGATGCGCAACACGTCGCGGACGTGACAGCCGTACTCAAGCGCCGACCAGCTGGCCGGGCGGGAGTGCGCGCGGAGCGCGGTGGCCGGCGTGCCGGTCAGGATCGAACAGATCTGCTCGGCCAGTTCCGGCAGCGCGTCGACGATCTGCTGCCGGGCTAGCGAGTCATAGCCGTAACCGCACTCTTCGCAAGCTGTCACACTCCGCACGCTATCGCCCCCGACTCGGAGGCTGCGAGGGGTCAGAAGCCTATGGGTTCGTTAGTGAGGATGACCGTACTGCGGCCGGGCAGCGCTTCTCGTTCGATGATGAGGATCTTGCCGGCCAACGAGGGGCCGCCGAGCCGCTGCCACTCGACCACGTCGAAGAGGTCGCCACCGCCCAGGACGGCTACGACGCCCGCGCCTGAAAGAATGGCAGGCATGGATAACGAGGAGCTAGCCCGGCGGTTCGGGGCGGTTTCGGCGGCGAACGTCGCGGACGCGTGCCTGCGGGCTGGCGTCGAGGTGCGCTGCGGCCACCCGAGCATCGGCCCGGTCATACCCGGCAGCCGCCTAGCTGGCCGCGTGCTGCCGGCTCAGCATTCGGGCAGCGCCGATATCTTCCTGGAAGCGTTCGAGTACGCACAACCGGGCGACGTGCTGGTCGCCGACAACACCGGCCGGGACGAGGCCTGCGTCGGTGACCTCGTGGTCCTTGAGGCCCAGGCCGCCGGGCTAGCCGGAGTAGTGATCTGGGGCCTGCACCGCGACACGGCCGAGATCAGGGCGATCGGGCTGCCGGTGTTCAGCCAGGGCCACCTGCCGACCGGCCCCCTGCGGCTTGAGCCGCGACCGGCCGACGCGCTCGCCGCCGCGTCGATCGGCGACTGGACGCTGACCAGCGACGACGTGATCTTCGGCGATGACGACGGGGTCATCGCCGTGCCCGCGGCCAAGGTCGGAGAAGTCCTGGAGATCGCGGAGAGCATCCGCGCCACCGAGCAGGCCCAAGCCGACCAGATCAGCTCAGGGGTCACCCTCCGCGCGCAGCTAAGATTCGCCGAGTATCTGGCCGCGCGCGAGCACAACCCGGCGCTGACCTTCCGCGATCACCTGCGTGCCGCGGGCGGCGCGATCGAGGCGTGACCGACCCCGGCCCGAGCGTGGGCCGCCCCGCCCCGCGCTCAGGCCGCCCCGGCCGCTTCGGCCGCCACCCGTAGCGCCGTCGCCACCAGCACGTCGGCCCGCCGCGCCGCCTCCGGCTCCTCCGCGTACGCCTGCGCCAGCAGCGCGTCCGGGTCCTGGCCCGCCTTGTCCGCCTCGGCCCGGGCGCCGTTGTTCAGCCATCCGGAAAGCTGGGTCCCGTCGACCTCAGGGTGGAACTGCACAGCGAAGTGCCGTCCGAGCACGAACGCCTGGACGCACCGGTCGCTGGTCGCGAGGATCCTCGCCTCGGGCGGCGGCAGGCAGTGGTCACCGTGGAATTCGAGCCACGGCCCGGCCGGGACCAGTTCGGGGTCGACCGTGTCGATCAGCTTCCAGCCGACTTCCTTGGCCGGCATCTCGTCGACCTTGCCGCCGAAGGCCACGCATAGCGCCTGCGCGCCAAAGCAGATACCGAGCACGGGCACCCGGGCGTCCTCGGCCCGACGCAGCCAGTCGAGCTCCTGCCCGATCCAGTCGAACCCCGGCCCCTCGTCATTGACCGACGGGATCGCGCCGAGCAGGACCACCTGATCGACTCCGTCCAGGGAAGGCAGCTCGCCCCCGTCCAGGAACAGGTGCGAGGCCAGCTCGGCACCCCGAGCCCGGAACGCTTCTTCGATGAACCCCGGATAGTCCTCCGTGTGGTGCCTGATCACGACTACTCGCATGCCGGGATTCTCCTCGTTCCGACGCATTGCCCTGTGTTTGTTGATAAGGGGTTCGTTTGGTGCCAAACTATCTGCCATGGCCGAAGCCGTCGACCTGACCGACCTTGACCTGTGGGCGCACGATGCCCCCTATTCGGAGTTTGCCCGGCTCAGGAGCGTTGCGCCAGTGGCATGGATGCCGGAAGCTGCCCCTAATTCCGGTTTCTGGTCGGTGCACGGGTACGCCGACATCATGGCGGCCTCCCGCGACGTAGCGACCTACTCCTCGGCGCGCGGCATCTCGTTCGAGGAACCGACCGACGACGACATGGCCGCGCGGCGCACGATCATCGACACGGACCCGCCCGCCCACACCAAGCTGCGCAAGATCTTCTCCGGCAGCTTCACCCAGCGCGCGGTCGCCGTCTACGAGCACTTCGTGGCCGGTCTCACCGACGAGGTGCTCGCCACCGGCCTGCCCCGCGACGGCACGCCGTTCGAGTTCGTCGACGCGATCGCCAAGGAAGTGCCGATTCGGGTACTCGCCAAAATCATGGGCCTTCCGTTGAAAAATTTGCCGGAGTTTATTTCGCTCGGCGACAAGCTGATCGCCAACACCGACCCAGAGATCACCGATGTGGTGTGGGGCCGTGACGACACTGACGCTTACCGGCGGTACCCGTTCCGAAGCCCCTACGGCAAGCAACTGTGGGATCTAGGCCGCGAAATCGTCAGGGACAAGCTCCATAACCCGGGCGATGACCTCCTGTCGACGCTGCTCAAAGCCGAGGTCGATGGCGACCGTCTCAGCGAGACCGACATCGACAACTTCTTCTCGATCATGGTGATCGCCGGAAACGAGACCACCAGAATCGCGATCGCCCAGGGGGTGCTCGCTTTCTGCGAGCACCCCGAGCAGTGGGAACGCCTGCGAGCCGAACCCACCCTCATCGACTCGGCCACCGAGGAGGTCCTGCGCTGGACCTGCCCCACGCACTTCATGCGCCGCACCGCCACCATCGACACCGAACTGGGCGGCGCCCGCATCAAGGCCGGCGACAAGGTCGTCCTCTGGTACATCTCAGGAAACCGCGATGAGACCGAGTTCGATGACCCGGACACCTTTGACATCGCCAGAACCCCGAACCGTCACCTGAGCTTCGGCCGAGGCGGCCCGCACCTCTGCCTGGGCGCCCACCTAGCCCGCCTGGAAATCAAGATCGTCCTAGCCGCCTTGGCCCGCGAAGTAACCCGCTTCGAATTGGCCGGCGCCCCCCGCCGCATCCGCTCCAACTTCACCAACGGCCTGCGAGAACTCCCCATCCGGGCCCACCTATGATCCGCCTTCTGCTGATCCTGACCGAGAACAACACCATGCGCCCGCCCCCAGACGTCGGCGACCTGGTTGAGTTCGCCCGCATCGCCGAAGAGTCCGGCATAGACGGCGTCATGGTCAGCGAGCACATAGTCCTGGGCCCCAGGGCAAACGCCTCCGGCGTCCCGGCCAACCCCCGCGACTACGCCCTCCCCCGCAACCAGGACCCCGCCACCCCCTGGCCCAGCCCGATCGTCCTCCTCAGCGCGATAGCGGCGGCCACAACCCGACTACGCCTGGTAGCCGGCGCCCTGATCACCCCCCTCCGCCACCCTTTGGCGCTAGCCAAAGACCTAGCCACCCTCGACCGCCTGAGCCAGGGCCGCCTCATCGTCCTGCCGACGGTCAGCTGGCACAAAGACGAATACGCCGCCCTCGGCGTGCCATTCGACCGACGCGGTGAACTACTCGACGAGCAACTGGAGATCTGGACCAGGGCCTGGTCAGGCTCGCCCGTCTCGTTCGACGGCAAGCACTACAAGTTCAAGGACGTGTGGGTCGAGCCCCAGCCAGTCACGCCTGGCGGCCCCCCACTATGGTTCGGCGGCTCATCCGTGCACCAGAAACTGGTCGATCGCCTAGTCCGCTACGGCAAAGGCTTCAACCCCTTGGGCCAACCAGACAACGAAGCTCTCGCAAGACTGACCGCCGCAATGAAAGCAGCAGGCAGAGACCCAGCCGAACTCGAGTACGTAGGCGGCACACGCGGAGAGTTCCCCACCCCAGACCAGCCTGCGAGCCTAGACCAAGCCCTGGCCACGATCCCAGCCCAGCTCAAACGCGGCTTCACCACAATCTGCATCAAGCCCTCCCAGTTCATAGACGCTCAGTCAGACCTGCCCTCCTTCTGCCAGGAGGTTGTCTCCAAGGTCTCCAAGCTCGGCTAACCATTTCTCGCCTGGCGGGATGTCCGATCTCGTCCGGCTAGCCGTTATAGGCGGCCGGACGAGTCGGCATCCCGCCCGACCGGCTCCCAGACAGGCCTTAAACCCCAGACCAACCCTTGACACGAGATCGTTCGCATCCATACGATCCCGCCAACAACTTCCTCCCGAAAGGGACAACACGTGACGAAGATCGATGCCTTCGCTCACATACTTCCCCCGTCCTACGCCGCCCGCATGGAGGCGATTACCTCTGGACCGTCGATCAGCGACCGCATCCTGGGTTACCGCCCGTGGATCCACGAAGACCCGGCCCTGATCGACCTCGACGCTCGCTGGCGCACGATCGACCGGTTCGGTGATTACCGCCAGATCCTGACGCTCGCCGTGCCGCCGCTCGAAGAACTCGGTGACGCGGCCGTCGCCCTCGAACTGGCTCGCGCCGCCAACGACGAACTAGCCAACCTCGTCTCGCAGCATCCGGACCGGTTCGCCGGCTTCACCGCCGCGCTCCCGATGAACGACCCTCAGGCAGCCGCCGAGGAACTGGACCGGGCGATGAGCCAGCTTGGCGCGGTCGGCACCCAGCTGCACTCCAACGTCAGCGGCGCCCCGCTCGACGAGCCCAGGTTCGAGGTCATCTTCGAGGTCACCACCAAGCACAGCGGCATGGTCTGGATCCATCCGACCCGCAGCCCGATCTGGTCGGACTACCCGGTCGAGGCCCAGTCGAAGTACGGCATCTGGTGGTCGCTCGGCTGGCCCTACGAGACCTCGGTCGCCATGGCCAGGCTCGTGTACTCGGGCTGCTTCGACCGGTATCCGGACCTGAAGATCATCACGCATCACGCCGGCGCGATGGTGCCGCACTTCGCCGGGCGACTGGCCTCGCCGATCGAGGACCCGGACCGCGAGGGAATCATGGCCTCGCTCAAGCGCGACCCGATGGACTACTTCCGTCAGTTCTACGCCGATACCGCGATGTTCGGCGCCGCCCACGCGGTCCGGTGCGCCGTCGACTTCTTCGGTGCCGATCACGTGCTGTTCGGCACTGACATGCCGCTCGGCGGCCCGAACGTGGTCGCCGACACGATCGCCGACATCAACTCGCTCGGCCTGACCGACGACGACACGTCGGCGATCTTCGCCGGCAATGCCCTGCGATTGCTTGGCCTGCCCGCCTGATTCAGCCTGCGCAATGCGTTTCGCATAAATAGGAGGACCCCATGGGGGACCCGATAGCTAGTCCCGGTCAGGGCTACGAGCGCCTTGGCGAGAAGCGCCTTTCACTGCCGGACGTGATCGCGCAGTCGGTCGGATTCATGGGGCCGGTGTTCTCATCCGCGTTCGTGATTCCGCTGGTCGTCGGCGTGATCAGCGCGTCCGGCAAGGGCGGCGGGGTCGCGGCGCCGCTGTCCGTGCTGATCGCGGCGGTCGGGGTGTTCGCGCTCGGCTGGATCGTGTCCAGCTATGCCAAGGAGATTCACGCGGCCGGGTCGCTCTACGACTACGTGACCAGGGGTCTGGGCCAGCGGGTCGGTACGGCGGCCGGCTGGCTGTACTACGGCGGCGTGGTCGTGCTAATGACCGGCTTGCTACTGCTGATCGGCGGCTACATCCAGGGGACCCTCCAGTCGGAGTTCAACGTCAACCCGCTGCCGACCTGGGGCTGGACCGTCGTGCTGATCGCGCTGATCGGCGTGATCTTGTACTTCGGCGTGCAGATCTCGACTCGAAGCCAACTCGCGCTCGCGCTGGTCTCGATCATCGTCGTCACCGCGTTCTTCATCTTCGTGATCATCAAGCTCGGGTCGGCGAACAGCATCAAGCCGTTCGAACCGTCCTCGTCCGCCGATGGATGGTCCGGCATCTTCTTCGGCGTGCTGTACGGGGTACTGCTGTTCGTCGGCTTCGAAACCGCCGCCAACCTGGCCGAAGAGACGCCGAACCCGCGCCGGGAGATCCCGATCGCGGTGATGACAACCGCCGTGATCGCCACGGCGTTCTACGTGATCGCGACCTACGTCGAGGTCGCGGGCTTCGGCTACAGCCTGAAGACGATCCTGACGGCGGCCGGGGCGCCATTGTTCGCGCTCGGTGCGCCGGCGAAGGCGGGCGGGTTCGGCGGCCTGTGGATCGACCGGATGCTGGAGCTCGTCGTGCTATTCGACATGATCGCGGTTGCGATCGGCTGCGCGGTGTCGGCGTCGCGCGGGATCTTCGCGATGGCGCGGGACCGGCGGCTACCGGGAGTCCTGGCGCGGACGTCGCCTCGGTACGGCTCACCGATCGGGGCGGCGGGATTCATCGTCGCGGCCGCGATCGTGACGTTGCTGCTTAATCAGTTCTGGAAGGGGCTGTTCGCGCTGCCGGGCGAGCCGCACTACTTCTCGTTGTTCGCCTGGGGGTCGACGTTCGGCGGGTTCGCGCTGGTCGTGGTGTACCTGCTGATGTCGATCGGGGCAATCAGGACGTTCGGCAGCGCGGATGGCAAGGCCCGGATTATCGTCTGCGCCGTGGTCGGCATCCTCATTACGGCCGGTGCGATCTTCGGGTCGTTCTACAAGGTCACCAGCCCGACGATCTGGGCGCCGTGGCTGGCGCTCGCGCTGCTGGTGATCGGCTTTGCCTCGACGTTCGTGCTGAAGCCCCGGCAGGCGGCGAGCACGCAGCTGGCTGACCTGAGCTCAGCATTGCCTGCGGGGGGACGACCCCCCGCACCCCCCGCGCCTTCGGCCTTATGAGAGAGCACGGTGTGACGTGACCCAGGCGTTCCTGGTGACCGGCGGCGGGAGCGGGATCGGGGCTGCCGTCACCCGGGCGCTGGCGGGTGCCGGGCATCGGGTGGCGATCTGCGGGCGGCGTTCTTCCGCGCTGCGGGCGGTGGCCGCCTCGACCGGCGCGGTGGATCTGGTGTGCGACATCAGCGACGCGACGGCGGTGGCGTCGCTGATGTCGGCGGTTCTCGATGAGTTCGGCCAGCTGGACGGGCTGGTGCTGAACGCCGGGATCATCTCTCCCGGCGGGGTCGCCGACCTGTCGATCGAGGACTGGCACGAGATGGTGTCGATTAACCTGACCGGCGCTTTCCTGGTGGCCAAGGCCGCCCTGCCGCACCTGCTTGAGCGGCAGGGCTCGATCGTCGCGGTGGCGTCGGTGGCGGCGCTGCGGGCGGCCGCCGAGATGGGCGGATACGCGGCGACCAAGGCTGGGCTTTCCATGCTGACCCAGTCGCTGGCCGTCGATCACGCGCACCAGGGGCTGCGGGCGAATGTGGTTTGCCCCGGCTGGACGATCACCGAGATGGCAGATGAGGAGATGACCGCGTTCGGCGGCGAGCGCGGGCTCGACGTGCCTGGTGCCTACGACCTGGTGACCGCGCTGGTGCCGCAGCGGCGGGCCGCGACCGCGGACGAGGTGGCGGTCGTGGTGACCTGGCTGCTGTCGGACGCCGCGTCCTATGTGAACGGCGCCGTGATCCCGGTGGACGGCGCGGCGAGCGCGGTCGATGTAGGGACGGTGGCGTTCGACCCCCGGGTAAGCATGCGGCTAGACGATACGGGCGCGGACGGCAACCAGGGTTAACTGTCCGTGACCTTTCCTGGTGTGGGCCCGTGCCTGGCCGGTCACTTGCCACGGATCAGAACGTCTTACCACGGATTCTGGACAAATTTTGTCCGGATACGCGGCCTTTGCGAGTGAAAAATCCGTGGTAAGACATCGCGATCCGTAGCAATAGACCCAGCGCGGGAGGCCGGTGGTTCGGCTGGCGTGTTCGTGATGGTTTGGGTCCTCCTGCTGCGATAGTGCGGGCTTGGTGTCCCATTCGGCGAGCAGGAGGACTTGCAGTGAAGGGTAGCGGTCTGACGCGGGGTGATGCGCGGCGGAATGCGCGCAGGGCGGGGTTGCGGGTGGTAAGGGGCGGTACGGGGCGCAGCAGCGCCGGGCTCGAGCAGCGCCGGGCTCGAGTGTCCGGCGCCGCTCGGCGCGGGTAGACACGGCAGCCTTTAGCCGGCCAGGCTGCCCTCGTGAGCACTCCGGACATGCCCCTAGTGCCGCTGGGTGCGAGCGGGCTCCTGGTCAGCCGGCTGGCGCTCGGATCCTGGCGCACCTACGAGCGGATCAGCCACGACCAGGGCGTCGCGGTCATGCGAGCGGCCCGCGAGGCTGGCATCACGTTCCTCGATGACGCCCGGTACAACGACGAGACCGGCCACGCGCCGATCCCGACCGGCTACTCCGAGATCATCTTCGGACGGCTGTTCAAGGCGGCCGGCTGGGACCGGGATCAGACGATCGTGTCGAACAAGCTGTGGTGGGAGTTCTGGCCGGAGCAGACCCCCGAGCAAGAACTGGTCGGCTCGCTGGGCCGGATGGGGCTTGACCACATCGACCTGATCTACTCCGAAGTGCCGCCGGACAGCCTGTCGCTCGACGACGCGATCGGCCTGATCACGGGGTTGATCAGCTCCGGGATCGCGCGGGCCTGGGGCACGCTCAACTGGCCAGGTGCACTGATGGAGCAAGCCTGGCAGATCGCCGACCGGGCGGGAGTTCCAGGTCCGGTGGCGACGCAGCCGCCCTACAGCCTGGTCAAGCGGGATGCGGTCGACGATCCGGGGATGCGGGCTGTCGCCACGGACCGCGACATCGCGATCGTCGCGTCGTACGCGCTCGCTGGCGGCGTGCTCACCGGGAAGTACGATCACGACGAGCGGGCCGGGCGGGCGGCAGGCCAACTCGGCACACCCAGGTACCGGGCCGGGGTTACGGCCGGACGCAAGCTCGCGGCCCTGGGAAATCAGACCGGCCACGACCCGGCGCAACTCGCGATCGCCTTCGCGCTCAACAATCCGTCGGTGACCTCCGTCCTGTTCGGCGCCACCAGGCCGGAGCAGGTCTGGTCCAACGTCACGGCGCTCGCGGTCGCCGAAGAACTGACTCAAGACCAGCGCCGCAAACTCGACGCCATCGGCGGTTAACCCGAATAATGACCCCGGACGCGCTGGCCATACTCGACGACGTGGAGGTCGGCAAGTTCCATGAGTACCGCCCACACCTACGGGTGATGGCCGCTCGAACGGTCACTCCACCGGGCACTCTTTCCCAGCGCCCGACCAGGAGAGGCTGACCATGCCGACCCGCCTGGCCAGCCAGGTACTCAATAGGCACCCCTAGAACATCGGGCACGCCCGGCACCTCAGACACTCCCAGAACATCGGG
>DATNFM010000090.1:0-33100 GCA_035606435.1 Streptosporangiaceae bacterium | reverse complement strand
CCGTCAGGTCGCGGGCCGGGTCGACGTGCCACGAGGTGCCAAGGCCGCCGTCCCAGCCGAAGGCGCCGGAATCCTGCACCATCTGGCCGAAGCCCCAGGACTGACCCTGGAAGAAGGCCGGTCCGAAGCCGCCGCGAGCCTTCTGCTCGGGTGTGAGCTGATCGCTGGTCATGGCCTTAGCTGACGACTGCGACAGCACCGGCGAACCGCCCCGCAGCAGCATCCGGGCGAACGCCAGCAAGTCGTCGACCGTCGAGACCAGCCCGGCGGCCGCATCTCCGAACGCCGGCGGATGGCTCCACTGGCCGTCAGGCTCGTCCCACACCACCAGGCCGTCAGGGGTGTTCCGGTACTCGGTGGGCAGGCGATCGGTCTGCGCGGTCCAGAACGCGGTGTCGCGCATGCCGAGCGGCTCGAACAGCCTGGTGCGCATGACCTCACCGATCGGCTGGCCCGCCGCGCGGGCGAGCAGCACGCCAAGCACCGAGGCTCCGGTGTTGTACATCCACCGCTCTCCTGGCTGGGCCATCAGCGGCAGCGATCCGAGCGCGGCCATCCAGGCGTCGGGTTCAGGCTGAACATCGGGGGTCGGCGGGCCCAGGGTGCCGAGCGGCAGCTTGCCAGCGGCCTCGACGATCGGGAACGGCGTCGGGCCGAACAAGTCGAACGTCATGCCGAAGCCCATGGTGAAGGTCAGCAGGTGCCTGGTGGTGATCGGCCGGACGGCTGGAACGGTGTCGTCGATCGGTCCGTCCAGCGCCCGCAGCACCGTCGGGTCGGCGAGTTCTGGCAGCAGCTTGTCGACCGGATCATCCAGTCCGATCAGGCCCTCGTCGATCAGCGCCATCGCGGTCGCCGCCGCGATCGGCTTGGTGGTCGAGGCGATGCGGAACAGCGTGTCCCTGGTCACCGGCGGCCCGCCGATCGACAGGTTGCCTCCGGCCCGGACATGGACCTGCTCGCCGCACGCGACGAGTACGACCGCCCCCGGAACCTTGTCGTCTCCGATGTGCTCGGCCACGGCCGCGTCGATCCGGTCAAGCCCTTCTGCGGTCAGTGCATCAGCCATGGTCCACGATCGTACGCCCCGCTGCCCAGGCTTACTCGACGATGTCGGTGGGCGACGGGCCGAAGATCGTGAGCTCGCCGAGCACTGCTGTCGGGTCGCCCGACCAGTTCATCGCGGCCAGCTGAGCGTGGCTGCGGCGTCCCATCCGCCACCTGAACGCCTCGTACCTGGTAGTCGAGAGCGTCAGCTCGGCATCCGCGGTCCCCGAGACCTCTGCTCCGTCGTCGGTGTCGATCCGCACTCTGACCGGCGGGGCCAGCCAGTCGAGCAGCATCGGGGTGCACCGCGCGATCGCGGCGCAGTCCCTTGCCCCTGGCTGCCCGGCCGCTCCCCTGATGTCCTGCTCGTGGGTCGCGACGTCGATCACCGCGGGCCAGACCTCGAACGCCTGGATCGTGTCTTCGAACTGCGGCGCGCCGGCCGCCCAGCGATCCAGCATCTCGGCGACCGGCACGCCGGCCATCCTGGCGATCTGGCCGGCCGTGAACTCTTCGTCAGGGATACCCGCCAGCCGCCCGGCCAGCGCGTCCTCGACGATCGCCGTCAGGTGCGCGATCACGTCCCGCACCGCCCAGCCCGGGCAGGCCGGAACGGCGATGTCGTAGGTCGCGTCATCCAGCCCGGACACCAAGGCGCACAAGCGCACCCTGGTGTCCCGGTACAGCTCCGCCAGCTCTCTGCTGTTGTCGCTCACGCACCGAACGATACGGCGGATCAGATCGGATCAGATAGGGACAAGCCGAACCGGCCGCGATCATCGGTCCACCACTGCCGCAGCGCAAGCCCGGCGGCGGCCAGTTCGGCGGCGATGCCGTCCCGGCGGAACTTGGCCGAGATCTCGGTCCGCAGCTCCTCGCCGGCCGCGAACGGCACGGACAGGCCAAGGCCGGCCAGCTCGACCGTCTGGTCCACGCTGGACCGCAGCCGCATCTCGATCCACTCGGCCTCGGGATCCCACAGGGCCACGTGCTCGAACTCGTCGAGGTCGAAATTGCCGCCGAGTTCGGCGTTCAGGACGCTCAGGATGTTCTTGTTGAAGTCGGCGGTCACGCCGGCCGCATCGTCGTAGGCAGCGACCAGCACGCCCGGGTCCTTGACTAGGTCGGTGCCGAGCAGCAGCGTGTCGCCGCGCCGGAGCTTGGCCCGAAGGCTGCGCAAGAACTCAGCGCGCTCGTCCGGCAGCAGGTTGCCGATCGTGCTGCCGAGGAAGGCGACGAGCCTGGTGCCACCGCCTGACGGCAGCCCCAGATGCTCGGTGAAGTCCGACAGCACCGCGCGCACCTGTAGTCCTTCGTACCGCTCGATCATCCGGTTGGCCGCCGTGACCAGCGCCGACTCGCTGACGTCGACCGGGATGTAGGAGGCCAGCGTGCCGAGGTCGCTCAGCGCGTCGAGTAGCAGCCTGGTTTTATCGCCGCTGCCTGAGCCGAGCTCGACCAGAGTGGTGGCCTTCGTGGCGGCCGCTATCTCGCCGGCCCGGCTGGTCAGGATCTCCCGCTCGGCCCTCGTCGGGTAGTACTCGTCCAGCAGGGTGATCTTGTCGAAAAGCTCGCTGCCGCGCTCGTCGTAGAACCACTTGGGCGGCAGGGATTTCGGCGTCGAGGTCAGGCCGGCCGTGACGTCGGCGCGCAGCGCGGCTTCGAAGAAGTGCTCGGGCAGTCTCCGGTCGATCTGGATGGGGATCGTCATGGGCGGTTGTCCTTCCTCATCGGTCGGGCGCGCCGGCAGCGGCGCGAGGCTAACCGTGGTGGCGGTCGCTTCGAGCACGCTGCGTTGGGGTACCTCCTGCCATTCGGCTTCGTCGTCGGAGGGCTCGGACGCGACGATCACGCCGTCCTTCCTTTGCTGGTAATACAGCGAGTCGCCGGCGGCCGTGGCCGCGATGACCTCACCGTCGGTCAGCAGCAAGTTGAACCGGCCGGCCCCGCCGGCCGACTCAATCTCGGTGATCGTCCCGGCCAGCGCGGCCGCGGGCTCCTCCCCCGCCCGCAGGCGTCGCCGCACCAGTGCCCAGATCAGGGAGGTGTCGCACCGCGACCGCAGCCCGAGCAGATCCGCGGCCGGAAGGCTCTCGGCCAGCTTGAGCACGGCCGCCGTCGCTTCCGGCGACGCGCCGGTGTCGGGCCGTAGCCGGCCGGGATGCGGGCTGGCCACCGCGTCCGACCAGCCGAAGAGCTTGCCGTTGAGGCTGAACAGCCACCTGCCTTCGCCGTAAGGGGCGCAGGCGGACGGGCCGCTGTCAGTGCCGAGCGATGCCGAGCGCACCGCGCACAGCATCGCCTTGGTCTTGGTGACCCTGGCCAGATCGGGCAGGCCGTCATCGGCCCAGATCGGCCCGGACCGGCGGTACCTGGCGGGCTCGGGATCGCCGTCGGCGTACCAGCCGACACCGAAGCCGTCGACGTTCATCGTCCCGCTCCGCTGCTCGCGCGGCGCCCAGGCCTGCTCGGCCAGGTTGTGCGGCGGGTCGAGCAGGATTGACTTGATCGTGACCGACTGACCGAGATACGCGAGATGACGGCACATCAGGCGAAGTCCGCGTCGCGAGCCGTACGGAATCCGGCGAAGATCTGCCGCCTGATCGGGTAGTCCCAGTTCCTGAACGTACCTCGGCACGCGACCGGGTCGGCGCTGAAGGCGCCACCGCGCAGCACCTTGTAGTCCGGGCCCCAGAAGACCTCGGAGTACTCCTTATACGGCCAGGCGACGAAGCCCGGGTACGGAAGGAAGTCGCTCGCGGTCCACTCCCAGACGTCTCCGATCAGCTGCCTGGCGCCCGACGGCGCCGCGCCGCCCGGATACGAGCCCGCCGGGGCAGGCTGGAGGTGGCGCTGGCCCAGGTTGGCGTGCTCAGCCGTGGGCTCCTCGTCCCCCCACGGAAAGCGCCGGGACCGGCCCGATGCCGGATCGTGCCGCGCGGCCTTCTCCCACTCGGCCTCGGTCGGCAGCCGCCGCCCGGCCCAGCGTGCGTACGCGTCGGCCTCGTACCAGCAGACGTGCATCACCGGCTCGGCTGGTGGCACCGGCTCGGTCACGCCGAACCGGCGGCGCACCAGCTGACCGGGGCCTTCTGAGCGCCAGAACAACGGCGCTGACAGGCCGGCGCGCTGCCGGTGCTCCCAGCCCGCCGGGGTCCACCAGCGCGGGTCGTCGTAGCCGCCGTCGGCGATGAACTCGATATAGCGGGCGTTGGTGACCGGCGTGGTGTCCAGGTAGAAGGACGGCACCTCGACGATGTGCGCGGGACGTTCGTTGTCGAGCGCCCAGGGCTCGGTCGACGTGCCCATCGTGAACGGTCCGCCGGGCACGAGCACCTCGGCGGGCAGCCGCGTTGCGGTCCGCGGCCTGCCGTCCGCGGACCGCAATGCCGGTATTTGCCAATCCAGTACGTCGGCGGCCAGCGGGCCAGGCGGCGGTGCGGTCAGCACCGGCCTGCCCTTCCTGAGCTGGTGGGTAGCCAGCATGGTCTCGTCGTGTTGCTGCTCGTGCTGTGCGATCATGCCGAACACGAAGCCGCCATCCACCAGCCTGCTGCCGCTGAAGCTAACCCGCTCGATCAGGTCGAGCACGCGGCCGCGGACGTCGCTGGCATAGCTTCGTGCCTCCTTGGGCACCAGCAGCGGCAGGGTGGGCCGCTGCGCCCGAGGGTGCTCGAAAGCGTCGTACAGCGGATCGATCTCGGGATGCAGCGGCTCGCGCCCGCCGACCCCGCGCAGCAGCCAGAGTTCTTCCTGGTTGGCGATGTGGGCCAGGTCCCAGACCAGCGGGGACATCAGCGGCGAGTGCTGATGCACCAGGTCGGTCTCGTCCACGCAGTCGGTAAGCGCGGCGGTCCTGGTGCGGGCGTTGATCAGTCTGGACGCGATCTCGTCGCGCAACGTCTCGGCGGTGGCTTCGGCGGCGAGTGGGGTCATGACCGGCTCTCTCCTGATCCGTTGTTTCTTGTTCCGACGATGTCGAGGATGTCGTCAGCTGGGCAGCGGTTGCGGCGCGGATAGCGCTCGGCGAAGTCGGTGACGGCAGTCCTGAGCGCCTTCGGGGCGCCGGACCGGGCAAGTGACGCGTCGGCGGCGGCAAAGCAAGCGGTCACGGCCTTGGCGATCACCGGATCGCTTGGGCCGCACCTGGCCGCCCGGAGCCATGGTCCGGGCTCGTCGGCCTCGGCGCGCCGCTGGGCCGGCACGCGAGTCGCGCACCAGACCGGCTCGGTCGCCGCCATCGCGGCATCGGCGGCCACCGGGTCGTCGGCGAGCGCCGCCACCAGGGCGACCGGGATGATCCAGCCGTCGCCAGGCTGCTGGTCGATCATCCTGAGCTCGAGGTGGCCGCGCGCCCGCACCGGCGGGAACAACGTGGTCAGGTGGTAGCTGAGATCATCGGAGGTCGGGCCGGGCAGCGCCGCTCCGTTCAGCCTGGCCCCGCGAAGCCAGTCGCGGAACGTCAGCCCGGATGGAACCGTCCACGGCTGGCCGTCGGGTTTGCGAAGGCACAGCACCTCCGCGTCCATCGCGTAGCCGATCAGATCCTGGCGCGGATCGGCGTCGGATTGGTGCGGGCCGGCTCTCACCGGCCAGGACGGCTCGGCGCCGTTGGGCGCCTTTGTGCGGTACGGATCGAGCCTGGACCAGACCAGCTGGCGGGTGCATTTCCAGCCGGTCGGCTTGCCCTCGCGCAGCGGCGAGTTCGCGAAGGCGGCGACAAGGACCGGCCCGAGCGCGTGCATCAATCGCCACCGGAACTGGTATCCGGAGGCGCTGCGGTCGTCGAGCCCGGCGTCGATGCAGACCTGCACTGAGGCGGTGCTGCACATCATCAGGCGGCCCCACGGGCCGCGCCGGTCGAAGAATTTCTCCATGGCCGCGTATCGCGGCAGTTCGAGCACCCGGCTCGGTGGACGATGCAGGTCGAGGCCATGGCCGGTGAGCGCCAGCCCATCGGCGGCGAAGGCCTGCCGGAGAACGCCCATCTCCTCGCTGGCCGCTGCGACGCAGCTAGCCAGGTCATTCGCTGGAGCGCTGCTGAGCTCTACCTGGCCGCCTGGCTCCAGTGTCAGGAGGCCGGCCTTGGGCATGGATCCCGCATCCTTCAGCCGGTTCAGAATCTCATTAACCCGGTCAAAAGGGACTGGTGCGGACGGATTGGACTCGTCGCACACCAGCCATTCGAGCTCAGTGCCAAGCACTCCGGGTGGGCCGGTCTTGAAGCAGACCGTCCCGATATGTCGCTCGGCCTCCAGCTCTGACAGCCGTCGACCGTCGGAGTCGACTGACCCCGACCTATCGGGACCGGCTATGGCCAGATCCGTGTGTGTATCCGGGTTAGCCGACAGGTCAATCACCGCTTCCCAGGGGTGTACGGACAGCACCGGGCACGTCCTGTGCCAACTGCCGGCCGCAATGACTCATTCCTGTCTTCCTTGCCAAAAATTAGTAACAGATGCCTCTGACAGTGTTGGTTTTTCGCCTCCGGCGCTGCGCGCCTTTGGCGGAGGGCCTCCGGCGCTCTTAGGCGCCGTCTTCCCTCCTCCTTCGTCGCTTCGCGACCTCAGTCGTCAGTCCAGACGGCACCGCGCCTCCGGCAGAGGCCAGCGGGCGCTACCTCTTGGCCCTTCTACTTCTTGAGGAGCTCGACGGTGCGCTTGCTGGCGGCGGGGACTACCCAGACGTCGCCGGTGGAGTCGCTGGTCAGGAGGCGGAAGGGCCAGGGACAGCTGCTAGCGGCCGGTTCGGTCGGCTGGGTGGCCGCGGAGCCGGGCAGCTTGAGGCTGACCGTGCCGCACGAGTTCGGTGCGGCCAGGTACAGGACCGAACTGGTCTTGGCCTCGGTGATCGACTGAGCGCCGACCGGATAGGACAGATAGCCGGCGCCGACGACCGTGGTGAGCTTGTTGTCGGGAAGCTGCGCGGGTGCGGCGGCCGCGACATCCAGGTTGGCCATATCGCCCGGTCCGACCAGGTGCGTGACGTAGCCGGTCGTGGACACCAGGTCGGGCCGGGCAACTCCGACGATCAGCGAACTCGAGCCGTACGGCGTGACGCCGATCGCATCGTCGACCGCCGAGACGAACAGCGGCCCGGTTCTCGGCATCAGGTAGACGCCGGCCCG
Organism: Streptosporangiaceae bacterium; assembly: GCA_035606435.1. Taxonomy (GTDB): domain Bacteria; phylum Actinomycetota; class Actinomycetes; order Streptosporangiales; family Streptosporangiaceae; genus Chersky-822. The sequence goes on along the minus strand of DATNFM010000090.1, from coordinate 25,926 downwards.
GCCCGGATGACCAGAGTCGGTGAAGCTCACGCCGAGCGTGCCGTCGCGGGCGAAGGCGATCGATCGAGGCTGGTCGGTGGTCGTCGGCAGCTTCACCTCGGTGAACCGGCCGGTCCGCTGGCTGAAGACCTGGATGGCGCTCGAATGGGACATCGCGACCGCGATCTGCCCGCCGGCGTTGGCCGCGAGTGCCTCGACCTCCGGCCGTTCCGTCCCGCCGGACCGTGGAGCCGGGATTGACCACGAGCGAACCCGGCCCGTCTTGGTCTCGACCCTGATCAGCGTGGAGTTCAGGCCGAGCCAGGCGACCCCCGACGGCGTGACCGTGAAGCCGCTTGAGTCACCGATCCGCAGGCGGTGGGTGAGCGGAAGTACCGCCCAGCTCCGCAGCGCGCCGTTCCGGTCCAGGTGAAACAGGCTGATGCGCGACGTGGCCTGGCCCCAGAACCACACTCCCGGCCGAACCTGGTCGCCCACCAGCGACGACACGCGCTGGTACCGGTGCGGCAAGCTCATCGCGGTCCGCACCGACGACTGGCGCATGTTGATGCCAAACCGGTAGGCGCTGACCTGCGGCCCGGTAACGCCGGGCGACCCGGCCGGACCGGTCGCCGCGATGACCACCGCGGCCGGCACGAGGCCGCAAACCAGGGCAGCCGCCGCGGCCTTGGTCAGCAGCCGCTTACGGCGCAGCCTGCTGCCTTCGGTGATGATCGCGGTCAGATTGAGCTGCACCTGCTCGGTATCGCTGTAGTTCAGGTAGCTGGGCCACCTGGCGTCAGGAGAGCGGTTCATGAAACCCGCTCCGCCAGCAGTTCCGCGTCGCAGCGAAGCTTGCCCAGGGCTCTGGAGGCGGCGCTTTTGACCGTGCCCGGCGCTATCTTCAGCTGGGCCGCGATTTCGAGCTCAGAGAAGTCAAGGTAAAACCTCAGCACCAGCACCAGCCGCTCCCTACTGGTAAGCCTGGCCAGCGCCCGCAATACGACTTCCCTCTCGACGACAGCGGTCGACTCATCGGAGATCACCGGCTCCTCGGGGATCAGCTCGAAGGGCTGTTCACGCCAGGACCGGCGGCGCCACCAGTCGGTGTGCGCGTTCACGATGCAGCGCCGCACGTAGCGGTCAGGCTCGCCGCCGCGGATCCGCCGCCACGCCGCATAGGCTTGCGCGAACCCATGCTGCGCCAGATCCTCGGCCCTGCCCCGGTCTCCGGTTAGCAGCTCGGCCAGCCGAACCATCCTGGTCTGGTTGTTCGCGACGAAGTCCGAGAACTCAGCGACTTCGTCCTCGCGTCCCACTCGCGCCTCCTGTAGTGCCCTAGGGCAAACTTGCACACAGTGGCACCGAAGAGTCAAACGCAGAAAACCCGGACTTGGTTCTGCGGGGAGGGGAAGTTTCTCAGATCGCAACGCGACCGATAACTTAGATTACGACAGCGTGTAGGACACAGCCTGAGGAGTGCCGGTGAGCGTCGGCAGCTTGGTATCGGCCGGTCCCCTGTTGCTCGCGATCCCGGTCGCGGCGGCCGCCGGGGCGGTGACGTTCCTGTCCCCCTGCGTGCTGCCGCTCGTGCCTGGCTATCTGTCCTACATCACCGGGATGTCTGGCGCGGGTGTCGCTTCCACCCAGGCCGTCGATGCGCCCGAACCGGAGACCGACCCAGATGCGGGTGCCGGGGCCGGAGGGACGGCCGTCAAAGCCGCGCCGAAGACCCTCCCCCGGACGCCCAGACCGACTCGGTCGCGGGTGCTGGCCGGGGCCGGGTTGTTCGTGCTCGGATTCTCTGTGCTGTTCGCCATCGAAGGCGTCGCGATCGGCGGGATCGGGGTAGCGCTCCGCGAGCATGAGGTCGGCCTGTCCCGGATCCTGGGAGTGCTGCTGATCGGGCTCGGGCTCTTGTTCGCTGGCGCCTTCGACCGGTTCAGCTTCTCCGGCCGGATTGTCAAGCCCCAGGTCAGGCCTCGCGCGGGACTGGCCGGCGCGCCCTTGGTCGGCCTGCTCTTCGGTCTTGGCTGGACGCCATGCATCGGCCCCACGCTGAGCGCCGTACTCTTGCTCAGCGCGTCCAGCGGGACCGAGGCCAGAGGCGGCCTGCTCGCGTTCGTCTACGGGCTCGGGATCGGGATCCCGATGCTGGTGGTGGCGTTTGCCTTCGACCGGGGTGTCACTATGTTCGGCTTCGCCCGCCGGCACGCCGGCGCGATCACCAAGATCGGTGGCGTGCTGCTGATCGCCGTCGGCCTCCTCGAGGTCACCGGCCTCTGGGCATCGGCGATGTCCTGGCTCCAGTCAAACTGGCTAGCCAACTACAACTCCCCCATCTAGTCCGTCACAACATGAAGGCCGTGCCGGCGGTGGCGTTGAGCGTGTCCCCCGGCCTGGGGTCAGCCAAGGCCCTGATGGAGACGAAGCTGTAAGCCAGCAGGATCACGGCTACCAGGACCGTGGCCGCGGCACAGAAGATCCGGACGCCGCCGGCCGCTGATGACAAGGCCGAGGTCAGCACCGCGAGAAGTCCGAGTTCGGCGCCCGCCCCAAACAGGGTGAAGGCGGCGCCGATGAGCAGTTGCCACATGAGAGAGGCGATGACCTCGCCAGTGTGGGGCAGCGGGTAGGTGGTTTTCGAATTCAGCGAGGCTCGCTGCAGTTGTTGCTGAGTCTGCGGCTCTCGACCGGGTGCGGTCACGAGGGTCCTCGCTGGGAGGGTCAGGCTGCCATGACCGAAGAAGGAGACCTTCGCTCCGGCTGGCACGGTCAGCGGCTGACCGCCGGTGAGGTGGTAGCCGGAACTGGCAGCGGCAGGCAGATCCACGTCGCTGGCGGCGATCGACGCGGCGATGTGGTGGGCCGGCGAATCGCCGCTGCAGATCCTGAGTACCTGACCGGGGAAGATGACGATGTCACTGCCGCCTGGCATGGCCAGCGCCGGGCCCCGGTCCTTCGCATCAGGCGGAGGCCTGACCGAAATGACCGCCGCGGGCGGCAGGCTGAGCGAGGTCCCGGGCTTGAAGGTGGCCCGGGTCTGGGCCGGCAGTTCAGCGATCGGGGCCAGCGAGGACTTCGCACTGCCGTGGCCGGCGGGGAGATCGGCTCCCGAGACCAAGGTGACCGTAGCTCCGGCCGGCGCGGAGATCATCGCCGTCCATTCGCCATCATCAGGCGGAGTGACCAGCGCGACACCGGCGGTAGTCGGGTCGATTCTCTCGAACTTGTAATTCACGATGCCGAATATGAGCGGCGCCGCCACAGTTATTCCGCCCGACAGAGTCAGGAGCAAGGCGAAGCTGGCGGTGTCGACGCCAGGCAGCAGCTGGCTGACTGCGCCGGCGCCGGTGAGCAGGGCAGCGATAACTGTACCGGCGGCGACGATATTAGTCGCCCAGCTGCCGCCGAATGTCCAGGCTCCGGACGCGTACAGCGGTCTCCTCCAGAACGCCCAGCCTCTGATCTTTCTGGTGACGCGGGAAGGATCGGGCAGACCTGCCAGCGCCAGAATCGAGATCAAGGCGATGGCTAGGGCAAGGCCGCAACCGACTGGCAGCCAGACATATTGCCAGGCATATACCTTGCGTCGCACTGTCACCGGGATCTGCGCGGGCGATGTAGCGGGATTCGCGGGCGTGATCACGATCTGGGCTGATACGGGCGTCGCAAGCTTCATTCTTGCGGTACTGAAGCGGAGGTGTGCCGTCGAAAAGGCCGGACCTGTGTACCGGCAGTCCAAGGTCGGCTTGAAGTTCACCCCGACGAGCCTGAAAGTTCGACCCGGGCTGGTCGTCACCAGCGCAAAAGACGGGCCCTTGCTCCTTGGGCACAAGGCCGCCGTATTGACCTCGATGGTGGTCGTCCAGGCGTTGGCGGCGGGATGCTGAGCCAGCACCGGACTGATCGACGGGGACGACGGGGCTGCGGGCGTGCCCGCGGCAATTATCGCCAGCACGGCATAGCCGGCTCGGAGGTAGTCCACAGGCCATCCCCTTTCGGCGGACTTCGCTATTCTCGGACGGCAAGAGAATAGTAGACCGAGATAGGGTTAGCGTGACCGGAGAAGAACCGCCTATCGGCCGGGTAATAAAAACCATAAAGCGGGCTATTGGCGCAAGTAACAAGATCTGCTCTGAATCCGATGGCGGGCTGAGGATCCGATCGGCTCACCTCACCCTGAAGGTCATCGCGATCCGCGATCCGGACAGCGCAGTGGCAATTCGCGTGCCATCCGTCGACGTGGGCGTGAAGGACCTTAAGTTGTTGACGCATACTGTCGACATCGGCGTGGTGCCGCCAGACGCACCGGACGCGGAAGATTTCAGCTCCGCGCTCGTCGAAGGCGTCAACGCCGTCAAGGCTGCGCTGGCTGAAACCGACCAATTCCTCGTGACCGGTAGCACCGTCACCTTTAGCTTCGCCGTCGACAAAAATGGTGAGGTATTGCTCGGTGACAATAACGACCTAAGCGCGGCGGTTACCCATAGCCTTGCTTTGACTTTGGTTCCGGTCGTGGCCTGCTAGCCTCTCGGCGGCAGCAGCGGGCGGCGGCGGGACGGGCGGTCGGCGGTGCTTGGCGGTGTGGCGGCCGGCTGGGTCTCCAGCCGCTGGAGTGCCAGCGTCACCGCGGTCTCGAGTTGCGGGTCGCGCCCGGCCGCCCAGTCATCCGGTGAGATGTCCACCTCGACGTCGGGGTCGACGCCGTAATTCTCCACGCCCCAACCGAAGCCAGAGAACCAGAACGAGTACTTGGGCGCCGTCATCCGGGTGCCGTCGATGAGCTTGTGGAAGCCCGCGATGCCGATTACCCCGCCCCAGGTCCTGGTGCCGACCACCGGACCGATCTCCATGATCTTGAGCACCCCGGTGATGATGTCGCCATCCGAGCACGACTGCTCGTCTGCGATCGCGATCACTGGCCCGCGCGGAGCCTCCCCCGGATAGCTCTCCGGCTTGGCGTTGCGCACCACGTCCCAGCCGACGATCCGCCTGGTGAGCTTTTCCAGCACGAGCTGGGAGGTGCTGCCGCCCCGGTTGCCGCGCACGTCGACGATCAGCGCATCGCACCGCATCTCGCCGCGCAGATCCCGGTGGAAGTCCGACCAGCCGCGGCTCTGCATGTCGGAGACGTGCAGGTAGCCCACTTTGCCCTGGCCAAGTTCACGGACCCGGTTCCGGCGGCCGTTGACCCAGTCCTGATAGCGCAGCCGCTGCTCATCGGCGAGCGGTACCACCACGGCCCGGTGCTGCTTGCCGTCCGAAGCGCGGACTACGGTCAGCTCGACCGGCTTGCCTGCCGTTCCGGTGAGCAGCGGGCCTGGCCCGGCCGCCGGATCGACCGGCTGGCCGTCGACAACGGCGATCACGTCACCGGGGACAAGGCCGGCTCCGGGCGCGGTGAGCGGAGACCGGGCACGCGGGTCAGAGGACTCGGCCGGGAGGACCCGGTCGATTCGCCAGCCATCCGGGCCCGGAGTCACGTCGGCGCCAAGCAGGCCGACAGAGGGACTACCCGCGCCCTGCCCGCCAGCCGCGGCGATGTAGGCATGCGAGCTCCCGAGCTCGGCGACCACCTCGTTCAGCAGGTCGGCGAAGTCTGCGGGGGTGGCGATCCGGTCGACTAGCGGCCGGTACTGGTCAAGGATGTCGTCCCATTCGACGTCGGCCAGATCCGGTACCCAGAACTCGTGCCGCATGATCTGCCCCGCCTGGGCGTAGCCGGCGCGCCAGAGCGCGGCCGGATCGGCCAGGAACCGGGCCCTGGACAGGTCGACGCCGACCCGGTCGTCTGAGTTATCCGAGTCGGGCTTGCGGTTGGCCGGAACGACGAACACCTCGCGGCGGTCGCGCACCACGAGCCTGGTGCCGTCGCCGCTGACCACGAACTCATCGGCCTCGTCGACCAGTTCGGTGCACCTGGCCCGCTTGATATCGAAGTGATCGAGCGCCGCCCGCGGCGAGTCGTCATCGGGGTTGGCGCCGCCTTCGCCCAGATCTCCGGACAGCGGCTCCACCAGCCAGGCAAACCCGCCCTCGACGGCGCGGAGCTGGGAGTATTTGGACTCGGGCACCGGCAGGCTGACGATCCGGCTATTGAGGCCTTCTAGATCGATCGTGACCTCGGCCGGCTCGTCGGAGTCCTCCGAGGAATCGGCGGCCTCGGATCTCGGCTTGGTCCCGGCGGTGTGGTTGTCCTTGTCGTCCTTATCGTTGTCGTTCTTAGCCTTGTCGGGCTTATCGTCGTCTTTGGCCGACGCGGCCGGCCGGCCGTCGGCGAACGGGCCGAACGGCGAGGTCGTGTCGTCGGCCAGCGTGACCAGGTAGGGCTTACTGCCGTAGGGGAAGGTCAGGTCGAACACGTGCGCGTCGTGGACCGGGTCGAAGCTGCGCTTAGACAGGAAACCGAGGTACTTGCCGTCGGTGCTGAAGGCCGGATCGGTATCGGTGAACCGGCCGTCGGTGACCTCGGTCACCTGCTGATCGGAGAGCCGAGCCAGGCGGAGTTTGCGCAAGCCGCCATCGACCGGCTCTGACCAGGCGAGCCAGCGCGAGTCCGGCGAGAACGCCAGGTCGGTGATCCGCCCGTTGCCCGACCGGGCGAGCTCGCTGACCTGTCCGGATTCGACGGTGACCAGGTGCAGGCCGCCGTCTGCGGCCGCCGTTGCGACGGCCGAGCCGTCAGGGGCGGCGGCCATGCTAGCCACCCAGCCGATCTCTCCGCGCGCGATCCGGCGCGGCGGCTGACCGGGCAGCTCGTCGCCGCCATCGGTCGCGGCGATCTCGAGCGCGTCGGCACCATCGGCGTCGATGACCCAGATCGCCTGATCGGTTTTGCCCAGCACTCGCGGCAGCCTGGCCACCGGGCCAGGGATGACCGAGAGCGCTCGGGCCGGGCCGTCCCGGTGAGTCAGCCAGTGGACCGTGCCCTGGACCTCGACCACGCTGGCCCGGCCGGTCTCATCGGCACTGAAGTCGTCAAGCTGATCGTCGGCGCTGACCAGCCGGGGCGCCCGGCCGCTGGCCGGGGAGCCGAGGCTGACCTCGAGCAGTACCGGCTCGCTGGCAGGGCTGAGGTCATCGAGCAGCCACAGGTCACCGGCGTGCTGGTAGACGATGCGGGTGCCGTCGGTGCTCGCGTTGCGGACGTAGAACTCGGCGTGATCGGTGTGCCGGCGCAGGTCAGATCCATCAAGCGCGCAGGAGTAGATGTTGCCGATGCCCTCGTGGTCACTGATGAACGCGAGCCGTCCGCCCGCCAGCATCGGGCCGAAGAGCTGCCCGGAGACATCGGCGAGGATCCGCCGGAACTCGCTCTGACCGCCATCGGCGCTCCGCTCGGCGACCCATAGCCGGCCGGACTGGCCGCCGCGGTATCGCTTCCAGAACGCGGGCTCAGAACCGTCGTTGCCGTTGATCAAGACGACGGCGCCATCGCCGATCGTCACGTCACCCACCGGCCCGTACGGCAGCCTGCGATGGCCGGCGAACTGGGCGGTCCCGTCACTGACCGGAATGACGTAGGCCCACGTCTGGAACCGGAAAGGCTGGCCAGCCGACGTCGTCGCGAGGATCTCGCCGCCCGGCCCCCAGCCGCGCATGGTCGTGGAGCCGTGGGACCAGTACGTGACGCGAGCCGAGCCGCCTTCGCCGGTAGCGGCCAGGAAGATCTCGGCCGGCCCGTCCCGCAGGCTGGTCCAGGCGATCAGGCTGCCATCCGGTGACAATCTCGGATAGGCGGCGGATGCCTGGTCGCTGGAGATGCGCCAGGCCCGGCCGCCAGTAACCGGTGCCAGCCAGACGTCATTGTCGGCGATGAAGGTCAGCAGATCTCCGCGCACATGCGGATAACGAAGGTAGCGGGATGAGGTCACCGGCTCATCGTATGGCGCTTACCCAATGAGAGGCTCACGGCACTCTAGGTAATCAAGCGTCGCCTTGTCCTGAATCAGTGGCAGATACTAGGCGTGGCTGGAAGACTTCAAGGCGTGGCGAGTGCGCGAGAAGCCAGGACCGAGAGCTCAGCCCGGCTAGCCGCGCCCGGACGGGCCCCCGCGGCGGTATCGATCTCGCTGGCGGATCGGCAACTAGTCAAGGATTCCTTCGGCCGCCTGATGGCGAGCCAGCAGTTTGCGATGGAATACCTGTACGCCCGCCTTTTCGTGCAGCATCCGCAGTTCCGGGCGCTGTTTCCGTTCTCCATGGAGCACACCAGGATCTCGACCTTCGAGATGCTCGGCAAACTGGTTGCCAGCCTGGACAGCCCGGACCAGGCCGATCTGCTGCTGAGCCGGCTCGGTCGCGATCATCGCAAGTTCGGCGTCAAGGAGCACCATCTCGGCCCGTTCTTCGACGCGCTGCTCGCGACGGTCGAGCAGGTCTGCGGCCGGTCCTGGGTCCAGGGCCTGGACGTGGCCTGGGTGAACGTGCTGCGGTATTTCTCCGACGCGATGAAGGCAGCGGCCGATGAGGACGCCCGGAATCAGCCGGCCTGGTGGATCGGCGAGATCGTCCAGCACGACCGCCGTACGCCGACCATTGCCGTGCTGACGATCAGGCCGGACCGGCCGCTGAAGTACGAGCCTGGTCAGTACCTCGCCGTGCAGGTTCCGAAGTGGCCGAGGCTGTGGCGCCGGTATTCGATCGCGAACGCCCCGCGCGAGAACGGATTGCTCGATCTCCACGTCCGGGCGGTACCCGGTGGCATGGTGAGCACAACCCTGGTCAGCCACAGCGGCACCGGCGACATCGTGACGCTGGCGGCGGCCAGCGGCGACCTGCGGGTCCCGGCCGACCCCGAGCGCGACCTCGTCTGCGTGGCCGGCGGCACCGGGCTGGCGCCGATCAAGGCGATCGTCGAGTCAGTCGTCGGCGAGATGCGGCAGGGCAAGCGGCGCGAGATCACCATGTACGTCGGCGCGCGCCGAAGCGCCGACCTGTACGACATGCGCGACCTGGCCACCCTCCGGCTGGCCTATCCGGCACTGACCCTGGTGCCGGTGGTCGAGGCGGAACTGGAAATCCCCGGCCAGGTCGGCCGGCTGCCCGACGTCGTCAGGTCCCACCCATCGTTCCGCAATACCGAGGTCTACCTGGCCGGGCCGGCCTCGATGATCAGCGCGACCAGGCGGACGCTGTCGGCGCGAGTGCCCTCAGATCGCTTTCATCACGATCCGCTGGACGTCCTGGTCGCCGCCAGCCGCCCGGTCGCGATCCTGCGGTCCGCATCCGACCACCCGCGAGGCTAGTCCGCCCTCTGCGCGCTCTCCACGGGACATACCATCTCATGTCGAGACCTTGCGCCGTGGCGGGCCAGTGACCGGATCGCGCAGGGCACGGCGCCGGTTTGCCGGTAATATTACCGTTCGCGGGTTTTCGTCTCCGCCACTTCCCATCCGTTGCGGCGACTTGCCATTCATTGCGACGACTTACCCGACGTTACCTCGCGACAAATGCCATATACCCGGCAGAACTCCGCTCTAACGGATGGGAAGTCGCCGCAACGGAGGGGAAGTGGTCGCAGCGGGAGGGGAAGTGGTCGCAGCGGAGGGGAAGCCGGCGGCCTGGCAGGCTGGGAACTGCGGCCCAGGGGAACCAGTCCGGTGTCCGCAGCGCGATGTCCGAGTTGCCTGACAGCCGCTTAGAAGCCTCGGGCCAGTGCGCAGATTTCGGGTACGTGACAAGAGACCCGCAGGTCAGCGGCAGGCGATCCAGGGAACTCCAGGATCGTGATAAAAGTCAGGTTAGACCTTGCGCCACCTCGGGACCCAGGCGCCGTCGGTGACCGTGTAGTCGCCGAACAGGATCGGCGCCTCCGCTCGCATCAGCTCGCCGATCTTCCCGAACAGCAGCCGGATCTCCTCCTCGGCGCCGGGATCGGTCCTGGCCTCGATCGTGTGCCGCAGGGTGCGGACATTTGCCGACCAGAGCAGCCCGGTCGCGACCCCGTCGGGCGCGAACCTGCGCATGAACGACGTCTTGTGCTTCTTCTCCTCGAACTTAAGGCCCTCGGTGTCGAGCCCGAAGTGATCGGCCATCCAGAGCTGGAACTCCTCCATCTGGCCGAGCAGTGCCGTCGCCCGCTTCATCAGCTCGGCGTCGCCCTGGGCCCACTGCGGGAACCAGAACGGGATGTCATTCAGCCGGACGAACCGCAGCGACTCCTGCGAGATCGCGGTCCCAGGCCGGTGCCTGACCAGCTCGTGGGTGACCACGCGGCTGACGTTGTGCAGCACGAACCCGAAGCTCACGTGCTCGAGCACCGAGCCGTGCGCCTGGGCCAGGATGTTCTCCAGGTAGACGCGGTGGTCGTTGCGCACCCGAACGATGTTTGGATTAAGGCCTGGCTCCCAGGCGCGGTAGCAGATCTTGCCGGCGAATTCGGCCAGATTCTGCGCGTCGTCGAGCTGGCCACGATCCAGCCGCTCGAGCCAGTTCTGTCCGCCGACCTCGGCCAGGTAGGCGCCCAGCGCCTCGTAGTCGAGCTGCGGTCTGTTTACCAGGAACACCTCGGGTTGCACGCTCTTCATGGCGGCACCCTACCGTCGGCGACTGACAGTAACGCTATGCCCGGGCACGCAATTCAGCTTGTTTCCATCAGTAACTGTTGGTAGTCAGGCAAGTTCGCATTGTCATGGCGGTGGGGGGTGGCGGCTTTTAAGATCACAGCACCCTATCCAGCCAACCAAGGACGTGATATGTCCAGGAACCGAATAATGGCTACCGTGGCCAGCCTTGCCTCGGCTGCCTGCGTGGTGACCGTGGCCTCGTCTGCGACCCTGGCCGTCGCCGCTCCCCGCCCGCTGCGCCTCCAACCCTCCGCCCTGGCAGGGATTGGCCAGTTCTCCACGTGGCGCGCCGCTCAGAAGGCGGCCGGATTCCACCTGCTGCGGCCGACTAAGACATTCGGCCTGCCGATCAACAGCAAGATTTCCGTCGCGAGGTGCGAGATCAGCAAGAAAACGGCCAAGAAGCGGCTGGTCATCGCTTCTTACGGCCGGACGGTGAAAGCCAACCTGACGATCAGCCAGAACAATTCTGGTGCGCCCTGTACCAAGACGCGCAAGATCACCTTCCTCGGGCATTTCTCGGTGCTCGGCAGCCGGGCCACGCTGATCGGGATCTGCGGCGTCAAGGGCCTGCCGTCGTGCAAGTCGAGGAAGATCTTCCTGTTCCTGACCTGGCGCTCCCGCGGCATCTATTACCAGGCCATGTCCTTCGGCGAATCCCGCAGTGTCGTCGTGAGCTTCGCGAGAAGCCTAGTAAGGGTCTAGCGGATCCGGCCAGCTTGCCGGAGGCGCGGCGGCGTCTGGACTGACGATTAATGTCGCGAAGCGGCGAATGAGGAGGGAAGACGGCGCCTAAAGGCGCCGGAGGCCCTCGCCAAAAGGCCGGAGGCCGGAGGCGAAAAGCAAACACAGCGTGGGGCCCCGCCGAAGGCGGGGCCCCACGGTGGTGGTACTGGATTAACTGCTGGTAACTAGCTCGAGCGGATCCAGGTGTTGCTGAACGCGCCGCCGGAGCTGATCGAGCTGGTGCTGTCCTTGGCGGTGCCGCTGTTGTTGACCATCGTGATCGCGATCGGGCTCTGGGAGCCGAGCGAGGTGCCGTTCGCGCTTGAGGTCGAGTAGTTGATCGTGTTGAAGTCGGCGAGCGGAAGCACGCCGGAGTTCGAGGACGGAGCCTCGGTGATGACCTCAGCCGAGGAGCGGGCAAGGCCGGTCTGGTTCTTCGTGATGGTCTGAGTCCAGCCCTGGGTGGCGTCGTGCAGCACCAGGGTGAAGGTGGAGGTGCCCGAGAAGGTGACGGAGGCGCTCATCGAGTCGCCGGGCCGCACGGTGTTGGAGAAGTTGACCGGGAACGCCGGGAACATCTCGTACCACCCGTAGTACTGCGGGGTCCGGCCGCTGCAGTCGGAGTCGGTCCCGGTCTGCTCGACCGAGTTGCTGTTGTAGCCGTCGAGCCCGACCCAGAAGCTGGCGTACTGGGCGCGCCGGGTTGTGCAGGTCGCGGTCGGCTGGGTCCAGCTCGCCGACACGCTGTGAAAGGCGCCGTTGGCACCGGTCACGGCGTAGCCGGACCAGTTAGTTGAAGTTGCGGTGGCGTTGCGGCCGCCGTGACCGATCACCCGGGCGACTCCGCCCGGCCTGATCATCACGCCACCTGGCTTGTAGGCGCGCACGGTCGTGCTGTGGATGGCGGGATGGTGAGCTGCCGTCGATGCCGAGGCGGTACCAGCCGCCATCAAGAAGGACCCGAAGGCCAGGCCCAGGGTAGCGACAGGTAGTAACCAGCGACGTGCCATGGGGAGGGGCTCCTTTGCCGTGGGAGTGCAATGCGGTTGCTATACAGGCAAGAGTCACTAAGGAGCGAGAAATGGAAACAGTGCGGCAACGCCGTAACTTAGCCAGTCTCGTCGCGACGAGACCTGTGCATAACCTTGTGAACGACATAACCGAACTGCCCTGAGTGTCCTTCGTGTCCTGGCTGCAACGATGGAGTCGTCTTTGACGGTATAACGAGGTTCAGCGACGAAAAATAACGGGAAGGTAACGATTGGGGGGCCGGCGGAACGAGCCGGCCCGCACTGCGTCCCCACCTGCGTTTACCTGGCCTTTACTTTTCGGCACAGCGTGAGAACGTTCGCAATGACCTGGCGCCCCGCGTCGCCGGAGGCGGTCAGGATCGATTCCGGGTGGAACTGGACGCCCCAGCGCCCGGCTTGGGTGTTCTCGATCGCCATCACGACCTCGACACCGGGGTCGCTGGTGGTCGCCGTCACCGTGAAGCCGGCGCCGACCTGATCGGCGGTCGCGTGCAGTGAGTGATAGCGGCCCGCCGTGAATTCCCCGGACAGGCCGGCCAGCAGGTCCCCGCCCTGAACCCGCACGGTACCCGGCTTGCCGTGAGCGGGCGAAGAGAGCAGGCCGAGCGTTCCGCCCGCGTGCTCGACCATCGCCTGCAGGCCCAGGCACACGCCGAATACCGGGAGGCGCCTGGTGTCGAGTTCGGTGAGCAGGGCATCGCAGCCGAAGTCGGAAGGGCGTCCAGGGCCAGGCGAGAGCACGACCAGGTCGGGGGCGTAGTCGTCGAGGATCTTGGGATCAAACCCGGCCCGGAGAGTCGTGACCTCCGCGCCGTGTTCGGCGAAGTAGGCCGCCAGCGTGTGCACGAACGAGTCCTGGTGGTCGACTAGGAGCACGCGGACGTCCTTGCCCGGCAGGGGTTCGCGGGGCTGGACCAGCGTCTGGCTGGGTGACTCAGCGGGCGCGACGCGTTCTGCCTGTGCTTCATTTGCCTGGTGCAGTACCTCGAGCAGGGCGCGGGCCTTCAGGCGGGTCTCGGCCTCCTCGGCGGCCGGGTCAGAGTCGAAGAGCAGCGTCGCCCCGGTCCGCACGCAGGCAACGCCGTCCTTGATGTGCGCGGTCCGCAGCGTCAGGCCGGTGTTCATGTTCCCGTCGAAGCCGAGCGCGCCGACCGCTCCCCCGTACCAGCGCCGGGGGGTGAGCTCATGGTCCTCGATGAACTGCATCGCCCAGGTTTTCGGCGCGCCGGTGACCGTCACCGCCCACATGTGGGTCAGGAACGCATCGAGCGCGTCGAACTCGGGCCGGAGCCTGCCCTCGACGTGGTCGACGGTGTGGATCAGCCGGCTGTACATCTCGATCTGGCGCCGGCCGATCACCTTGACGCTGCCGGGAACGCAGACTCGCGACTTGTCGTTGCGGTCCACGTCGGTGCACATGGTCAGTTCGGACTCGTCCTTGGTCGAGTCCAGCAGGGTCCTGATGTTCTCCGCATCGCCGAGCGGGTTGTCGCCGCGGGCCACGGTGCCCGAGATCGGGCAGGTTTCTATCCGACTGTGCTGGCCTTCGATGGCCGTCACCCGGACGTACATTTCTGGCGAGGCGCCGACCAGGTACTCCCCCTCGCCGAGGTTGATGAAGAACTCGTACGGGGCCGGGTTGTGCCGCCGCAGCCGCTCGTAGAAGAACGCCGGGGAGCCGCACGGGGCCCAGAACTCATGACCGGGGACGACCTCGAAGAGGTCGCCGGCGGCGAAGCGCTCCCGGGCTAGCTCGACTACCTTGGCGTACTCGCCGGGCTCCGGGTCGGCCGGAATGGCCCTCCGCTCGTAGCTGGACGCCGTTGGCCGGGTCGGACGGGCCAGGCCGGACGTTGACCGGCCGGCCACGGTGAACTCGTATTCATAGCGGAGCGCGGTCTCGCGCTTGCGGTCGATCAGGTAGATCTGGTCAGGCAAGTGCAACACTAGGTCGCGCTGGATTTCGCGGCCCGGTCGCAGCCGGATCGGCTCGAACTGGAACGCGAGGTCGTAACCGAATGCGCCGAACAGGGCGAGCGGGTCATCGGGACCGCGGAACAGCGCGATGATTTCCCTGATGGCGCTGAACACCGTCGGCCTTCGGCTGCGCTGTTCTTCCGGCAGCTGTTCGGTGGGCTCCGGGATCGCCACTTGGACGCTGGTCTGGGCGGCATCGGCTAGCTCGCCCGCCTTGGCCAGCGCTTCGGCGATCGCGGGCAGGACCACGGCGCCCCGGTCATTCAGCGCGGTCGCGGTGAGCAGGCGGCCGCGGCCGGTGAACTCGACGCACGGATCGACGTAGGCGGTGTGCCAGCGGCTGTACCGTCCCGGGTACTCCATGCCGGAGCTGAACACCCCGCCCCGCCGGTCGTCGACCAGCTTGGTGATCTCGGCCATCTGGTCCGGCTCGAACGGGGCGACCGTCCTGGCCACCTCGATGCCGCCGGCCGTGACGTACCGCGTCGTTCCGGGCTTCGGCACCGCGCCAAAGTCGGCGCTGTAATCCACGCTCTGGATCATTTGTTCTGCCCTGCCTGATCAGGCCCGAAAGTGGCGGTGGATAACAAAAGCGACCGCCGGTCTTCCGGGCGGTCGCTTGGAGTAGTTGCGTCGTACGCGAACCAGGCCGCCTAACGGCGGCGCCACCAGTCACCGGTGCGGTTCGCTGAGGTCATGGCGGAAGCGTAGCAGGCCGTGGCGGCTCGGGTGGCAGGCCCAGTTAGTCGAAGTCGATCCAGGTGCCGAGGCCGCGGTCCCAGGCGATCCGGTAGGCGAGGGCGGCCGCGGCCAGGTCCTCGACGGCAAGGCCAAGTGACTCGAAGATCGTGATCTCGCGATCGGCCGCTCTTCCTGGGTGGCCGCTACCGCCGGCCAGCAGTTCGCCCAGTTCTGCCTGGATGTGATCGGGCCCGATGACGCCTTCGGCGGCGGCGAGCACGTAGTCGCCCGCCTCGGTGAGTACCGAGTCCCGGCTGTCACCGAACAGCGCGGCGTCGGCGACCGTGGCGGTATCGAGCTCTCTCATATGCGGCAGGCACGCGCCAACCGCGTTGATGTGCACGCCAGGAGTCAGCCACTCCCGGCGAAGCACCGGCTCGGTCGAATTGGTGGCGGTCACGATGATGTTCGCGCCCTCGACCGCTTGCTGGACGCTGGCGCAGCCGATGAGCTTCGTGCTGGCTGTGATCTCGGGGCCTAGCTCGGCCAGGAACTTGGTGGCCTTCTCCAGCGTGCGTCCCGCCACCCTGATCTGCGCGATCGGCCTGGTGCTCGTGATCGCGCGGAGGTGGGCCCTGGCCTGGACGCCGGTGCCGATGATCGCGAGCACGTCGGCATCGCGGCTCGCCAGTACCTCGGTGGCTACCGCGGACACCGCCGCCGTCCTGATCTCGGTGAGCGCTGAGGCGTTGAGCACGGCGAGCGGTTCTCCGGTCTTGGAGCTGGAGAGCAGCACGATGCCCTGGTGGCTGTCCAGGCCGCGGCTTGGGTTGCCGGGAGTGACGCAGATCGCCTTCAGGCCGTAACCGGCATCGGTGCCGGCTTGGAACGACGGCATCAGCACCATCAGGCCATCGGCCCGGTCGGGCTTGAGAACGGTGCGCAGCGGCTGGAAGACTTCGCCGTTCGCGCGGGCGATCAGGGCGGCGCGCATCGCGTCGGCGCATTCTGTGTAGCCGAGTACCGAGCTGACGGCACTGCCGGAAAGGACGAGCATCTGCATGGGTCAGCCCTCTGCCGGCGGCATCGTGGTTTGCGGCATCGTGGTTTGCGGCAATGCGGTTTGCGGCACTCCGTCTGAGGCGATCGACTGGCCTCCGCCCATGGGAGCGATGGCCATGTCCGGACGGTGGCCGCCAGGCACCGGCCTGCCGACGATCCGGTACACCTCCGAGCCGTCGACGGTCTCGTGCAGCAACAGCAACTCGACCAGTTCGGTGAGCTCGGACCGGTGGGTCTTGATCAGCTCGACCGCGGTCCGCTCGGCGTTCCTGAGCAGCTGGGAGACCTCTGTGTCGATCAGCGCCTGGGTCGACTCGGCGAACGGGCGGCTGGACAGGCCGCCGCCACCGCCGCCGAGGAAGACCGAGCCGCCCTCCGGATAGCCGACCGGCCCGAGCTTGTCCGACAGGCCGAACTCGCGCACCATCTTGGTCGCCAGGTCGGTGGCGGTGGACAGGTCGTTCGCCGCGCCGGTCGAGCCCTGGCCGAGCACCACCAGTTCGGCCGCCCGGCCGCCGAGCCGGCCGGCCAGGGTCTCCCTGAGGTAGTCCTCGCCATAGAGGTGGCGTTCGATCAGCGGCAGCTGCTGGGTGACACCGAGCGCCTGACCGGCCGGCAGGATCGTGACCTTGGCGACCGGGTCGGCGTGATCGGACAGGGCGAGCACGATCGCGTGCCCGCTCTCGTGCACCGCCACCGCGTGCTTCTCCTCCGGCAGCAGGACATTCGACCCCTCGCGCCGGCCGATCAGGATCCGGTCCCTGGCGTCGTCGAAATCGGCGGCGCTGATGATCTCCTCGCTCCGCCGGACCGCGAAGATCGCGGCCTCGTTGGCGAGGTTGGCCAGGTCGGCGCCGGAGAAGCCCGGGGTGCCGCGGGCGACCACGGTCAGGTCGACGTCCGGAGCTAGCCGCTTGCCCCGGCAGTGGACGGCCAGGATCGCGGCCCGCTCCTCCAGGGTCGGCAGCGGGATCGTGACCTGCCGGTCAAACCGTCCCGGGCGCAGCAGGGCCGGGTCGAGTACCTCAGGACGGTTGGTCGCCGCGAGCACCACGATGCCCTGAGTCATGTCGAAGCCATCCATCTCGGACAGCAGCTGGTTCAGCGTCTGCTCGCGCTCGTCGTTGGCGACCACCGAGCCCGAGCCGGCCCGGCGCTGGCCGATCGCGTCGACCTCGTCGATGAAGACGATCGCGGGCGCGCGCTTGCGGGCCTCGGCGAACAGGTCGCGTACCCGAGCCGCGCCGACGCCGACGAACATCTCGACAAAGCTGGAGCCCGTGACCGAGAAGAACGGCACCGACGCCTCGCCGGCCACCGCCCTGGCCAGCAGGGTCTTGCCGGTGCCGGGCGGGCCGACCATCAGCAGGCCGCGCGGCGCCATCGCCCCGGCGGCCTGGTACCGGCCGGGGTTGCGCAGGAAGTCGACGACCTCGGTGATCTCTTCCTTGGCGCCCTCGTACCCGGCCACGTCGGCGAACTTGGTTTCTGGACGCTCGGCGTCGAACACCTTGGCCCGGCTGCGGCCTGCTCCCAGCACGCCCTGGAGCTGGCCGCCGACCCCGCCGCGCGACATCCGCCGGAAGAGCCAGATCACGAAGATTAGCGGGGCGAGGATCACCAGCAGGTAGAGCAGGATGCCGCCGAGCGAGGAACTGGGCATCGAGTACGACACGGTCGCGCCGTCGGCCTTGAGCGCGGTGGCTAGCGCCGAGGTGTCCGCCGGGCCGACGGTCTCGAAGTCGTTGCCGTTCTTGAGGGTGCCGGTGATCGTGGTGTTCGACCCGTTGGAGGAGTTGCTGAACTGCACGGTCTTGATCTGGTGGTTACTCGCCTTGGCCTGGAACGTCGAGTAGTTCAAGGTCACCGGGCTGGTATTGACGATGCCCGGCAGGAAGAGGTACAGGACCAGCATCGCGATCAGCGCGACCGGCCAGAGCCAGTGCCGCCAGGAGGGCGGGGGCGGCGGAGCCGTCGGCGAGGCTTTATCGCCCGGCGGCGGCGAAGTCGGCTGCTTGCTCATAGGTCATTCTTACGCACTTAGGCCGCTGCCAGTTCGGCTGGCTCCGCGATGACGTCGACGAGCGCGCCGTTGCGCAGGACAGTGACCTCCAGGGGCTTGCCGATCGCCTCGGCGAACATCAGCCTCTGGAGATCCTGAGCACTGGTCACTGGCCGTCCTCCGGCGTTGACCAGGATGTCGCCGACCCGCAGGCCGGCTCTCGCCGCCGGCCCGTCCGCGACCAGCTCGGCCACCCTTAGCCCGTCGCGACCGCCGACCCGCTGATGCAGGGAGGCGGGCAGCGGCGTCGGGGCGCTCACGATGCCGAGGAACGCACGCCTGACCCGGCCGTGTTGCATGAGCGCCGCGATGATCTTCCTGGTGGTGGCATTAATCGGGACGGCGAGTCCCAAGCCGATGCCCGCCACGGCGGTGTTGATGCCGACCACCCTGGCGCGAGAGTCGGCCAGTGCGCCGCCAGAGTTGCCTGGGTTGAGCGACGCGTCGGTCTGGATTACGTCCTCGATCAGCCGGACGGCCGCGCCGCTTCTGGTCGGCAGGGACCGGCCAAGGGCACTGACCACCCCGGCGGTCACCGATCCGGCCAGGCCGAGCGGGCTGCCGACGGCGACCACGAGCTGGCCGACCACGAGCTCGTCGGCCTCGCCGAGCTCGGCGGGTGGCGGTGCCCCGGAGCCCGCCCGCACGACGGCGAGGTCGGAGAGCGGATCGGTGCCGACCACGCTGAACGGTGAGCTGGTCCCGTCCGAGAACAACGCCGTGCCGCCGGTAGCCGAGCCGACTACGTGCGCGTTGGTGAGCAGGAATCCGTCGTTGGTATAGGCCACGGCCGAGCCCAGGCTCTCCCCCGGGCGCCGGCTCCGGCCCTGCGTCACCCGCAGGCTGGCGACCTTGGGCGTCAGCTCGGCGGCGACACCACTCACGATCTGCGAGTACGAATCAAGAGGCGAATCCGCTGCCATCTGACCTCCTCGGTTTGATTACAAGATTACCTTGCAATCAAACCGGGAGGCGGGCGGAGCTAGGTGGTTGGCTCGAGCACGAAGACCGGGATCTGGCGGGTCGTCTTGGTCTGGTACTCGGCGTAGGCCGGGAACGCGGCTACGGCCCGCTCCCACCATTCGTCCCGCTCGGTTCCCGAGACTTCGCGGGCGATCATTTTGATGCGCTCCGGTCCGTCCTGCAGCTCCACTCGCGGGTTGGCGACGAAGTTGTAGTACCAGACCGGGTGCTTGGGCGATCCTCCGTAGGAGGCGACGGCCGCGTACTTGCCGTCGTGCTCGACCCGCATCAACGGCGTCTTGCGGACCTTGCCGGTCTTCGCCCCGATGTTGGTGATCACGATCACCGGCAGGCCGGTCTCCCGCAGCGTGTTCCCCTCGGCGCCGTCCGACCCCTCAAACTGCTCTACTTGATCACGAACCCACTTGTGCGGGCTCGCTTCGTATTCACCCTCTATGGCCATGCTCGTCAGTTTAGTAACGCTGTAGTTGAGTAACGCCTTAGTCCTCCAAGACGCTGGCCAGGTGCTCGGCCGCCTCGGCGAAGTCCTGCGACATCTCATAGATCACATCGCGCACCGTGGTGGCCTTATTCATGAGCCCCACGCCCTGGCCGACCCAGTAGGTCGCCAGTTCCTGCGCGCCGGGGTTGCCTTGCTCGGCCAGAGAATCGATGCGCCGCATGACCGGCTCGCTGAGCAGCGACTGCAGCGGCATCGGCAGCGCGCCGGGGCTGTCGGTGCCGTCCCAGGCCGCGGTCCAGCCGGACTTGAGCTGCCGGGACGGCTTGCCGGTCCGGCTGCGCGACCTGACCGTGTCGCGTGAGGTCGCGGCGATCATCTTCTGCTTGGTGTAAGGCGCGGTCTCGGCCTCCTCGGTGGTCAGCCAGACCGATCCGGTCCACGCGCCGTCGGCGCCGAGCGCGATCGCGGCGGCCATCTGCCGTCCGGTGACGATGCCGCCGGCCGCGAGCACGGGAACCTTCCTGATCGGCTTGATCGCCTCGATTACCTCCGGCACCAGCACCATCGTGGTTACCTCGCCGCAGTGCCCGCCCGCCTCGGTGCCGGCCGCCACCAGGATGTCGACGCCCGCATTGACCTGCTTGATCGCATGCTCCCGGGCGCCGACGAGAGCCGCGATCGGAACGCCTGCGACTCGCGCCGCGTCGATCATGTAGGCGGGCGGAGTTCCGAGGGCGCTGGCGATCAGCTTGATCGGGTGCTTGAAGGCGACTTCCAGCAGCCGCTCGCCGATCTCGTCGCTGATCGTCGTGCTGGGCAGTTCGCTCGGTTGACCGGCCGCCGCGTCAATTCCATGGGTCTCGAGCAGCCCGGTCACGAAATCGCGCTGCGGCTGGCCGATCATCGCGTTCAGCGCCGCGGCGTCGAGCCGCTCGCCCTTGCCCGCGAACTTCTCTGGCACCAGGATGTCGGCACCGTAGGGCCGTCCGTTCACGTGCTCGTCGATCCAGGCCAGCTCGTGTTCCAGCTGCTCGGGAGTATGCATGGAAGCGCCGAGCACCCCGAATCCGCCCGCATTAGTGACCGCCGCAACGACATCTCTGCAGTGGGAGAAAGCCACCAGTGGCAGGTCGATTCCCAGCAGGTCACAGATCGGGGTCTTCATGGCTGGGCTCCTTGCGCACGGGATGCTGGCGAGTTACTGGCACTTCATTCTGCCTTGCGCCTGGCTAAAGACCCCCGCAATTTTTATGCCAGAAAATGGGGTTTGCTCGAGCTGTGCCCGCCGGGCGGGAAGAAATCTCTGAGCGCCTGACCGAGCTGAGCGCGGAGCGGTGCGCCGGAGATGACGACGCCGACCATCGTGATCGAGGTGTGGGTATGCCCGCGAGCCCGGACGTGACGGGCTGGTGTCCCGCTGGCCTTGAGTGCGGCCGCGTAGGCCATGCCTTCGTCGCGGAGCGGGTCGTAGTCCGCGGTGAGGATGCAGGCCGGGGGGAGGTCACGGAGGTCGCCGCGCAGTGGTGCGGCCCGCACGTCGCCGCGGTCGGCCTGGTCGGCGTAGTGATCCCAGAACCAGCGCATGAGCGCGGTGGTGAGAAGGTACCCGTCGCCGTTCTCGGCGTAGGACGGCCGGGTCAGGTCCGAGTCGACGACCGGGCTGATCAGGAGCTGTCCAGCGATGAGCGGCGCGCCTGCGTCGCGGGCCAGCTGGCAGGCGACGGCGGCGATGTTGGCGCCGGCGCTCCAGCCGGCGACGGCGAGCTGGCCACCGATACCGCCTAGGGCGCTGGCGTTGGCGTGCACCCATTGCACGGCGGCGAACGCGTCCAGCGCCGCCGCCGGGAAGCGGGCTTCCGGGGCGTGACGGTAATTGACCGACACGACGACCGTGCCCGAGCGGGCGCAGAGGTCGCGGCACAGCGGGTCGTCGGAATCAAGGTCGCCGAGTACCCAGCCGCCGCCGTGGAAGTACACCACCACCGGGTGCGGGCCTTCGGGCTCCGCCGGGCGGTAAAGCCGATATGGAAGGTCCCCGCCAGGGCCGGGCATCACTGCGTCGGTGACCTCGCCGACCTCTGGGGCCGGGGGGCGGGTCTGCGCGCTGGCGACCATCAAGGCCCGGGCGTCGGCGACGGACAAGGTTTCCAGGGCGGGCAGACCCATCTCGGCCATGGCTTCCAGGACCAAGGCAACATCGGGCTGCATGCTGCGGATCACCCCGTCCCGGCACCGTTCGCCGCCCGGGCCGGTCAGCCGGAATCCGAGGTAGCCCTGGGCGACAACGTCGTCGCAGGCCCGCCGGTAGGTATCCACGCCGCCGATGTAGGGCAGGAACACCTGCGGCTTGCCGCGGACATTGGCGCCCATGTACCAGGAGTTAGCGGTGGGGTACAGGGTAATCGCGGCGCAGTCGCGGACGTGCTGGTCCCATCCGGATTCGGCCAGCGCGGTCGGCTCGATTGTCTCCAGGCCCTCGCCAGCCAGGTAGGCGAGGCAGCCAGCGATCCAGTCGACGTGCTGCTCGATCGAGACCGTCATGTTCGACAGGACGGACGGACTCCCCGGGCCGGTGACCATGAAGAAGTTCGGGAATCCAGCGGTCATCAGTCCCAGGTAGGTGGACGGTCCGGCCGCCCACTTCTCCTTCAGGGACAGCTCGTCCCGGCCGGTCACCGCCACTGCTGTCAGCGCTCCGGTCATGGCGTCAAAGCCGGTGGCGTAGACGATCGCGTCGAAATCGAACGACTCACCGACGGTGTCGATGCCGTGCTCGGTGATGCTGGTGATCGGCTGACTGCGCAGGTCGACGAGCTGGACGTGCGGAAGGTTGTAGGTCTCGAAATAATCGGTGTCCAGGCACGGACGCTTGGTACCGAAGTAGTGGTCCTTCGGGCAGAGCGCTTCGGCGGTCTGCGGATCGTTCACGGCCGAACGGATCTTTTCGCGAATCAGGCCGGCCACGATGTCGTTCGAAGCCGGGTTGATCCCCTGGTCGGCGAAGATGCCGAGGATGGCGAACAGCTCGCCCTGCTCCCAGGCGCCCTCGAAGCGCTCCCGGCGGACCGCGTCGCTGGCGGTGACGCCGAGGATGTCGGTTGGCTCTACTGGCATGCCGGCCCGGGACCAGCGGGCGGCGTGGCGGTAGGCGTCGCGATCATCGGCGAGCTGCTTCAGCCGGTCGGCTGAGGCGGCGCCGTTGCGCGCCGGGACGGAGAAGTTTGGCGTGCGCTGGAACACCGTGAGCCGGCTGGCCTGCCCGGCGATCACGGGGATGGCCTGGATCCCCGATGAACCGGTCCCGATGACGGCGACCCGCTGGCCGGTGAAGTCAGCACCCTCGTGCGGCCACCGGCTGGTGGAGTACACCTGGCCCGCGAACCGATCGGCACCGTCGATGTCGGGTGACTTTGGTGCGGACAGACAGCCGCTGGCCATGATGTAGTAACGGCACCTGACCTGCGCACCCCGGTCGGTCTGGATCGTCCATAGCCGATCTTGGGTGTCCCAGCGGGCGGAAAGGACGGCGGTGGAGAAGTCGATGCCGGACCGTAGCCCGTAGCGGTCGGCCACGAACCGGAGGTAGTCCAGGATCTCCGGTTGCGTTGCGTACTTCTCCGACCAGGCCCAGTCCTTCTCCAGTCCCGGGTCGAAGCTGTAGGCGTAGTCCGTGGTGGGGATGTCACAACGCGCCCCCGGGTAGCGGTTCCAGTACCACGTCCCGCCGACATCGTCGGCCGAGTCGAAGATCCGCGCTGACAGGCCGAGCTGGCGCAGCCGGCGGAGCATGTACAGGCCAGAGAAGCCGGCGCCCACGATCACCGCGTCGAACTGCTCTGGGGCCTTATTGGGCTGGTTCATCGCCTCACCTGCCGGGGCGCGGGATGGTTCGTCCTACCACCATAAGGACAGAAGGGCGCATTTGGAATTTCTTGTCGTGCGATCGTCAGCGCACGGCAAGCCCGGTGACGGCCCGGCCGATGATCATGCGCTGGATCTCCGACGTGCCTTCGAAGATCGTGAAGATCTTCGCGTCCCGGTGCCAGCGTTCGACGGGATAGTCCCTGGTGTACCCGTTGCCGCCGAGAATCTGGATCGCCTGCTCGGTCACCTTGACCGCGGTCTCGCCGGCGAACAGCTTCGACATCGAGCCCTCGGCGCGATTGAACTTGCGGCCGTGCCTGGCCATCCAGGCCGCCCGCCAGGTCAGCAGCCTGGCCGCGTCCACGCTGGCAGCCATGTCGGCGAGCATGAAGGCGACACCCTGGTTCTGCCCGATCGGCTTGCCGAACTGCACTCGCTCGGTGGCGTATTCGGTCGCGAATTCCACCGCCGCCCTGGCGACGCCGACCGCCATCGCCGCCACGGTCGGCCGGGAGGCCTCAAAGGTCTTCATCGCGGCCTGCTCCCCCGCCGCGCCGCCCTCGGCCAGCCGGGCCAGCCGCGCGTCCAGCTTCTCCTTGCCGCCCACGAGGCAGCGGCCGGGGACACGGACGTCATCGAGAACGACCTCGGCGGTGTGCGATGCGCGGACGCCGTGCTTGCGGAACTTCTGGCCCTGCGACAGCCCCTTGGTACCGGGCGGCACGATGAAGCTGGCCTGGCCTCGGCTGCCCAACGCCGGGTCGACCGACGCCACGACGACGTGCACGTCGGCGATGCCGCCGTTGGTCGCCCAGGCCTTGGTGCCGTTAAGCACCCACTCGTCGGTCGCCTCGTGGTAGACGGCCCTGGTCTTGATCGAGCCGACGTCACTGCCGGCGTCCGGCTCGGAGGAACAGAACGCGCCGAGCTTGACATCACCAGGCCCGCCGAACATCTGCGGCAGCCACTCGCCCATCTGCTCAGGGGTGCCGTTACTGCTCACCGCCACCGCCGCGAGGCAACTGCCGGTCAGCGAGAGGCCGATCCCGGCGTCACCCCAGTAGATCTCCTCGAACGCGACCGGAGTGCCGAGCCCGGTCGGCTCGAACCATTGCTCGGCAAAAAACTCGATGGAGTACAGGCCGATCTTGGCCGCTTCCTCGAGAATCGGCCAGGGCGTCTCCTCGCGCTCATCCCACTCGGCTGCCGCCGGCCGGATCACGCTGGCGGCGAAGTCGTGGACCCAGTCGCGCATCTCGCGGACATCGTCAGACAGGTCTAGAGTGAAACCGCCGCCGGCTTGCTCGTCGTCGCTCATCTGGGCTCCTTGCCTAAGTTACTCAAGAGTAACATGGCCGGGCCAGGTCATCTAGCTAAGTCAGTCATCCAGTGCGGCGGGCAGAACCAGAACCTGTCGCGCAGCCGCCCCTGGAATATGGCCCGGCCGACCATCAACACGGACAGCATGATCGTCCACACCAGGCCGAGGACGAACACCTCGGTCACGGCCTGCTCAAGTGGCCTATTCGCCCACCAGGACGGACGCTGCCCTTTCAGCCTGATCCCGGCGGCAGTCGTAATGGCGACCGGGCTGAGGTAACAGAGCGCGAGTATCACGTAGGCCCACCGCGGCGGCTCGTTCTTGCTCATCGTCGCGACGCGCTCCGCCGCGACGACCGCACTGATCCCAGCTACGGGCAGCATGATCCAGAACAGCAGGGAGTACAGGTAATAGCCGATGGTCAGGTGCTTCGACATCCCCGACTGGATGATCATGGCAGCGTAGATCCCCCAGTAGAGGACAAAAACCCGGGCCGCGAGCGATCCGGCCTGCCGGGCCTGCCTGGTCGGCCGGGTTGGGCGGGCTGCTCTGCCTCTCGGTGCCGAATGCGCTCCCATCAGCTCTTGCCTTCGACCGGGCGCTGGCCATCGATCATGCGCTGCAGCACGGCTGCTCGGCCTGCGCCGATCAGCCGCCCGGGAGGGTCACCGCCTGTCATGGGATCATTCCATCATCGGTCGAACGGCCAGGCCAGGAGAATGGAGCCAAACCGGGATGGACTACGGCAGCTACCAGCACCTTCTCTTCGAGCGGCGCGCTGATGGCGTCCTGCTGATCACGATGAACCGGCCGGAGGTCTACAACGCGGCCGACGAGGTCATGCACGGCCAGCTAGCCAAGCTCTGGACCGATGTCGCGCGTGACGACGAGACCAGGGTGGCGGTGATCACCGGGGCCGGCAAGGCGTTCTCGGCCGGCGGCGACCTGGCGATGGTGCAGCGGATGGCGGGCAACTACGACCGGGCCGCACACATGCTCAGCGAGATGAGCGACCTCGTCTACAACATGATCAACTGCGAGAAGCCGATTATCTCCGCGATCAACGGGGTCGCCGTGGGGGCGGGGCTGGTCATCGCGCTGCTGGCTGACATCTCGATCTGTGCCGCCGATGCCCGGCTGGGTGATGGGCACGTGAAGCTGGGTGCCGCTGCCGGTGACCACGCCGCGATTATCTGGCCGTTGCTGTGCGGCATGGCGAAGGCTCG
>DATNFM010000089.1:0-32887 GCA_035606435.1 Streptosporangiaceae bacterium | reverse complement strand
CCTGAAGGGAGAGACCGTCGATTTCAAGGATTACCTGCGGTCTGGCCCTGGCTTTGATGATCTCGACCTGGAACGGTCCTCCGAGATGCCGCGTGAGCTGGACTGGGCCGGTGACGCGTGAGCTATCTGCTCGATACGAATGTGGTGTCCGAGTTGCGGAAGCGGCGTCCGGATCCGCGTGTCCTGGCCTGGTATGACGGTGTCTCTTCGGCGGATCTCTTCATTAGTGTCCTGACGGTGGGGGAGATCCGGCTCGGGATCGAGCGGTTGCGCCGGAAGGACAGCGTGCAGGCTGACGTTCTGGAGCGGTGGCTGGATGGTCTGCGGGCGGCCTACGGTGATCACGTGGTGGAGGTGGATGCCGGCATTGCGGAGGAATGGGGTCGGCTCAATGTCCCGGACCCGTTGCCGGTGATCGACGGATTGCTGGCCGCGTCGGCTCGGTTCCGCGGGTGGACGCTAGTCACTCGCAACGTCGCGGATCTGGCTGGCTGCGACGTTCCGGTCATCAACCCGTTCGATCCGCCAGCCGATTCGTGATCCTGCTCCCAGATGTAGTCATTCCAGAATTGACTGGGTTGGCGGCGTGTCGCGGGATTTCTCGCGCGGTAGGGTCCGGACCTGGCTGAGGGCCGGCGCTTCATGATCGGGCAATGCGGTCTAGGTTCGCCGCTGCAGCAGGCGATGGTCGCGAACGGCACTGAGGCTGGCCCGGAGCCTGCCGGGCGTGCCTTTCGCCGCCGGCCGGCGAAGGCCGCCGCCCCG
Source organism: Streptosporangiaceae bacterium (assembly GCA_035606435.1). GTDB lineage: Bacteria > Actinomycetota > Actinomycetes > Streptosporangiales > Streptosporangiaceae > Chersky-822. The sequence continues at coordinate 32,122 of DATNFM010000089.1, read as the reverse complement.
TCCGGGCGGCGGTCAGTGCCCTGATGTCCGGCATCTCAGTTACCTGCTCTCTCGTTTGGGGGTGCTGGCGGCCGGCCTTCGGAGGGTGGCCGGGACCAGTACCGCTGCGATCGCCGCTGACGCAGCGCCGGCCACCGCGCCGACGGTGAACGCGTGGGTGAAGTCGTGGCCGGCCAGGTGCGCCGCGACGAGGCCGGCCCCGGCGGCGCTGGACAGGACGGCGACCCCGGCCGCTCCGCCAAGTTCGTGGAAGGTGTTGACCAGCGCCGACCGCAGGCCGGCCTCGGCGGACTCGGCGCCGGTGAGCGAGGCGGTGAAGGCAGTGACGAACGTGGCCCCGATCCCGAGCGCGGCGATGGCCAGCCCGGTCACGGTGGCGGCGGGCTGGGTCCAGTGGGCAGCGATGGCGTATCCGGCGGCCGCGAGGGCCAGGCCGGTGACTGCGACGATCCGGGCGTTGACGCGGGCCAGTACCTGGCTGCCGGCCTGCGCTCCGGCGATGGTCGCGAGGGCGGCCGGCAGGAAGGCCAGGCCGACGTGCAGGGCATTGGAGTGGTGTGCGCGCTGCAGTTCGAAGGAACCCACGAAGAAGGCTCCGACCAGCAGCCCGGTGGCGGTCAGCATGAGGAAGCTGCCGGCCAGGACGGCCCGTTGGGTGAGCAGGCCGACTGAGAGCAGCGGGCGGCGGGCCCGCCGCTCTGCCATCGTGAAGGCAGCCCAGGTGACGGCGGCGAGTACGAGCGGGAGAACTGTGGATGCGGCGGCCCAGCCGTGGCTGCCGGCATTGATCAGGCCGTAGATGGCCGCACCGGTTCCGGCGGTGACGAGGACCGCACCGGGGATGTCGAGACCGCGCTCGGCCGGGCTGGGCTGCTGCCGGGCGGGCGCGGCCAGGGGTATCGCGATGAGCAGGGCGATGCCGATCGGGACGTTGATCGCGAACACCCACCGCCAGCCCGCCTCGGTGGTGAGCACGCCGCCGAGGATGACGCCCAGGGCCGATCCGGCGCCGGCCAGTGCCGACCACACGCCGAGTGCCTTGCCGCGGCCGGCGCCGGGGAACAGCGTCATGGCGGTGGCCAGCGCGGCCGGCGACATCAGCGCCGCGCTGAGGCCCTGCAGCGATCGCCCGGCGAGCAGCATCGCGGCGTTCTGTGACAGCGCGCACAGCAGCGACGACCCGATGAACAAGGCCAGGCCAGTCAGGGTCATGCGTCGCGCGCCGGACAGGTCGGCGATCCGGCCGCCCAGCAGCATGAGGCCGCCGAAGAACATGGTGTAGATGGTCATCACCCACGGCAGTTCGCTGCGGTGCAGGTGCAGTGCCGCGCCGATGGCGGGCAGGGCCACGTTCACCACCGTCACGTCCAGGACGAGCATCAGCTGCGCGGACGCGAGCAGGGCCAGAGCGACCCAGGGCGACGGGCCGGACCGGATGGCCGGCCGGTGCGGGGCACGCGACCCGGCTGCGGTCATCGCGGCCGTTCCCCGGATCCGGGCTTGGGATCTGCGGCGTTGGTCTTGCATGGCGGACCTCTCCTCTGGCGCGGTCTCGCGCTAACATGAACTTGCATGTACGGATTACCGGTTCCCAGGTTAACTCGAACACCGGTGTTCAGGAAAGGGGATTTCCGGGATGGCTACCAGCGGAGCCCGCGGGACGGCGCCACGGGCGCAGCGGGCCGATGCGCGCCGCAACATCGCCGCCATCCTGGACGCGGCCACGGACTGCCTGGTGCGCGACCCCGAGATGAGCATCGCCGGCATCGCAGCGGCAGCGGGCGTCGGCCGCATTACGCTCTACGGCCACTTCAAGACCCGCGCCGACCTCGTCGACGCCGTCATGCTCCAGATCATCGGGCAGGCTGACGCGGTCCTCGATGCCACCGACACCGGCGGCGACCCCGCCGATGCGCTCGCCCGGCTCGTTGCCTCGTCCTGGCAGATAGTCCACCACTTCCGCAACATCCTGCTGGCCGCACAGCGGGAACTCCCGGCCGAGCGCATCCGCGGCGTCCACGACCCGATCCTGCGCCGGGTGCAGTCCCTCATCGGCCGGGGGCAGGCCGCCGGGACCTTCCGCAGCGACCTGCCGCGGCAATGGCTCATCACCACCGCTTTCAGCCTCATGCACGCTGCCGCCGAGGAAGCCGCCGCCGGCCGCGTCACGGCTGACGACGCCCCCCGGCTCATCACCGCCACCCTCCTCGCGGCCTTCACCCCGCCCCCGGAAAGCCGCCAGCCATGAACGGTGCCGGCGGCCCGCCTGCCTTGCCGAGCAGCCGCGGCCTCCTGGAACTGCGGGCCGAGCCGCCCATAGTGAAGATCGCCACGGCCGCGAGAGCCCGTGGTTGAGGACAGAATTACTGGGCACCTCTTCTCCCGAGAAATCGCTGATGCATTCCATGCGACCTCAGGAGAGAATCCGGAAACAACAGGATGTCCCTATCGTTAAACCGGGCTTTCCCTTGTCAGTAGCCGAAGAGCCGGACGAAACCGGTCTGGAACTTGTTCGGATAGAACGTGAGCACTCGGGTGCCTTGCTGGATCGTCCGAGGGCCGACATTATGAAGGGTGGATTTCCCGACCGGTGCCCTGGTCACGGACCGTGAGGCGGTCGCGAATGCCTGACCGAACTCTCCCTTGCCCGGATAGCAGGCGAGCAGGTCGACGCTGGTGAACCGGTTCCTGAAAACGGTTCCGAGCGCATCCCCGGTGTAGTGACCGGCCATCACCGAGGTATCGGCTCTCGTGGCATTAAACAGGAGAGTGGTACCGGTATTCTCGCCGTGGGTATTGAGCTTGACCTGCCCTCCGCGAGTGAAGGCGTTGTCAAGCGCACCTGGGGTGGTCAGGTCGTCGACCGGGATGCCCATGCGCATCCCTAGCTTCTCGGCCCTGACCGACCGTCCCTTTCCCACCAGGATCGCTGAGGGTCTAGAGAAGCTGCGCCGGATCATCACGCCGGTCCCGGCGCCGACGAGCCCTCCGGTGACTCCGCCCGCGAGTGCTCCCCAGCCCGTGGCGGCGCCGACTCCGTCCCACACCGAGGAGCCGCGCTTGCCGTCCACGATGTTGCCGAACAACTGGGTGAGTCCGCCGGTCACGGCCCCGTCGACCGCGCCGCCTATTGCTCCGGCGGCGGCGCCGCTGAGGATGAACCCGGCCGTGGTCGCCGACGCTGCCGTATAGCCGGCGGCGGTGATGCCGGCCATGAAGAGAGCGCTGGCGCCGTACCCGAGCGCGCCGGCGAGCGCACCGACGCCCGCGCCGATCCCGACCCCGATCCAGAACCGGCCCTCGGTGATGCTGGCGCCCGAGGTGACGCCGCCAACGATCCCGCCCACGAGAGCCCCGACGCCCATCGCGATCAGCAGCGGGATAAACGCCAGCTCGCCGTCGGGGTCGACGAGGTTCACCGGGTCGTCGGCGACGAACACGTAGGGGCTCAGCTCGGACGAGGCCGGATCGGGCTGATAGAAGCGGTAGGTGACCGGGTCGTACAGCCGGGCGCCGTAGTTGTACAGGCCCGTGACCTCGTCCCACTCCTGCCCGGTGAACCGATAGCGGAGCAGGTCGGGACGGCTTCCGGTGACCCCGCCAAGCGAGTCGCCGAACGGCCGGTAGGAGTAGCCGCCCAGCAGGTCGCCGCCTTCGGCGACGAGCAGCCGGGACGAGCCGAGCCGGTCCCGGACGACCCCGGCCTGGACGTCGCCGCTGATCAGCCCGACCATTCCGCCGACGCCGTATACGTAGGTGATCTCGCTGCCGCCGTCGGGGCCGGTCACGCGCTCGGCCAGCGGCGCATCACCGGAACCGAACAGGTAGCGCCGGGTGGCGAGCGACCCGCCGTCGGCATCGCGCAGGTCAGAGAGCAGACGATGGGTGTCCAGCCCGTAGGTCAGGTCGAGGTGGCGGCCCTGCGTCGTCGCGATGCCGGTCACCAGGCCGCTCACCAGGTCCGTCTCCAGCCGCAGGTGCCGTGGGTCCGGCGTTCCGGTGATCGCGCCGGACGGGTCATAGGAATAGGTGCCGCTCCCCGGGCTGACCGAACTCAGGCGGTTGGTGCCCGGCTCGTAGGCAAAGGCCCGGCTGGTGCCGCCGTCCTCGGCGGCCAGCAGGTTGCCGTTGCCGTCGTAGCTGATCGGCTGGCCAACGCCGATACTGTACTGCGGCGCGTTCAGGCACTGCGCGACCCGCAGCCGCCCGTCCCGGTGGTAGGCGAGCAGCCAGGACTCCTCCAGGCCGGCCGAGCTGGTCAGGTCGAGCCGGGCGGCCCGGCCGTCGTAGTACCTGGCCCCGTCGTAGCCCGGGGTTTCCCAGTAGGAGATCTTCTCGGTGAGCGCGTCGCTTTCGATCGAGACCGGCCAGCCTGGTGAGTTGACCTGGTAGCGCCGGGACACCCGGTCGGGCCCGGCCAGGCCGATGACCTCGCGTTCGAGGCCGCCGTTGGCGTTGTAGGCATAGCTGGCGAAGCGATCGGGAACCTCGGGGGTACCGATGCGGGTGAGCTGGCCGAGCAGGTCATAGCCGTAGGTCACGACCATCGGGGCCTGGCCCGCGCCCGGGGCGCTGGGATAGCCGATCCTGGTCAGCTCGCCGGTTCCGAGGTAGCCGTAGTCGGCCTGCCAGCCTGGCTCGCCCGCCAGGCGCTCGGTGTAGCGGATGACGTGACCGGCCCGGTCGTAGTCCAGGCTGACCTCCAGGACCGGTCGGCCTGGTCCCAGGTTGCGGGTGCTGGCCGTGTGCATGCCGATGGCGCTGGCGGCGCTGCCGTCACCGTCCCACGCGAGGCGCTCGTACCAGTCGGGGGCGTCGACCGGCCAGTCGGAGTTCGCGAGGGCGGTCAGCCGCTCCCGATCCCACCTGGTCGCGAACTGGCCGGTCTCGGTGGGCCGTCCGAGCAGGTCATAGCTGTAGTACAGAACCCAGTCGAGGCGGCCGGGGGCCCCCGACCGCCCGGCCTGCGTCAGCACGAACCGCTGCAGCCCGCGCGCGTCGTAGATGTACTCGGTCGTGCCCTCATCGGAGGAGTGAGTAGACAGCAGCTGGCCTAGGCCGTCGACCGTCCTGGTGATGACGTAGTCGTCGGGATCGGTGCCGGCCGGCGGCGCGTAGTAGTTCGGCGGGTAAATGGCGGTCAGCGCGCCTCGGCCGTCATAGGAGAACGAGGTCCGCTCATCGCGATCGGCGTCGGCGTCGGCGTCGGCGCCGGCTGGCCCGGGAACGTCGCGGGTGCCGATGAGGTTTCCGGCTCGGTCGGTATAGCGCAGCGAGGTGTTGCCGTTCTGGTCGGTGAGCCTGACCTGCGGGTACTGACCTGAGGGCAGGCTGTCGTGGAACCCGCTGGTGACGTTCGCCGCGTAGCCGAGCCTGGCCGTGTGCGGTGCGGTCGCGCCGATGGCGAGCGTCGCGCCGGGCTGGCCGAGTTCGATCTCGCGATCGGTCTCGGCTCGCTCGAGCAGCGCCCGGCTGTACGGATAGCCGCCGTCGTCGGAGCGCTCGCCGCCCGCGTAGTACTCGGCGAGGTCGCCGGTCAGCCGCCCGGTCGCCCAGTCGATGCCGGTCACGAAGTCCGGCCGGTAGCCCGGCGGCTCGGCGGCGTACAACATGGCCTTGGTCGTGATGGCCGGCCTGCCGAACTGGTCGGGCAGCGCGCCTGAGGTCAGCGTGCCCTCGTCGCCGAGCTGCTGCAGCTGGCGGGCCAGGCCGCAGCCGTCGGAGTACTCGATCTCCAGCCGGGGCTGGTGGAACACCATGATCCGGGCGAAACCGAGCTCCTGGCCGCCCGCGCTGAGCCTGAGCGATCCGGACACCTCGTCGGCGAACCAGTGCCGCAGGACCAGCTCGCCGTTCAGGAAGAACACCACGGAGTGGTCGGTCGCGACCAGCATCCAGCTCGCGGACGCGAGCGCGGGCGCGGCGAAGCGGTCGACCACGTTGTCCCCGTCGAGCAGCCGCCATTCGCCCGAGGCATCCCAGGAGGCCGACACCCGGCCGATAGCGATCCCGGCCACCGGGGTGCCGCCGGCAGCGTCGTCGGGGCCGGACCCGGCGGGCTCGGACAGCAGCGGCGGGATGTCCGGACGGCGGAAGTCGAGGCGCACGCCGTAGCGGGCAAACTGTTCGCTCTCGCGCAGGGTCACCGATCCGGGAGCGGAGCCCAAGTTCCAGAGCACGCCGTCGGCGACCGCCCAGTCCTCGGGTGGCTCGACCTCCCATCGGGCCCGCCAGCCGAGCGCGTCGCGGAACTCGTCGACGAATCCGGGGCCGGCCGGGGTTACCGAGACCTGCGCGTTCGGATTCGCGGGATCGAAGCGATCCTGGCCGGCACCGAGCGAGAAGCTCAGGCCGGCGATCGCCCGTATCCGTCGCCCGGCATCGGCGGTCGCGATCTGGCGGCCGAACTCGTCGTAGAAGTAGCTGGTCGCGGTGTTGTTGGTGTCCAGCTGAGCCGACACCTCGAAGGTCGACTCGTCGTAGACGCGAGCCGTGACCCCGCCGAGCAGCGGCGTGAACCGGACGTCGTCGACCAGCACGGGGTTTCCGAGAACCGAGTTCATCACCCGGCACGTAACCGAGGTGACCGCGACCGGATGAGGCGGGTCGAGGTAGGTCCACAGCCGCTGCCAGGTCCCGCCGGTGTCCGGGATCGGCAGGAACCGATCGACCTGGGCGCCGCCGGCCGACCGAAGCTGGATCTGCCAGCCCGCCTGATCGCCGGCCGGGAAGTCCGGCCCGGTCTTGACCCAGCAGTCCAGCAGCAGGCGGCCGGTGCCGCCCGGCATCTCGAAGAAGGCCTCGACCGGAGAGCCGTCGCTCTCGCCCGGCAGCAGCAGGGCCCGGCGGCCGGTATGCGCGTCGTCGTCGGTGATCAGGTCACCGAGCGGCTGCGCGCTGGGACGACGCCAGCCCTGCTGGTCCTCGTAGCTTTCGAAGCCGAGGTAGCTGGCTGAGCGCGGCGCGCTGAGCAGGTCCACGTTCACCAGGACGGCGACCTCGTACTGGCCGGCCGCGTCGAAGAGGGTCGAGGTGGCCAGGCCGCCGACGTCGACCGATACGCTCGGCTGGCCGTAGCGGGCCCGCGCGGTGAACGCCTGGCCCAGCCGCCAGCCTGGATGCGGCGCGTCCACGTCGAAGTCGAACTCCGGGGCGAATTCCTGATCGCCCAGCCAGGTCCAGGACTCGTACTCGGCCCACACGTCGGGCTGCTCCCGCCCGTCGGGCGATCCGGCCGCCGGCCACTGGCTGCGGTAGGTGGTGGCGGTCGAGCTGACCGTGACCTGCCTGGTCACGTTCGTGATCGTCTCGCCGGCCTGGGCGGTCAGCATCCTGGCGGCGGCGAGCCCGGCGTAGCTGGGCACCCGCCAGGCCGGCAGCAGCGTCCTGGTGACCTGCTCGGTCTCGCCGTTCGAGCTCAGGCGCGTCGTGACCTGCTCAAGCAGGTAGCCGGTCGCCTCGTCGTAGACGTTGGTGACGTCCTGCCGGCTGATCCCGTAGACCTCCAGCGGCCGGTCGCTGGTCTTCCTGGCCCGGCTCGTTTTCCTGGCCGACTTGGCCGTGCTGGCCTGGCCGGCCGCGATCGGGTACTCCTGGTCGCCGCTGAGGATCTCCCAGCGGGTCCCGGCCGCCAGCGTCCGCACCGTCGCGTCGTCGGCTAGCGGCAGGCCGTGCCCGGCGAACTCGGCCCGGGCCAGCGCCGGGATGACGCCCGCGTCGAAGTCGGCCGCCACGGACGGCGGCAGCTCGAACAGGTGCAGCCGTCCGACGATGTCCGTGCTGCCGGTCAGCTTCGGCTCGGTGATCGGCAGCAGGAGCCCGATGGGCGATCCGGGTCCGTGCAGCAGCGGCAGCGTGCTCCACCGACTATGCGAGGCCGAGACCTCGAAGCCTTCGGCATCGATGACGGTGGCCTCCCTGACCAGCCCGGTGAGCAGGCTATAGGCGGGTCCGGCGGCGGCGAGAGCGGCTCTGGAAGTGTGGCGAAGAGCCGGCAGGCTGCTTTCTTCCAATCCGTTGTAATAGCTGTACACGGCTCGCCCGCCCGAACCGTCCTGGCCGCTGATCCGGCTGGCCCGCGGGAACTGCACGGCCTTGCCCGAAGCGTCGGGCACGGCCAGCGCGACGTCGTAGTCGTAGGTGGTCAGCTGCTCGCCGTAGCCGTCGCTGATCGTGACCGAGCCGACGACCGGAACGGTCTGCTCATCGGCCAGCGACTCGTCCAGGATCCGGTGCAGGTAAAGCTCCGTGGGCCGGGCCGCGAGCTGGCCGGCCGGGTAGGTGACGAACGCCTCGCCGCCCGCGAGCTGCTGGCCGCTCACGATCGGGTCGTCGGTGGCGATCCGCTGGCCGGCGAACCTGGCGGTCGCGCCCGCCTGCCCGTTGGCGAAGAGCTGGGCGAACGTGGTCGTCTTGGACGGGTCGGCGGGCTGGTCCTCGAACGCCAGGTAGCCGGGGCCGCGATTGACCAGTGACCGTTTGGCGCCCGAGACGGGGAGCGTGCCGACCACCGTGAGCAGGCCGTTCGGCTCACGCCAGCGGATCTGATCGCCGGTGTTCAGGACGGGGCCGCTTGCGCTCGGCGGCCAGATCTGATCGATCGCGGCCTGGTCGCCGGCCTCGGGCCCGGTTTCGGTGGCGGCCAGGGCTTGTGAGTAGGTCACGATGCGCCAGGTGCCTGAGTCGGCGATGTAGGCGGCGACGGTGCTCGTGCTGGTCGAGCCGGAGATCACGGTGCGGACCGCGAGGTCGTCGCTGTAGGCGAAGGCGAACGCGCCGGTGGCCGTGCCGAACTCGAACGTCCGCCAGGTCTGGCCGTCGTAGCGGAGCAGCAGCGGGCCGTTGCCGACCAGAGCGCCGGCGACGGCCGTGGACAGGGACCGGCCCGTGCGGATCTCATCCCGGGAGACGTTGTAGGCCGCGTCCCAGGAGATGATGCGCAGCTTGGCCTGGTTGTCGGTGGCCTGGTAGGTGGCCACCGCGAAGTTGCCGGCTACCGCCCAGTAGTTCTGCGAGTACGAGGCGTCCCAGTCGAAGCGCTGGCCGACGCCGCCGGTCGGCCCGGGCAGCCAGGCGCCGGTCAGGTCGCGGTGGTAGATCTGGTACGGCGCGGTGCCTGAGGACTGGTCGTACCAGGCGACGATGTAGTAATTGCGCAGAGCCTGCAGCGCGATCTTCGTCGTTCCGCGGCCGTGCTCGGCGTGCAGCCACTGCTCGGTGAACGGGTCGAACCAGAAGCGATGCACCAGCGAGTCGCCGCCGATGTGGGCGACCACGAACCGGTCGCCGGCCCGCAGCGCGGTCTCCTCGGCGATCTCGGTGGCGGGGCGGCGCATCCGCAGCTGATGGGCACGCCATTCGCCGAACCGGCCCGGGTCCTGCTGGAACAGGTGGATAGTGGCCTGGGACGGCGAGCCGGTCGGGCTGAGATACAGCGCGAAGAAGTCACCGCTGGTCGCGGCCCGCACGTACTCAGGCCGGATGCGCCCCGGCAGTTCTGTCGACCACGGCCTGGACCAGCGCCCGCCGAAGCTGTAGACCTGCACCACCGTGACCGCGCTGGCGTCGGAGTACCAGGCGATCACGACGTAATTAGGTCCGTTGAACACCAGCGGACGGCTCCCGGGGACCGGGTTGCGAACCGTGATGTTCTTCTTGAACTCGTCTCCGCCGGTCCCGAGCGTCACCTCGCGGTAGTCGAAGCTGGCCCGGCCGCCCTCGGAGAACTGGATCGCGGTGAGCGCACCCGGGTTGGCCGATCCGGCGACCAGGTCGTAGTCGAACCGCGTCGGCGGCGTCATCTGGCGACCCGCCTTGTGCTGGCGGATGCCGCGCAGGAACCGCTTGGTGAAGTCGTCGCCGCTGTGGCCGGACACGTTGGCCAGCTCGTAGTCGAACTCGACTGAGTAGAGCAGTCCTTCCTGGCCGTCGCGGGCGTGCACGTCCAGGCCCGCGAGCGCCCGCGTCTCGTACCGGTCCTGGAAGGCGGGATCCTGAGCGCCGTCCGGAGTCTGGTGCGGCGGCGCGTACTCGAATGGCTCCTTCGGCTTGTACCGGAAGTTCACGCTCGCACCGAACGCGTCGGTGACGATCCGCACGTACGAGGCCCTGGTGTAGCTGAGCCCGCCGGCGACCTCAAGTTCGTCGTTGTCATAGGCCCAGGTCATGACGTCGCCCCAGGGCGAGGTGACCTTGGACAGGTTCCAGGCGACCGGATAGCGGCGCAGGCTGGGGCTCGCGGCCCGGCTCGGGCCGATCCAGTTGCCCCAGGCGACGCCGTACATGATGGCGCCCTCGCGGCCTGGATCGCCGTAGGTGGCGACCGAGCCGTCATCCCTGACGATCTGCCAGGTCTGCTCGGCCATCAGGTAACGGACCTGCCAGAGCGGGTGCAGACGGCACTGAAACAGCATCGCGCCACCGGACTCCCCGCACCATTCCAGCCGGTCAACCGTGCCGCCGCTTTGCAGGAAGTAGTCACCGTCGAGCGGATTGCCGGTGGACTTGTCGTCGACCAGTACCCGGTCAGTGCTCAGCGACCAGCCCAGGCCAAGTAGTCCGGTCGGGGCGTCCTCGTTCCAGGTCCGGGCGGACTGCCCCACGCTACTTGAGTAAAAAGCCGTGACCTCGAGCGAAAGGCCGTTGCGCCCGGGCAGGCTGACCAGGGTCAGCGGAGTGTTTACCTCACCGCGGAACATGTTCACGCTGTGCGGAATGTTCCCGAAACTGCCCGCGTCGAGCTGGAAGACGCGGGCTCCGGGTCCGGCGGTGCCTGACGGCACGAGATCACGGCTGATGACGTTCCCCTCCCCTCAGGAAGCTCAGATGCCGATGGCGATGAAGCTGAAGTTGCGGTTTTCGGCGCTGCCGTTGCTCTGGCCCGTCTTGACCTTGAACCGGTCGTTGACGATGCCGATCAGCACCGCGTTGTCGCGGGTGTCGCCACCGGTGTGGTTGTGAATGTCATTGGGGTAGATCTGGGTGACCGAGACAGCAGGTACGACGTTGAATGGGTCCTTGAACAAGATGGTGTATATTCCGGTATTCGCGTGATCGACCAGGAAGCCCGTGCCGGAGAGTATCTCCCCCTTCGGCGATACGACTCCCCATACGCTTCGTTCTGCCATTTTTACCGTGCCCTCCCGATCCGGAACCTGTGTTGACCGTGATCAGGGCATGACGAATCGCCACTCCAGCCAATTGCGCGATAAAGACATTAGCTGACGCTAATGCGGCCACTTGCCATACACGTCAGGGGTCTGACGCAATAACCCCGATACGCCAAAAATCTTAAGCCGGGCTAACTGAAACTGTCAATGCATCTTTTTCGCGGCAGAATTGCTACCGATTTTGACGGATTGGCGAGGTAAATCCGAGGGACTGCTGGGGGCTGCTGGTAATAGCGGGCGTCCTGGCCAGGTTCGTGATGCCTGGCTGGCTATGCGACGGGGTGCGCAGTTGGAACTGGTCCTCGCCCGAGGCGCTCTGCCCCGCATTTCATCCCACGCTTACGGTAAATTACCGCATGGCGCATTTAATGCTGATTCGCAATAATTGCAACATGACTGGGCGCTGGAAGTCCGCGCATTAGTCGACGTCGGCCGGCTTGTGGGTGCCGAAAAGGCTGTCACCTTACGCGACCAGGGAGTACTCCCGGATCAATCCGCCGAGCCGGTCCCGGCGCTGAACCCAGTTGTCTGCGTCTGGATCTGGCGTATGCGGGCGGCTCCGGCAGGTGGGTTCTGCTGCAGTGACCGGTGGGGCCGGTGCGTGTTGTAGTGCTTGGCGTATTCGCCGAGCACCAGTCGCAGGTGGCGTTCACCGGCGATCAGCATCCGGTCCAGGCACTCAGGGCGGGCGCTTTCGACCCATCGTTCCGCGATCGCGTTCGCACGAGGCGCCTGGAGTTCCCTGGATCGCCAGCCGCTGACCTGCGGGTCTCTTGTCACGTAACCAGTCTGTCAGGCTGCCGGCTTCCCATCCGGCGGCGACTTCCCATCCGTAGCGGCGACTTCCCATCCGTTAGAGCGGAGGTCTGGCGGGTATACGGCATTTGTCGCGACGGTAACGTCGGGTAAGTCGTCGCAATGAATGGCAAGTCGTCGCTACGGATGGGAAGTGGCGGAGACGAAATCCCGCGAACGGCAATATTACCGGCAAACCGGGCCGGGCCCTGCGCGCGATCCGGTCACTGACCAAGATCGCCGCCCGCACCACCGCCACCGGCTCACCGCCGACGACCCCCGCGAGCCTCGCCACGATCAAAAGCGCTGACAGCGGTGCGCACTAGCCTGATCAAAGTCGGGTCCGAGGTGCATCAGCAAATTGCGGGCCTGCTGGGTCACCCAGTCGCCGGTCGGATGGGCGGCGATACCTGCCAGATGCACGCGCCGGGTGCCGTGCTCGATGAGAACAGCATGTACAAACGGCGCAGGAACACGGTGCCGGCGGGGAAAAACGGTGGCGGTGGCGGGTCAACGCTGTCGCGGCTGCCCGGGACCAGGCAGCAGCGCTGACCCGGCGGCGCTGCCAGGACAACGGCTGCGGGTCAGCGCTGTCGGATGTCCCTGGCCAGTTGCGGCGGCCGCGGGTCAGCGCTGTCGCATGTCCTTGGCCAGTTGCGGCGGCCGCGGGTCAGCGCTGCTGCCGCGCGTCAGCGCTGCTGCCGCGGGCACTGTGCGCCAGCCCGACCTGGTGCCGTGCGCCAGCCCGTCCTGGTGCCGTGCCGCCGGCTCAGCGCCTGACCACGCGACCCGGCCAGGACGCCGGTCCTTAGTGCGCATCCCCGGGCCGAAGACGGCAAGTACCCGCAGGCCAGCACGTCGAGCTGGCCGGAACTTCAAGATCGTGAGCCGAGCCAAGTCGGGTTACTGGCGGCCCAGACCTGGCCGAGCCTGATGCCGTACCGGCTGTCGTGGAACCGCATTAGCTCGACGTGGTGAGCCAATCGGGCTCTGGCCGCGGTACTGAGTTGAGCAGAGCAACGGTGTAGGGGTCGCGGGGGTTGCTGAGTACCTCCTCGGTTGGGCCGGCCTCGACGACCCTGCCTCCGTGCATGACGTAGATGCGCTCGGTGACCTGGCGGACAATGGCGAGGTCATGCGTGATGAACAGGTAGCCGAGCCCCCGCTGCGAACGCAGGCTGATGAGCAGGTTGAGGATCTGCGCCTGAACGGACATATCGAGCGCTGAGACGGGCTCGTCACAGATGAGGATGCGCGGCTGGGCGGCGAGAACCCGGGCTATGGCGACGCGCTGGCGTTCGCCGCCGGACAGGGCGACCGGCTTGCGCGCGGCGTAGTCGGCGGGGAGGCCGACCGAGCGGAGCAGATTGCTGACTTCGGCGTCACGGTCTTTCCGCTCCGGCTCGCCGATGGATACCGCTTCGGAGAGGATCGAGCCAATGCTGCGCATCGGGTTGAGGGTGGAGTAGGGATCCTGGAAAACGATCTGGACCGTGTTGCGAAGCTTGCGGCGGTCTCTCGCGTTCAGGCTCGCCCAGTTGCCCGCAGGGATGCCGTCGATGGCGATCTGACCGCTGGTGGCCTGCTCCAGGCCGACGAGGATGCGGGCCAGGGTGGTCTTCCCGGAGCCGGACTCGCCGACGATCCCTACGCTTTCGTGCTCGCCGACCTCGATCGAGACGCCGTCGAGCGCGGTGACCGCGCGGTTGCCGTTCCTGAAGACCTTTCTGGCGTCCTGGACAGTTATGAGCGCAGCCGGCTCCTTTCGCGCTGAAACGCGAGGAGAGTCCTCTGGCTGGCCCCGGCGTCGCATGGCGGCCATCTCGTCGCGGATTTCGGGCAGGCGGACGCAGGCGGACAAGCGGCCTGGGGCGACTTCGGCTAGTGGCGGGGTTCGCTCGCGGCAGGCCGCGGCTGCCCAGCTGCAGCGGGGGGCGAACACGCACGAGCCCGCCACCTCATCGGGGGCTGGGACCGAACCCGGGATCGCGACCAGTTCGCGTTCGCGCTGCTCGGCCGACGGCTCGGAGAGGAGCAGCCCGAGGCTGTAGGGATGCAAAGGCTCGGCGTCGAGTTCGGCCGAGCTGCTCACTTCGACCAGGGATCCGGCGTAGAGCACATAGATACGGTCGCTCACCGCGAAAGCGACCCGCAGGTCGTGCGTGATCAGGACCAGGCTCATGTCCCTCGCTGCCTGGATGCCCTTGATCAGCGCGAGGACTTCCCGCTGGGTGGTGACGTCGAGTGCGGTGGTGGGTTCGTCGGCGATCAGGACGCGCGGGTCGCGGGCCAGGGCCGCGGCGATCCCCACCCGCTGCCGCATCCCGCCCGATAGCTGGAATGGATAGCGGTCGGCCACCGATTCGTCACGGATCCCCACCTCGGCCAGTCGGCGTACCACCTCGGCCTGCCGCTCACTCCGGCGCAGGCGCCGCTCGGGCGGTAGGGACTCGCTGAGGATGGTCCCGCAGGTCAGGACCGGGTTCAGCATCGTGAACGGGTCCTGCATGATCAGGCCGATCTCGCTGCCGCGCATTGCCCGCCAGCCACGCTCATTGAGCTCGAGCAGGTTGCGTTCCCGATAGCGGATCGTGCCACTGGCAGTCAGGGCAGCGGGCAGGAGACCCATGATCGCACGGGCGGTCATCGACTTGCCGCTGCCCGACTCGCCGACGATCCCGATCGTTTCCCCACGGCCAAGAGCGAGATTTACGGAAGTGACAATCGTGTCACGACGGCCAGGAAGAGCGCGCTCGATCCTGAGCCCGTCGACCTCGAGCACCGGGTCGGCGGCCGCGTCCTGCGTGCCTCGAATCACCGGCTGCCCCCCTGGCTGGCGAGGTGCTCATAAAGCCAGTCACCGATCAGGTTCATCGATATCGCCGTCAGGACGATCATCACGCCGGGGGCGATGGTAGCGAGCGGATTAGTAAAAAGAAGAGCCTCGTTCTGCGACAGCATCAGCCCCCAGTCCGGGATCCCGGGCGGCAGGCCGAGCCCGAGGAACGCCAGGCCGGCCAAGGTCACCAGGGATCCGGCGAACACCAGGCAGGTGTTCGCCACGGCAACAGGGGAGACGTTCGGCCAGACGTGGAAGGCCATGATCTTCCACCGGGGCACTCCGAGGGTCTGCGCCGCTTCCACGTACGGGCGCGGTCTCTGCTCCAGCGCCGCTCCCCGGATCACCCGCGTGTCGAAGGGCACGGTGAGAATGATGAGCACGAGGACCGCCAGCCAGTAGTTGCTGCCGACCGCTCCAGCGACGACGACGAGGATGACCAGGGAAGGGAGAGACCACATGAAATCTACCCATCGCATGATCACCGCGTCGGCCAGTCCACCCCGGTAACCCGCGAACAGTCCCAGCAGATTGCCCAGGAAGAATGAGGCGGCAGCGATGACCAACGGTCCGAAGAAGGCACTGCGGGCCCCGGCAATGACCCGCGAGAACACGTCCCGGCCCAGCGAGTCGGTCCCCAGCCAGTGCGCGGCCGACGGCGGGGCATCAGTGATGGACAGGTGCTGAGCAGACGGGCTGAGCGGGGCGATAAGAGCGCCGAAGATCGCCATCACCAGTACGCCGGCCATCACCACAATGGATAGCCAGACGATGGGGGACCGTACCCGGCTGCGGGCGCGGGCGCCCAGCGCCTTCCTGGATTCGGCCAGGACCATGACAGGATCTGCGGTCACGTCGAGCGCTCTCCAACCCGAATGCGCGGATCAACGACCATGTAGATGACGTCTGCGAGCAGGTTCGCGACAACGATGACGACGGCGAAGAGCAGCACGACGCCCTGGAGCACCGTGATGTCCTTCGAGGTCGCCGCCGTGACCAGAAGCGAGCCGAGCCCGGGCAGCGAGAAGGCGACTTCCACCAGGACCACGCCCACGATCAGCGAGGAGAAGATGACACCGCTGATCGTGATCACCGGGATGAGGGCGTTGCGCAGCAAGTAGGTGCAGAGCACCCGTCTCCAAGAGAGCCCGCGCGCCCGCGCGAACACGACGTAGTCCTGATCGAGGACGCCGATCATCGCGGCCCTGGTATGGCGGGACACGTACGCCACGGTTGTGACGGCCAAGGCCACGGACGGAAGGGTGAGGTGCCAGAACTGGTCGAGGAATCCCGAGCCCGTCCCGTACGCGGGGAACCAGCGGACCTTGATCGCGAAGAGATAGAGCAGTGCCACCGCGGCGACGAAGGCCGGGGTGGAAAGACCAAACATGACCGCGCCAGTCAGCGCCCGGTCGACGACACCGCCCCGCTTAAGCGCCGCCACCACGCCAAAGCCGATCCCCAGCACCATGGTCAGGACAAAGGAATAGACCCCGAGGAACAGCGTCAATCCCAGGCGCGATCCGATTTCGCTTGCGACCGGAAGGGACGTCTGGATCGAAGTCCCGAAGCGCAGCAGCACCGCCTGGCGGGCCCAGAGCCAGTACTGGACGAGGAATGGCTTGTTGAGATGGTATTCCCTGGTCAGCGCCCGCACGGTCGCGGCCGTATGCGGCCTGGCACCGAGCAGGATGTCGATCAGGTTGCCGGGCGCGATCTCGAGCAGCGTGAAGGTCACGAACGAGATCACGACGAGCAGTACGGCGAGGACGACGAGCCGCCGAAGGACGAAGACGAGCAATCTCCCGCCGCTCAAGCGTCAGCCACCGCCTTCGCGCCAGTGCGGTCTCCGGACTGCCGTCCGGAGACCCCACTGCCCGTGTTTGCCTACCCAGGCCGGAGGGGCAGCAGACCCGGCCGCGTCCTGCTGGATTGGCAAACACAAGCAGTGCGGATTCCGGACGAAAGTCCGGAATCCGCACTGCCCCTTGCCGACAATCACTTCTTGTGCACCCCTAGCAGCCAGGGTCCGAGGTCGTAGTAGTAGCCGTTGAAGTCGGGCCAGGTGTAGGCGCTCGACAGCGCCACGGTCGCGTCCTCGTTGAAGAGCGGGACGAACACGGACGCTTGCGCGTACGCGGTGTCTATCTGCTGGTAGATCCGCAGGCGGGCGGCATTGTCCGTCGTGGCGAAGCCCTCATCGATGAGCTTGTCCATCGAGGGCGGGGCCCAGTTCATGGTGTTCCAGTTGCCCGCGCTGATGTTGGAGCTTCCCATCTGGAAGTCGAAGGCTTCGCCCGGGTCCCTGGAGACCGCGCCGCTGTAGGTGAAGTTGGTCAGGATGCCCTTGCGGTTGGCCGAGGTCTCGTTGGCGGTTTGCGCATCGGCGGTCATTACCTTGAGATTGAGGTGGATCCCGATCCGGGCGAGTTCGGCTTGGATCACCTGGCTCACGTTCGGGAAAGAGCCGGCGCTCTCGACGCTGATCGTCGCCGTCGTGCCGTGGGAATAGGGTGACTTCGCCATCTCCGCCTTGGCCTTCGCCAGGTTGAACGGGTACGTCGGAACCGTCTTCAGCGCCTCGCTGACCTGGGCCGCGGTGCCGACGTTCTCCAGCAGCCCGGCCGTCAGGAACTGGTAGACCGGCGTCGCGTAGCCGCCCCAGGCATTGATGAGGGCGGTGCGGTTCAGCGCGTAGGCCACAGCCCGGCGCACGTGGACATTGTCAAAGGGCTTCTGCAGCACGTTCATGAAGAAGCAGCCCTGGACCGCATAGCTGGGAACGGTGGTCAAAGGCTGGCCGGAGGATGAGGCGAAGGCCTTGCTGTCGATCGGGAAGGCGAGGTTGATCTCACCATCGCGGAAGGCGAGGGCCTCGCTGGTCTCGCTAGAGAAGAACTGGGCGGAAACCTTCTTGATGTTGACCGCTCCGCGCCAGTAGTGGGGGTTGGCCGTCAGTTCGGCGCTGGTGGTTCCGTTGTAGCTCCCCAGCACCCAGGGGCCGGTGCCCATGACGCCGGTGCCCGGCTGCCCGAACGTGGACTTGTGCTCCTCGAACCACTTCTTCTCGAAGATCCCGAGGTTGTCCCCGGCGGGCACGACCGCCCAGGCCGCGTCTGGCTTGGTCAAGGTGACGGTCAGGGTTTCCGTACCGGTGGCGGTAATGCTCTTCAGCGTGGTCGGGAAGTTATAGGCGTCGAGCGAGCCGGGCGAACGGTAGTAGTTCAGCGAGAACGCCGCGTCGGCCGCGGTAAGAGTGTCGCCGTCTGAGAACTTGACCCCGTGGCGGATGTTGTACACGTAGGTGGTCGGGCTCGTTTGCTTCCACGACTGGGCCAGCCACGGCAGCAACTGGCCGGACTTGGACGCGATCAAGAGCGGTTCCATGATCAGGCCGCCGAGCTGGTAGCCGATGTTGCTCTTGGCGTAGTTAAGCGTGGAGACGGCCGGATCGAACCCCACCGTGAACTGGGGGATCTCGCTGCTGGCGGGACCTGAGCTGCCCGAGCTTCCTCCTGACGAGCAGGCTGCGAGCAAACCGCTGCCCAGGAGCACGGCACCGACTGCCGACAGGCTGGCAATTCTCGAAGACATTCTTCGTGACTTGGGTAGCACGGCGACCCCTCTCCACCCAATCTGGCGGACGGGTGATATGTCGATACCTAAGGCCTCTTATATTACTCGGGCCGACAGGGGTGTCAAGGCATGCGAAAGCGGTCGACATGGCATTAAAGAGGTCCGCGCACGGCCCGCCGGCGCGGCACAGCGGGGCTAGAGGGGCGCCGGGGCTGGCGGGGACTGGGAGTGAAGGATCAGTGGATTGCGGGGCGGCTACGGCTTGTCGCTACCCGGCTCGGCCTTCCCGGCCCAGATTCCCCGCGCGTGCTGCAGATGCTTATCCATGATGGCGGCGGCTTCGTCGGCCTGGCCGGCGATGATTGCCTTGAGCAGGGCGGCGTGCTCGTGCGTCGACTGAGTGAGGCTGTCGGTCCCGGCGACGTAGTCGAGGCCATAAAGCCGGCTCTGATCCCGCAGCGAGCCCACTACCTGAAGGAGCCTCTCGTTCTCCAGGTGACCCATGATCCCCAGATGAAAGTCCCGGTCGCTATCGAGGAACCCTACCCAGTCGCCCGTGGCCGCGTACTTTTCCGTGGCACTGGCAAGTGCCTGCAAGCCGCTGGCCTCGTTGAGCAGCTTGCGTTCCGCCACCAAGCGCACGGCGCCGACCTCGATGATCTTCCTGAATTCGACGATCTCGTTGAGTTCGTGCTCGCTCATCTCCCGGACCCGGAAGCCCCGGTTGCGGGCGAGTTCGACCAGGTGCTCCCTGGCCAGCTCCAGCACAGCCTCCCTGACCGGCGTGACGGACACCCCAAGCTCGCTTGCGGTTGCCCCGAGCGCGTAGAGCTTGCCCGGCCGCATGGCCCCGGAGATGATCCTCGCGCGGATCACCCGCAGTGCTTGATCTCGAAGGCTGTCGGCCTGGAGCTTGATGCCGTCGGCGCTGGGGTCGGAGATCGAGTCGTGGCCAGTCACGTGGGCCAGCCTTCCAGATCGTGGATTCGTTGCCTAATGCTCTCACAAGCCACGGCTTGACGCGATATACGTTACCTTCTAAGGTATCACACATAATATTCGGTCGCATCCGATTAGCGCTCGGCCTGGGCAGGCGCTCGGCCTGGGGCTGGAACTGGAACTGGAACTGGGGTGATGCGGGCCGTGAGCCTCTCGGTCCATTCAGGCGCAGTCGTGATCGACGGTACCTGCCCAGGCGAGCACTGGGTGAAGGCCTTCTCTACCTGGTCAGAAGGCGGCGCCAGCGGCTGCGTGGTAAGCGTCGCGTCCCTGGAGAATTCCCGCGACACCCTCCGCCGGCTCGGCGAAGTCTTCCGCCTGGTCAGGGACACAGACCAGCTCTGCCTGGCCACCGACACCGAGACGATCCGCGCGGCCAAGCGTGACGGCAAGCTCGCGGTTGTACTGCACTTCCAGGGGACCGGCCCGTTCGAGGATGACCTCGGGCTAGCCGAGATCTACTGGCGGCTAGGAGTCCGGGTCGTTCAGCTCGCCTACAACGTCCGGGCCCTGGCCGCGGACGGCTGCGAGGAACCCGGCAACGCGGGGCTCAGCCGGTTCGGCCGCCAGCTCGTGGCGGAGCTCAACCGCCTGGGAATCGTCGTCGACGTATCGCACACCGGGTCCGCGTCGAGCCTGGATGCCGTCGAGGCCTCCACGGCGCCGGTCATCGCCTCGCATTCGAACGCGGCCGCGGTACACCCCAGCCGGCGCAACCTGAAAGACGACCTCATCCGGGCACTCGCGAGCAGCGGCGGCGTCATCGGCATCAACGGATACCCCGCCTTCGTAGCCGACAGCACCACGCCGACGCTCGATCAGTTCATAGACCACATGGCTTACATCGCCGACCTAGTCGGGCCCGCTCACGTCGCCATCGGCCTGGACTACACGACTCGCGATCTGCCGTTGGCGGAGTATGACCAGCTCATCGCGGCCGGTCACTGGACCCGCGAGAGCTATCCGCCGCCGCCCTGGCACTATCCGAGCGGACTCGACGACGCTTGCGGCCTGCCGAACCTGACCGGCCGCCTGCTTGAACGCGGCTTCAGCGAGCAAGACGTGCGCGGCATTCTCGGCGAGAACTGGCTGCGCGTATTCGACGCGGTCTGGAAGAAGAGTTAGGAACCCCTCGCATGGCGGAGATCGCACCGGAGTTCGCTCAGCTGCTGGCCGAACCGGCCAAGATGGCCTCTCCGCGATTCACCGTGCCGGACATCAAGATCAGCATGGTCATGGTCCCGATGCGAGACGGCATCCGCCTCGCGACCGATCTGTACCTGCCCCCGCGAACTCCCGCGCCCGCTGTCGTCATGCGCACGCCCTACGAGCGCGACGCCGACGCCAACGTCGGAGCGTTCATCTCGCTCGCCCGGCGCGGCTTTGTCGTTGTCGCCCAGGACTGCCGGGGCACAGGCGGCAGCGAGCCGGATTTCTGGGACTACTACCTCCGCGAACCGGAGGACAGTTACGACCTCATCGAATGGATCACGCACCAGGACTGGTACGACGGCTTCATCGGTTCCACCGGCGGCTCCTACGTCGGGCAGACCCAGTGGTGCATGGCCATGCACTCGGCGATGTCGGCCATCGTCCCCGAGGTCAGCGGACTGGGCATCGGGATCAACACCGTCCACCTGCACATGTTCCTCAACGCCTACGCCAAGTCCATGGGCAACAGCGCTGACCTCCAGGATGTCTCCTACGAAGATCTCGAAGCCATCATGCTCGACGAGACGCTGGCCACCGGGTACTTCAACGAGCCCTTGTTCAGGCCATTGCCGGACGCGGTGTTCAAGCGTCTTCCCGAGCTAGCCGGACTGTCGCCCTATGCGGCGCAGCAACGGCTGTGGGCGTACTACTGCTCGCTGTCCGACGCCGACCGAGTCGAGCTCGTCAAGGAGATCACCGGCGCACCGCACGTCACCATCGTCGAGGTCGAGTCGCTATCTCAGATCTTCGGCCCCACGATCTCGCACGACCGGCACACCCTTCCGCATACCGATATGGAGGAGGTAGCCCGGTCCCTGCACGCGCCGGCCCTGCTGGTCAGCGGCTGGTACGACTGGGGCCTGAACGACCTGTTCGCCACCTGGGACCTGCTTGACCGGGCCGCTCCCGAGCCGCTTCGCTCGCAGAACCGCATGATCATCGCCCCGAGCGCGCACGGCCACGCGGGGTACCACGAGGGCCGGGAAGGCCACCCGGAACTCGACCGGCCCTACCGGACCGCGGGCATCATCGAGATGCAGGCTCGCTGGTACCAGGCGGTGCGCGAGGGCACGGCGAGTTCCTGGCCGACCGTCATCTACTACCTGATGGGGGCCAACGAATGGCGCGCGGCGGACTCGTGGCCCATCCGCGACGCCGAGCCGGCCCGTTTCTACCTGGGCCCGGACGGCTCGCTCGCCAGCCAGGCGCCGCAATCGCCCGCCGAGCCCGACGATTACGCCTACGATCCGCACGATCCGCCGCCCACCAAAGGCGGCAGCATCGTCTCCTGGGTGTACCCGCCCGGCAGCGTTGATGTCAGCGACGTCCAGGCGCGGCCGGATGTGCTGACCTACTCGACCGAGCCGCTCTCCGAGGACCTCGACGTCGCCGGGCCGCTGCGCATGGTCCTTTACGCCAGCTCCAGCGCCGTCGACACCGACTTCGTCGCGCGACTGACGGACGTGTTCCCCGACGGCCGCGCTATCCAGCTGCAAGCAGGCGCGCTTCGGGCTCGCTATCGCGATGTCGGCGCCGAGCCCAGCTTCCTGGAGCCGGGCCGGGTGTACCGGCTCGAGATCGACTTGTGGGCGACGGCGAACCGGTTCAGGGCCGGGCACCGGCTGCGGGTCGACATCTCCTCCGGAGACTTCCCCAAGTTCGACCGGAACACCAATCTGGGCGGGCAACCCGGCGAGCCCGTCCCGGCCCAGCAGAGGATCTTCCACGACCCCGAGCATCCGTCGCACCTTGAGGTCCAGGTTCTGCCCCGAGCTTGACCGGCCTCTGGATACCGCGCGGAAAGGCCCCGCCAAGCTTTATATATAAAAATTTGCGGTTGTTTTTAACGTACTTACTTCCAGACGGCCTTCGCGACCCGGAGGAAGTTCCCGCCCATGATCGCGGCGAGGTCGCCGGCCGAGTAACCGAGCCCTCGCAGTTCGGTCTCCAGGGCGGGCAACTGCTCGGGCTCGAGGAACTTGTAGGCGTCCCAGCCCTGGTAACTCGCGGGGAACACCTGCGTGTTCTTGGCTAGTTCCTGGCTCAGGTCGTCGTTATCGAAGACGTAATCGGTGCCGATTCCGACGTGCTCGGGCCCGACCAGCTGGACCGCGTAGTCGATGTGCCGCGCCATCGCGCTGGCGCTGGCGTCGTTGTCGCCGAGGAAGATGCCGACGCCGTTGATGCCGATCACCCCGCCGGTGGCGGCGCAGGCGCGGACCTGGTCGTCGCGGATGTTCCGGTCGTGCTCCCAGACCCCGCGCATCGCGGAGTGGCTGAAGATCACCGGAGCGCTCGATCGCTCGATCGCCTCCATCGAGGTCCGGTAGCCGCAGTGCGAGACATCGACCATCATGCCGACCCGGTTCATCTCCTCGACGGCGTCGCGGCCGAAGGCGGTGAGCCCGTCGTCCCTGGGCGCATGGCAGCCGAACCCGGCGAGGTTCTCGCCGTTGTAGGTAAGCAGCATCGAGCGCACGCCGAGGTCGTAGTAAGCCTCGATCATGCCGATCTCGCCGCCCAGCGGGTTGGTGTCCTCCAGGTCGAACCCGACGACCAGCCGGTCCGCTTCCCGCGCCCCGACGATGTCGTCGGCGGTCCCGACGAGCTGGAACTTCTCGCTGGCCAGAGATACCTGGCGGCGCCACGAGCTGAGGACAGCCATGGTGGAGCCGATGTCGTGGGGCGCGTAGCCGACGTTGACGCTCACGTAGCCAACGCCGACGTGCCGGTACCGGTCCAGGGGCGCGAGGTCGCAGTCGGCCTCCAGCGGCAGGCAGCAGTGCTGTTCCCAGGCGAACCTGGTGGCCAGGCGGGTCTGGGCGGCGGTCACGCCGAGAACTCGAAGCTGGGGATCGTGCCGTCCTCGGTGGCGCGCTGCCACAGGAGCTCCAGCAAGGCAAGGTCGGCCATGGCGGTCCCGACGGACTTGAAGATCGTCATTCCGGTGCGCTGAGCGAGGTCGTAACCATCAACGGCGCCGAGGTCGATGATGGACTCCGCGCTGAGCGCGCCACTGGTCACTGCATCCATGAGGTCACCGGCCTCGCGCAGCGCCCCGTGCGGGTCGTCGGAGCACACCAGGGTCGCTGCCCGCAGGACTGAGGATCCGAGTTCGCGCATGTCCGGCCGGTAAGCGCCGACCGCGTTGATGTGCACGTCGGGTCGCAGGCCGTGGTCTTCTACCAGCGCTTCGACGGCGGTCGTCGCAAGGCAGACGATATCCGCGTCCTTCACTGCCTCGCTGACGCCCGCGCAGCTGCGGACGTCTAGCTGCGGATGGAGTTCGCTGAGCCGTCGGCCGAACTCCTGCGCCGACTCTCGGTGCAGGCTGGTGAGCAGCACGCGGGTAATCGGCCGGACAGCGGCGCAGGCTTCGACGAGCGAGGTGGCCATTCCGCCGGTGCCGACCATGGCTAGCACCGAGGCCCCCGGCGGCGCCAGGGCCTTGGTCGCCACGCCGGCCAGGGCTCCGGTGCGCAGCGCGGTGGCGGCGGTGGCGTCGGCGATCAGCAACGGGCGGCGAGTGGCGTAGTCGAGCCAGGATGCGAGGCCCTGGATCGTGGCTAGGCCGCAGGCCCGGTTGGCCGGTGCCACGGAGACGACCTTGGTGGCCACGCCGTCGCGCTCGGCCGACTCCCCGGCCATCAGCAGGGTTTTTCCGCCGGGCAGAGCGACTCGCGGCGCCGCTAGGAGGGTTCCGGCGGCTCGCTGGATGGCCGCCTGGCCGACGGCGTCGATCACGTCGTTCATCGTGACCAGCCGCCGGATCATGCTGGCGCTGAGCAAGAACGTCATGCCGCGCGCCGGGCGAGCCGGTGGCCGGTGTACATGAGCTGGAAACTGCCGTCTTTGTCCTCGTGGAAGGTCAGCGACCGCGGCCCGCCCAGAAGCTCGTCGCAGGAAACCAGCGTGTTCGCGTTGATGGGGGCGACCCGGAACTCGGTGGTCGCGTCCGGGTCGCCCGACTCGATCCCGACCAGTTCCTCCGGTATCTCGGTCTCTCGCACGAGCAGGTGATCGCCGGCGCGCGCTATTTCCGTGCGCGTGCTCACGCGGCTGAACTTGCCGAGGAAAGGGTCGAGGGGCACGTCGCTGCGGATCTCTCCGGTAATCGGAGCCAGCGGGGATGGCCGCTCGGGCAGCACCAGGCGGACGAGATCGTTGTGCAGCGGTCCTGCGATGTTGCTGTTCGCGAAGGAAGCCATCGCGAAACCGTCCCGTGGCGAGATCTGGGCGTGCGCCACTCCGCCGAGTGAGCCGCCGCCGTGGGAGAAGATGCGCGTGCCGTCGTGCTGGTTGTACATCCAGCCCAGGCCGAAGCCGCTGTCCGGGCCGGTCGGGTCAGGACTGGTCGGCGTCTGCATCGCCTCGACGGACTCCTGGCTGAGCAGCCTCGTTCCGTCCGGCAGCACCCCGCCGTCGAGATGCGTCCGCAGGAACGCGATCTGGTCCAGGGCGGTGGTGATCGTCATGGTGCCCGGCGCGGCCCAGGTGTCGGGATACATGAACTGCGTCGTGGCGGCATGAGTGCCGTCGCTGGCCGCGTAGCTGCCGATGGCGGTCCGGTGCAGCATCGCCTCGCGGGCGGAGAAGACGGTGCGCTTCCGGCCGAGCCGCTTGACTACTCGCTGGTCCAGGTGCTGGACGAAGTCAGTGCCGGTCAGGCGCCGCAGGACTAGCTCCGCGATGATCCAGCCGGCGTTGTTGTACGAGGAGACGATCCCGGGGTCGGTCAGCTTCCCCGATTGGGCCAGGGGTCCCAGGTAGTCCTCGACGCCCTCGGGGTAAGGGCGCGTCTTGGCGAACAGGTCTGAGGAGTCCACCCCGTTCGAGTGATTGACCAGGTGGCGGAAGGTGAGCGATCTCGCCACGTCCACGTCGGCGCCGAACTGGATGTCGGGCGCGTACTGGACGATCGGCACGTCCAGGTCGAGCAGGCCTTCCTCGACGAACGTCATGAACATCGTCGTCGCCCACACCTTGGTGATCGAGCCGGTCAGGAAGGCCGTATCGACGGTCATCGCAGCGCCGGTGTTGAGGTTCGCCACGCCGGCCGCCGCCGTGATGAGCGCGCCGTCGTGCCAGACCGCGACCACCGCTCCCGGTACCCGGTGCTTAGCGACTAGCTCGCTGAGCTGATCTTGCAGAACCTGCTGGCTGACCGGCATCGGCGCGTGCCCCCATCCTGCGATGTAACGAGGTTCTTATCTTACACCTAAGGTTTTATTACGGTAGGTTTTAGTGCATGAAGGGCTACCTTGATGCCGCCTGTCCGCTGATCCAGCCGAGGGATCTGGCGAAGTACCTGCCTGACCTGCGGGCTGGCGAGGTGACGACGGTGCTGGCCACGGTCGCCTCGATCGAGGACTCCCGGTACACGGTTGCCGCGCTGGCGCATTGGCTGTCGCTGGAGCGCCAGTCGTCGCTGGGGTTCCGCATCGCCCGGTGCTCCGCCGACATTGACGCGGCGCACGCGGCCGGAGATCTGGCGGTTGTGCTGCATTTCCAGGGCGGCGATCCCATCGAGGCCGACGTGAACCTGCTCGACGCCTACCACGCGCTCGGCGTCCGGGTCATGCAGCCCACCTACAACGCCAGGAACCGGCTCGGCGACGGCTGCCTGGAGCGAGCCAACAGCGGCCTGTCCAAGCTCGGCCGGGCGGCGATCGCCCGGATGAACGAACTCGGCATCGCCGTGGACATCGCCCACGTCGGGCGGCGGACCAGCCTGGAGGTGATCGAGGCGAGCGCGGCACCGGTGATCGTCAGCCACGGCAACGCCTGCGGCGTCTACGACAGCCGGCGCAACCTCACCGACGAGCAGATCAAGGCCGTCGCCGCGAGCGGCGGAGTGATCGGCGTCTGCGCGTTCCCCGGCTTCGTCAGCGCCGCCGACGCTGACCTGGACAAGGTGCTGGACCACGTCGATTACCTGGCTGGTCTCGTCGGCGCCGAGCACGTTGGCCTGGGCCTGGACTTCGCCACCGAGACCGAGGAGGACTACGACTACTTCGGGTACGAGGAGGACACCTACCCCCGGCCTCCGTGGACCTACCCGCCCGGCATCGCGGGCTTCGCCGACCTGCGCAACATCGGCCCCGCGCTTGCCCGCCGTGGTTATACCGCCGAGCAGATCGCCGGGATCGCCAGCGGCAACTTCCTGCGGGTTTTCCGCGCGGTCTGGAGGTGATCATGGCCGGGCGACTCTTCGACCAACAGGTGCCGATGGCCGACGGTGTCTGCTTGTCCACCGACGTGACGCTGCCCGGTACGACCGGGGCCTCGTCGGCTGCGGCCTGGCCGGCCATCTTGATCCGCACGCCGTACTCGAAGGTCAATGACCGCATCCTTGGCTGGGCCGATTTCTTTGCCGACTATGGCTACGCGGTCGTGGCCCAGGACGTTCGCGGTCGAGGTGACTCCGACGGCGACTGGGAGCCGTGGATCAGTGAGTTCGGCGACGGCCACGACACCGTCGAGTGGATCGCTGAGCAGGAGTGGTGCAGCGGCAAGGTGGGCATGCTCGGCGGGTCCTACGAGGGCTGGGTACAGTGGGCCGCCGCCGCCCGCCATCCGGCTCACCTGGCCGCGATGGTGACCAGCGGGAGTCCCGGGCGCTGGTTCCGTGACTGGCCGTACCGGTTCGGCGCGTTCTTCGCCTCGGATTACCTGGAGTGGCTGAACCGCACGGCGCGCCGGGTCGTGCAGCCGGTACCGTTCCCGAGCTGGGCCTGGCTCGCAGGCCACCCCGACCTGCGCACGCTGGACGCCGACACCGGGCGCCCGCTCGCCGCCTGGCAGGAGGCGCTCGACCATTCCACCTACGACGGCTACTGGCACTCGCTCGACATCAGCGGCTATGAGCAGATGGACATTCCGGTCCTGCACCTGACCGGGTGGTTCGATGCCTGCGCGGCGGGCGAATACCACCATTTCCATCAGATGCGGAAGTTGTCACCGGCGGCTGACAGGCAGTCCCTCGTGGTCGGGCCGTGGGATCACCATGCTGCCGTGGTCACCGGGCAGGCTGTGGCGGGTGACCTGGCGATCAGCGCCCGGGGCACCGTCGACCTGCGCCTGGTCTGGGAGCGCTGGTTCTCCCGGTGGCTGAAGGGCGACGACCAGGCCGGCTCCGGCGATGCCGCCGTGCGGTACTACAGCCTGGGCGTGAACGAATGGCGCGAGTCCAGTCACTGGCCGCCCGCCGGCAGTGCCGAATTCGTCCTTTACCTGCAGGCCGACGGATCGGCGAGCACGGAGAAGTCTGCGACCGAAGCGGCCAGGGAATACACGTACGACCCGGGCCGTCCTGTGCTGAGCATGCTGACGCTGCACAATCGGGACCGGCTGGAATGGGCGCCGCGGCCGGCGGTCCTCATCGACGGACGCGACGATGTGCTCAGGTACCGGATGGCGCCCGTGGAATCGCCATTGTCGATTGCCGGGCCGGTGCGCGCCCTGCTGCATGCGTCCACGACCGGCACGGACACCGACTTCGTGGTCTCACTCGGCTATGTCCGCGCCGACGGCTCGACCACGCTCGTCGCCGACGGCATCATGCGGGCCGCGATGCATGCCTGCCTGGAAACGGTCAGCCTGCTGGAGCCGGGCGAGATCTATGCCCTCGAAGTCGAGGTGAGTGACATCGCGCTCGAGTTGGCTCCGGGGGAGTCGCTGGAGATCGCGGTCAGCTCGTCGCTGGCGCCGAACTATCACCCGAATCCCAACACCGGCCTCGGCTACGCCGGCGGCGCGCCCCCCATCGTCGTCCGGCAGACCGTTTACCACGGCGGGCGATATCCCTCGAGGCTCGTCGTTTGGGTAGGGGCGGGCGGGCAGTGAAGGGGGGCGACATGAGGGGCGGGCGGGCCGCGGTGGTCGGGGCGGGCATCGTCGGGTTGTCTGTTGCCTGGTTCCTCCAGGAGGAAGGGTTCGATGTCACGGTCGTCGACTCCCGTGGCGTCGCCGGAGGCGCATCGGCGGGCAACGCCGGCTGGATCACTCCCGGCATGGTGTCTCCGCTCGCGGAGCCCGGCGTGCTTGGCTATGCGCTGCGCTCGATCGTCAGGCGGGATTCTCCCCTGCGGCTGGCTCCGTCGGCGCTGCCGGCCAACGCCCGGTTCCTGAGCTCGTTCGCCCTGAACTGCACGCAGGTCAAGTGGAGCCGTGGGGTGCAGAGCCTGGCCGGCATCTGCGCCTTGGCCCTCCGCAGTTACGACCGGCTGGAGCGCGGAGGCGTGACGGCGCAGGTTCGCCCGGCGCCGGTCCTCATGGCATTCACCGGCGCCGCCGAGGCGGCACCGGTCACCCATGAGCTGCGGGCGACCGCGGGCGACTACCGCGTCAGCGAGCTCAGCCAGCGTGAGCTGCGGGCGGAGTGCCCATTGCTCTCGGATCGGGCGCAATACGGCCTGCGGCTCGAGGGACAGCGCTATGTGCAGCCGCTGGAGTACACGCGGAGCCTGGCCGAGTCATTCCAGTCGCGAGGCGGCCAGGTCAGCCTAGGTGCCCGCGTGGACCGGGTCGAGCCGGTCAGCGGTGGCAGGCTGTCCGTCACCGCGGCGGGGGCGGCGACTAGCTTCGATACCGTCGTGCTGGCGAGCGGTGCCTGGCTGAGCCGGCTGGGCAGATCCGCCGGCGTCAGGGCGCCGCTGGCCGCCGGACGAGGCTATTCCTTCACCGTCAAGACCGAGACGACGCTCAGCGGGCCGCTCTACCTTCCGTCGCTGCGGGTCGCCTGCACGCCGGCGCCCGAAGGTATGCGGGTGGCCGGAACCATGGAATTCCGTTCAGCAGACGCACCTCTTGACCGGCGCCGGATCGACGCGATCGTTCGCTCTGCGACCGGCCTGTTCGAAGGCGTGGACTGGTCATCGCGCAGCGACCTTTGGGTCGGATCTCGTCCGGTGACAGCCGACGGCCTGCCGCTGATCGGCGCGACGAAGCACGAAGGCCTCTACGCGGCAGGCGGGCACGGCATGTGGGGAATGACTCTCGGGCCGGCTACCGGCCAACTGCTGGCAGAGTACATCGCCACAGGTCAACGCCCAGACGCGCTGCGCCCCGTCGATCCCTGCCGTTAGCCAAGCACGAGTGGCGGTCCGCCTTTCCTGGTACCGGACCGTGGTCCTGATGAGGTACGCGACGGCTGCGGCCACTTGCAGCAGCGCATCGACTGTCAGCGCGGGCAGGCTACCGAGATGACAAGGTCCGCAACATTGCAGAGAATGCCCGTACGCTGAGATTAGAGCCTACGGTTTGAGTGCCGCCGCAGACGAGCCCATCCGAAGCGCGTCGACGGCCAGGTGTACGAGGCCAGGCTCAGTAACTCGGGTAGCGGGCAATACAAGGGGTATCCGATCCAGGACGACGAGGCTCCGAGTTGGCTGCCATGAGCGATGCCCTTGACTTCCGGATCGAGTGGCTAGACGCGCCAGGAGTTACCACTCCTGAACTCGCGTGCACCTGGGCCAGGCAGGAGATCTGGGTCGGCGGTAGATGTGTGTCACAAGTCGAGGCGCCAGATGGAACGTTGCGCCGGTCCGTATACGGGTCTGTCTATCCGCTCGCGGAGTGGATCGCGGCTAACTGGTGGATCCTGATAGGACACATCCGGCCGTCGGCAGTCGAAACTCGCTACTGGACATGGCCGAACGTTCGTGCCTATCCGTGGCTCGCGAGCCATAATTTTCGCGGCGCTGGCGATGGGATGGCGTGGCCAAACCTGACGCTGGTAGTCGAAGGTGCTGTCTCCCAGATTTGCTGGGCGCCAGATCTGGAATATGCGCGCAGGCCTATCCGATTCGCATCTGAGGGAGTTGCGGCTCTCGCCACCCGTGACGTCATAGAGGGCCTTGCTTCGATCGTAGATCGGGTGCTGGAGCGACTCTCAGAGGAAGGCCTGCCCAAGACCAAGCTCGCGGAAGAATGGGAAGCCATAGCGAGGACGAGTCCGGATGAGCGAGAGTTCTGCCTGACGGCTGCGAAACTGGGCCTGGATCCATACTCGGTGCCAGACGACGTGGCGGCAGACATCATTTCCGTGGCCTCGGAACTCCCGCCAGAGCTCGTATCAGATTTCTTTGATAGTGCCGACCCGGCTGCTTTGAGCGTCGCGGCACGATGGATCAAGCGAGCAGTAGTCTCCGCTGAGAAAACGGCAGTCAAGGCCCGCGAGTCCCTGAGGTCGCTCCATGGCGCCATTTCGACCGAGACCGATCCCGGCCGGGCAGCCGTAGATAATGGCGACGAGAGGCCTTGGATAACGGGATATTCCATGGCAAAGAGCGTTCGACATCAACTGGGGATCGGGGAGATGGACCTGTTCGACACGTCTCCATGGGTTGGGCTAGGAGAGTCGAACGCCCCGTCAAATGGCATACAGGGCGTTGCGGTCGTGAGCAGTGACCGAGTCGGATTGATACTTGGTTTGCCTCGCACGGGAGTATCGGTCAACA
Source organism: Streptosporangiaceae bacterium (assembly GCA_035606435.1). GTDB lineage: Bacteria > Actinomycetota > Actinomycetes > Streptosporangiales > Streptosporangiaceae > Chersky-822. The sequence continues at coordinate 1,073 of DATNFM010000089.1, read as the reverse complement.
GATTCGGGCAAGCAAGGGCTCTTGGGCGCGTCCTGCTGCGCCCGGGCCAGACCCAGTTTGTGCTCTCGCCAGTGCGAGGAAACGATGAAAAGGTCGCCCGGGCCTTTGCTGCGGAAATTCTCGCTCCAGCCGCAGGCATACAAAGATATCTAACCACCCTCGGCAAGACCGACGACTCCGCTATAGAGGCAGTCGCGAGCCGCTACAGGGTCTTGCCGCTGCTAGTTAGACATCAGTATGACAACCAGATTGCTGGGCCAGTGGACAGACTATGGATGCTTTGAAGCGTCGCAGAAGGTCTCGCACCGGACCGTGCCCGCGAAGGGCTGTTATTAGGCGAGTGCCGTCCGGTCGTTGAGGGCGGCGGTGAGTAGGTTTTGACTGCCGCCTTGGCTTCGGTGAGGGCTAGGTCGGTGAGCAGTAGCAGGTGGTGAGATCGCGGCCGTTCGTCACGCATAACAAGATTCCAGTGATTTGGATGCCTCGGGCGGTTGCGGTTACCCTGGCGTCCCATGGCAGCGGAAGGCTTGCCGCGAGTTCGGCAGCGAACGCCTGTACGGCGTCGCGCCATGTCGAGGTAAGCGCATCCGCGCAGAATGCGGCGGCTGCCTCCACCCGTTGCTGCCGTTGTCGCTCGAATCGGCCTTGCCATGCAGGCTTCGCTGAGTGTCGCCTCATTGGCGGCTCGGAGAGCGGGCGTTGCGCAGGAGGCTTCGCGGGTCGGTGTAGCTATAAAGGCATCCTGGCCGGGCGAACTCCCGGTAACGATCGGGCACGTGAGCGAGCAAAGTCAGGCGTACACGACCGCAACACCCACCTCTACGGCCTCCCCGCCGCCGAAGCCCCCGTCTGGCACCTCAAGAAACTAGCCGGCGGCGAAATAGCCGCCGCCTACATCGAAAGCTTCGAACGCGTCTGGGATACAGGCACGCCGATCCCGCAGGCCAATTGACGATTCGATCGTCTCATTCCCGTATGCCCGGATACCGTTATTCACACGCGGTGTGCTCGGGGGTCCGGGGCTCTTTTTGTCCGCGCTTGGGGAGCGGACGATGGATAACGAGATTCAGCTG
>DATNFM010000088.1:0-2648 GCA_035606435.1 Streptosporangiaceae bacterium | reverse complement strand
TTCACGGCGACCGGTTCGCCGGATTCCCTGATGGTGCCGCGGAATACCTGGCCCATGCCGCCGCGGCCGATTTGCTCGCCGATCGTGTATTTGCTGCCCAGCAGCTGGTCCATGGGCTCCCCTTCCCCGCACCAGCAATTCAGCGCCCGGATTGCCGCTGACATCGTGGAAGGGCGCCGAAATGGTTATTTCGGCCAATAAGATGCCCGGACAGGGCACGCTGATACAGCAGCGCGGACCCGATACCGCTTGTCCACTGCCGCCGGCCGGCAACAGCGCTGACCCGAACCGTTGTAATAGAGGTTGTCGCGTTATTCCTTCTGGCCCTTCTGGCCGCCCGGTTCACTGCACCAGTGCTGGACGGCGCCCCCGGTTGCCCGCTGGGCCGGGTCTTTTCCCGAATTGCGGATCACTTTTCCCGGGTTAGGACGTCTTTTACCGGGTTAGGGACAATTTTTGTCATGGTTTAGGGTAGTTAACTGGTGCGTAACCCGGTAAAAGAGCGCGCAACCCGGGAAAAGTGACCTGGTGGAGCGGCGGGCGGGCCCGGGAGGAAGGGGCCTGTGCGGCGCGAGATTAGCTGCGTGCCTGCAGTGGCTGGTGTGACTCGCGCTGCGGGCCCGCGCCACCCGGGCGGTGCCCTCGACAGGTGAGCCTTTTTGCGAGAGCCCGGCGCGACGGCGGCGGGTCAGCGCTGTCGTCGCGGTGGCGTCGGAGGGCGCGGGCCGCAGGGGCCGACCTGCGGCGCTGCGCCGCCGCAGGCGGACCGGCACAATTCATTCCTCAGAAAAAATCGGCTTAGACGGGAACGTCGATGTCGATCTCGGCGGTGGCCTGGGCGAACTGGGCGGCGTACAGGCGGGCGTAGGCGCCGTCGGCGGCGAGCAGTTCGAAGTGGTTGCCCTGCTCGACGATTTCGCCGTGCTCCATCACCAGGATCGTGTCGGCATCGCGGATCGTGGACAGCCGGTGCGCGATCACGAAGCTGGTCCGGCCCTGGCGCAGCGAGTTCATCGCGCGCTGGATCAGCACCTCGGTCCTGGTGTCGACCGAGGAGGTGGCCTCGTCCAGGATGAGGATCGCGGGCCTGGCCAGGAACGCGCGGGCGATCGTGATCAGCTGCCGCTCCCCCATGCTGACGTTCGAGCCTTCCTCATCGATGACCGTTTCGTAGCCATCCGGGAGCATTTGAACGAAACGGTCGACATAGGTGGCCTTGGCGGCCTCGATGATGTCCTCGCGGCTCGGGTTGTCGGCGCCGTAGGCGATGTTGTCGGCGATCGTCCCGCCGAACAGCCAGGCGTCCTGCAGCACCATGCCGGTCAGCGACCGCAGGTCCTCGCGGCTCATGTCGGCGATGTCGACCCCGTCGAGCGTGATCGAGCCGCTGTCCACCTCGTAGAACCGCATCAGCAGGTTGACCAGCGTGGTCTTGCCCGCGCCGGTCGGCCCGACGATGGCGACCGTCTGCCCGGGCTCGACGCACAGCGACAGGTCCTCGATCAGCGGCACGTCGGGCTTGTACCGGAACGACACGTCGTTGAACGAGACCTCGCCGCGTACCTGCTCGGGCCTGGCCGGCTCGGCCTTGTCCGGCTCCTGCTCGTCGGCGTCGAGCAGCGCGAACACCCGCTCGGCCGAGGCGACTCCGGACTGCAGCAGGTTGGCCATGCTGGCGACCTGGGTCAGCGGCTGGCTGAACTGGCGCGAGTACTGGATGAACGCCTGGACGTCGCCGATCGACAGCGCACCGGTGGCGACCCGGAGCGCGCCGACCACGGCGACCAGCACGTAATTGAGGTTGCCGATGAACATCATCGCGGGCTGGATTGTCCCGGAGATGAACTGGGCGCGGAAGCTGGACTGGTACAGCTTCTCGTTGTGCTCGGTGAACGTCTCCAGTGACTCCCCGGACTGGCCGAAGACCTTGACCAGCGAATGGCCGGTGAAGTTCTCCTCGATATGGCCGTTGAGCTTGCCGGTCGTCGACCACTGCCTGATGAACTGCGGCTGCGCTCTCTTGCCGATCCGCATGACGAGCAGGACCGAGGCCGGAACGGTCACTATCGCGATGATCGCGAGCAGCCAGGAGATCCAGATCATCACGGCGAGCACGCCGATGATCGTGAGCAGCGAGATGACGACCTGGCTCATGGTCTGCTGCAATGACTGGGCCAGGTTGTCGATGTCGTTGGTGACCCGGCTCAGGATCTCACCGCGCGGCTGCCGGTCGAAGTAGCTCAGCGGCAGCCTGGACAGCTTCGTCTCGACCTGTTCGCGCAGCGAGAAGATGACTTTCTGCACCATCTTGTTGACGACCCGGCCATTGATGGCGGCGCAGAGCGCGGAGGCCGCGTAGACCACGGCGACGGCCAGCAGCGTCCGGCCGACCTGGTCGAAGTTGATGCCGTGGCCAGGATTCAGGTTCAGCGCGCCGAACAGCTTCGCCTGAGTCGTGTGACCGGTTTCCCTCAGGTGCTGCAGGAACTCGGCCTTGGTGACGCCCGGCGGGATCTGGCTGCTGAGGTAGCCGTCGAAGACCAGGTTGGTGACGTTGCCGAGTACCTTCGGGCCGATCACCGAGAGCGCGACGCTCAGGGTGCCCATGGCGAGCGCGATCATCATGAGGGCGCGTTGCGGCGCGAGCA
>DATNFM010000087.1:0-17604 GCA_035606435.1 Streptosporangiaceae bacterium | reverse complement strand
GAGATGCTGGCAATTGATGACGCTCACGCCTGGAAACGCTAAGCGGCGTTTGCATGACGGCGCTTCCCCCCGAAGACGGGCTTGGTATCACCCCAGCGGTCTAGGAGTTCAGGTACGCCAGTACGGCTAGGACGCGGCGGTTGCTGTCGTCCAGGGTTCAACCGCCGGGTCAGCCACGTTCCGGGTTCTCATGCGCGATAATGAGCTCATGTCCGCCGTAGGAGCAGCTACTCAGGTACTCCGGACCCGATATCAGGGTCGGCTGCCGAGTTCCCTGGATGAGCTTACGGGTCCGGTGCACGGTGTTGTGCGACTTCCAGCGCACATCGCGTGGTCCGGTCTGACCACCTATGACCTGGACGGCACCAGGTCGTGCATGACCCTATACCGGACGGTGCTCGCCGAGGGCCAGCACGATGACCTGTGTAGCCTGCTAAACCGGACTCATTTGCTTCGTCAATGGCCGGTCTTGAGGAACCTCATCAGCAGGAACATCCGGGAAGTCTGGGAGTCGGCTTTTTCTGAGCTTCGCGATTCCTGCAAGACGGGTGCATGAACCTCACGGACATGCATCGTCGGCTATTGCGCGATGTCCTGGATATCGGAAGCACGAAGTCACTGAGTACGGTCCAGTATTGGCTCTGGAGGATGTGATCGGCACGAAAGTCCGCGCCCTAGCGGATCGTGGTGCTGCCCGTGATCTCATCGACGTGCGAGCGGCATCTAGGCTCTACAGCCCAGTGGATCTGGAGAATTTTGGTCGCCGGCACGCGCGGGACGAGTTCAGCCTGGAGGAGCTCGCGGCACGGCTGGACGGTGCCGAGTGGTTCGACGACGAAGCATTCACGGTCTATGGCTTGACCGAAAATGAACTGTCGGATCTGCGGACTTGGGCGCGCGCCTGGTCGGACGACATCGCTGGTCGCGTTAGCGAAGAGGTCATCCTGGAAGACCTACCTTGAATGAGGAGCGTCGGCTAGGAGTTCAGGTACGCCAGTACGGCCAGGACGCGGCGGTTGTCGTCGTCGGAGAGTTCGAGGCCGAGCTTGGCGAAGATGCTCGTGCTGTGCTTGCTGACGGCCTTTTCTGAGACGAACAGCTGCTGTGCGATCGCCCCGTTCGATCGTCCCTGGGCCATTAGCTCCAGAACCTCTCGCTCCCTGGTCGACAGCGTGGCGATCGGCTCCTCGGCGGCGTGCTTGCGCAGCAGCTTGCCGATTACCTCGGGGTCGAGCACGGTGCCGCCGGCCGCGACGGTGCGTAGCGCCTCGACAAAGGCCTCGTCGCTGAATACGCGGTCCTTCAGCAGGTAACCGACACCGCCCGCCTGGTCGGACAGCAGTTCGCGGGCGTAGAGCTGCTCGACGTACTGGGAGAGCACCAGCACCGGCAGGTTCGGGATCTTCTGCCTGGCCTCAAGCGCGACCTTCAGGCCCTCGTCGGTGAACGTCGGCGGCAGCCTGACATCGATGACCGCGACGTCGGGCCGCTGGTCGAGCAGCGCGGCGAGCAGTTCTGGTCCGCTTTCGACCGCGGCCGTCACCTCGATGTCGTGCGCGCGCAGCAGGCGGGTCAGGCCGTCCCGGAGAAGGAAGAGATCTTCGGCGATGACAACGCGCATGGCACCTCGATCGCGATGATGGTCGGACCGCCAGCCGGGCTGTTCACGGCGAGGACACCGTCGAATGTACCTAGCCGTCGCTCAAGCCCGCGCAGCCCCGAGCCAGCGGCCGGGTTGGCTCCGCCGCAGCCGTCGTCGATCACGTTGATCCGCAGCGAGCCGTCGGCGTGCCAGATCTTGATCTGCGCCTGCCTGGCGCCCGAGTGCTTGACCGCATTGGTCAGGGCCTCGGCAACGGCGAAATAGCAGGCGGTCTCCACGGCCAGGTCCGGCCGGCCGGACAGATCGACTTCCACTTCCGTGCGCAGCGGGGCATCGAGCGCCAGTGCACGCACGGCGTCGGCGAGGCCCCGGTCAGCCAGCACCGGCGGGCAGATGCCGCGCACCAGGTGACGTAGTTCGTCGAGCACCTTCACGGAGGTCTCGCGGGCCTCGGCGACGAGTTCGATCGCGGCCTGGGGACTGGTCGGGATCAGCCGTTCGGCGGCGCGCAGGCTCATTCCAAGCGCGACCAGCCGGGCCTGGGCGCCGTCGTGCAGGTCGCGTTCTAGCCTGCGCAGCTGGGTGGTGGCGCTGTCGACCGCATCGGCTCTGGTCCTGGTCAGCCTGGTGACCCGGCGGGCCAGGTCGGCGTCGCTGGCCGACCGGAACAGCGCCCTGGTCCGGTCATCGATCGCGCGCGGAACCAGCCACAGGCCGAATCCGGTCAGAGCCAGGCCCTCGAGCCCGGCCCCGATGGCCGGGCCCCGGTTGTCGACCAGGATCAGGCCGTAGCGCACGACGTCGTTATAAGGCGACGGCAGCGGGACGCTGTAAGGCCAGAACACGCTGAGAGCAATGCCGTAGAGACCGAACAGAATCAACCCGGCCAGGGCAAGGTTCCCGGCTGTCTTGGGCGCGCGAATCACGAGGAACACCGCAGCAGCGGTGACCGCCAGCGTCTGGTCGACTCCCCACCACGGGATGCCTAGCCAGAACCTAGGGCCGAGCAGTTCGACGACCAGCGCCAGCACCATGAGGAGAATAAGCCCCCACCTGAGCCGGCCCCGCTGGCTTGGCACCTGGCCCTTTTCGCGCAGGACCAGCCGGGCGACCTTCGAATTCTGATCGGTTACCCGCCAGGTCCACCACAGTCCGACCGCCAGCAGGACCCAGGCCTCGAACAGCAAGAACTGCGGATGCCAGGTGCCGTCCGTCCCGTAGGCCCGCAGGTAGTCCCGCAATTTGACGAACCCGTACAGCCCGTCGGCGACGAGCGCGAGCGGCACGACCTTCGAACTGACGTAGCGCGGCGCGAACGTCCAGAATGCCAGGGCGACCGCGGGTGCAACAAGCAAGGGGACGAGCGTTGCGATTGCGTCCCAATGCCCGGCTAGGGCGGTCACCACGGGCAGCAGAAATATGCCGAGGCCGAGCCGACGCAGCCGGTCAGTGAATGACATTGACCGAAGCTCCGGCGCGGCCAGCCGCCACCGGGCCACAATGCCCAACCAGACCGCATAGCCGACAAGGAGCAGCGCAATTACCACGGTGGCCGGCGTCCAGTTCATCGCTAACTCCCAGAAGCTAGTGCGGGCTTGGGCAGCGATCTCATCGTGGCCCACACCAGCCGCCGAGCGTAATGGCTCGCCACCTACACCTCAGGTGGGCCTAGACCTACCCCGGCTAACCCTGAACGCGTTGGGCGTGGGCCGAGTAGACAACGACCAGCGAAAATTTGTATAGTTACATTTATTATAAGTGTAGTTATACAAACGTCCGGGCGGTCATGGAGGAGCTATCGAGAAGCCAGAGGATATGTTCGACCGGGACTTCGAGTGGGGTGAGCTGACTAGATTCGCTAGTCAGGATGCGCCGGGACCAACGCTTGGGATCGTGTCCGGCCGTCGTCGGCAGGGCAAAACCTACTTGCTCGATGCGCTTGCCCGGGCGTCCGGTGGTTTCATGTTCACCGCGGCCGAGGCGACGGCGCCCGAGTCGCTGCGCGAATTCGGTGCGGCGCTGGCGGAGCATCGGCGCGAGCCGGCCCCTTACCGGTTCGAGAACTGGGACGAGGCACTCTCGCAGCTTCTGCGCGGGGGACCGAGGCAGAGCCCCGCCGTGACCGTTCTTGACGAGTTCCCCTATCTGGTCGCGCAGGTGCCTGAGTTGCCGTCGCTGATCCAGCGGCAACTCGATCCGGGAGCCAAAAGATCGGCCGGACCGATCCGCCTGTTGCTCTGCGGATCGGCCATGTCTTTCATGGGTCGACTGCTGTCCGGAGGCGCTCCGTTGCGAGGACGGGCAGCGCTTGAGCTAGTCATCCCGACCTTCGACTACCGGTTGGCTGCGGGCTTCTGGGAAATCAGCGATCCGAGGACGGCCCTCCTGACCAACGCGATCGTGGGCGGTACGCCCGCGTACCGGCGAGAGTTCTCATCCGACGACACCCCAGCCGAACCGGACGACTTCGATGCCTGGGTGGTGCGGGCGGTGCTCAATCCGGCCCGGCCGCTGTTCCGGGAAGCCAGGTACCTGCTCGCAGAGGAGCCGGGGGTTCGGGAAACAGCCGTGTACTATTCGGTGCTCGCAGCGATCGCGGAGGGCAACAACACCAGGGGCGGGATCGCGAGTTATCTGGCTCGCCCGGCGACGGATCTCGCCCATCCCCTAGGCGTTCTTGAGGACGCGGGCCTGATCTCGCGGCAATCCGACGTATTTCGCGCCAACCGATCTTTTTATCGAATCGCTGAGCCTCTGGTCGCCTTCTACCACGCCGTCATGAGGCCAGTCTGGGGAGATCTTGAGCGGCCAGGACGCGGTGCGGAAGTGTGGCAGCGGATGGGGCAGACCTTCACTAGCAAGGTGGTCGGCCCCCACTTCGAAGGGCTTTGCCGTGAGTGGACACGGTGGTATGCCGCTCCGGAGACCATCGGCGGGTATCCGTCCAGGGTCGGCGCCGGTGCTCTTAACGATCGCTCTGGCCGAGCGCAGTTGCAGGCCGATGTCGTAGCCCTGAGCCAGGACGGCGCAAGCCGACCGAACATCCTGTGCCTCGGGGAAGCCAAATGGAACACGACTATGACGGTCGGCCATCTTGATCGCCTAATCAGGATCAGAGAGGTGCTTGGAGAACAACCGAACGCTCAGGTGACCGATGACACTAAGCTCGCTCTCTTCTCCGGCACCGGCTTCACCCACGAACTGCGCGAGCAAGCGTCACGCTCGGCCGAGATAGTCCTAGTCGACCTCGACCGTCTTTACCACGGCACTTGAATTTCGGGTTACTCGGCGAGGATGCGGAGGCGCTTGGGGTCGTAGAAGGGGGCGATCTGGAGCTTGGCCGGCCATTTGGCGGAGTCACTGTGGACGGTGAAGCCGCCCGACTTGAGCCATTCGGCGGTGACGCCGTCCGGGCAGCTGACCTGGGCCAGGGCGACCGGGCCGCCGATCGTGTAGCCGTAGGCGGCGGCGCGCACGTAGCCGACTCTGGTGCCGTTCAGGTAGACCGGCTCGTTGCCGAACAGGTCCGCCTCCGTGTCTTCGACAAGGAGGCCGACCACGCGGTCCTTCGGCGGTCCCTCGGCCCTGGCGGCCAGCAGCGCGTCCCGGCCGATGAAGCCGCCTGGCTTGTCCCAGGCGACGGCGAAGTGCAGGCCGGCCTCGATCGGGTTGTCGGTGTTGTCGATGTCGATGCCCATGTCGCGGTAGCCCTTTTCGAGCCTCAGGCTCGACATCGCCGACAGGCCGACCGGGCGGATCCCAAGATCAGCCCCGGCCGACATCAGGTCGTCGTAGACACCGGCCGCGTACTCGGTCGGCACGTGCAGTTCCCAGCCGAGTTCCCCGACGTAGGTGACTCGCATCGCGAGCACCGGCGCGTAACCGACATGGACCTCTCGCGCCGACAAGTAGGGGAACGCAATGTTTGACAAATCAGTATCAGTAAGCCGCGCGATGAGTTCTCTGGAGGCGGGACCTTGCACGGTGAGCAGCGTCGTGGCCGAGGTCACGTCCGTGACCGTGACGAATTCGCCGGGGCGGGTCTCGCGGCGGATCAGCGGCTCGACTCGCCGGTGGATGATGTCGCTGGCGACGACCAGGAATTTCTCCTCGCCGAGCCTGGTCACAGTGAGGTCGGTGACGATGCCGCCCGCGGTGTTGAGCCACTGGGTGTAGACGAGGCGGCCGGTCTCGCGGGCCACGTCGTTGGCGGACAGGCGGCTGAGCACGCCGGCCGCGTCCGGGCCCTGGACGATCAGCTTCGCCATCAGGCTCATGTCGATCACGCCGACGGCCTGGCGGATCGCGTTGTGCTCGCGTCTGATGATCTCGTGCGAGGCCGGACGCTTGTAGTCCATCGCGGACGCCGGGGCCTGCGCCGCCGGGTCGAACCATTCGGCGAACTCCCAGCCGGCCGAGACTCCGAAGTGGGCGCCCTGGGCGGCCAGGCGGTCGTGCAGGACCGAGCGGCGCACGTCGCGGCCGGTCTTGGGCTTCCAGGACGGCCAGACCGCGTCGCCGAAGAGCACGCCGAGCTGCTCGACCGTACGCTCTGCCCGGAATCTACGGGAAACTTCGTAAGTAGCCGTCCGGTCGATGGCGACCGGGGTCGCGTCCACCGGCGGGACTCCGTCGACGATCCAGTGCGCCAGCATGTTGCCGACGCCGCCGCCAGACAGGATCCCGAGCGAGTTCAGCCCGGCCGCGACCCAGTAGCCGTCCAGCTCGGGCGCCGGGCCGAGCAGCGGCCTGACGTCGGTGGTGAACGACTCCGGCCCGCAGAAGAACGTACGCACCCCGGTATCGGCCAGCGACGGAATCCGCTCCATCGCCCTGGCCAGGAACGGTTCCATCCGCTCCCAGTCCGGAGGCAGCTTGCCGAACGAGAAATTGCGCGGCACCCCGTCCAGCGACCACGGCGCACCCACCGGCTCGAACAGGCCGACCAGCATCCCGTCGCCCTCGGGCCGGTAGTAGCCGTAGCTCTCCGGGTCCTCGATCACCGGCAGGTCCTGGTCCATGCCCTGCACCGTGTCGGTGAGCAGGTAGTAGTGCTCGGCCGCCTGCAGCGGCACGTGCACCCCGGCCAGCGCGCCGAACTGGCGGGCCCAGATCCCGCACGCGTTGACGACCAGCTCGGTCTCGATGTCGCCTTGCTCGGTGGTGACGGCGGTGACCCGGCCTTTCCTGGTCCGGACCCCCGTAGCCGCGATGCCCTCGATCACGCGGGTGCCGAGCTGCCGGGCGCCTTTGGCCAGCGAGGTAGCGACGCCAACGGGATCGGCGCGTCCCTCATCGGCTACATAGAAGGCAGAAAGCACGTCAGTGGTCTTCGCGAGAGGCCAGAGCCTGGTCATCTCGGCGGCTGAGATCTCTACGTCCTGAACCCCGAAGCCGTGCATCCAGGCCGCCTCGCGGCGCAGCGCCGCCTGGCGCTCGGGTGTGGTCGCCAGCGACAGGTGCCCGACCGGGCGGAAGCCGGTCGAGTGGCCGGTCTCGGCTTCGAGCCGACAGTACAGGTCGCGCGAGTACCGGCTGAAGAACAGCGCGGTCTCATCGGTCATCCCGGCCGAGGTGATCAGTCCGGCCGCGTGCCAGGTCGTACCGGCCGTGAGCTGGTGCTGCTCGAGCAGGACGACGTCGGTCCAGCCGAGGTGGGCGAGGTGGTAGGCGATGCTGCAGCCGATCACGCCGCCGCCGACGATGACTACCTGGGCGCGGCTCGGCAGCGCGCCTAGCGCGCCCGGCGCGCCCGGAGCGCTGTCGGGTGTGGCCACGCCGGTCAGCTGCCCGCGATCGTGGTCAGCGCGTCGGTCGAGGTGCCGCGCTCGCCTCTGGTCATCAGCCGGTAGCCGATGTAGCCACCGATCGCGATGACGAACGACATGATCAGCATGATCGTGCCGAGCGCGTTCAGCGCCGGACCGCCGTTGCCGCCGCGCTGCGTGGCGTAGATGTACACCGACATCGGGGTGTTGGACGCGGAGTTGCTTAGCAGGTCGACGATCACGAAGTCGTCGATCACCGTGGAGAACACCAGGATCGCGCTGGCGAAGATCGCGGGGGACAGCAGCGGCAGCATGACCCGGTACATGGTCTGGAACGGGTTACAGCCAAGGTCGGCCGCCGCTTCGGAGTACGAGTTGCCGATCGTCGCCAGCCTGGCCTGGACGATGATGGCCGGCCAGGAGACGTTCCAGGTCACCAGGGCCAGGGTCTCGGCCAGCGTGCCGAGGCCGATCCCGTGGAACAGCGAGGTGAAGACGAAGAACATCGCCACGCCGAAGATCAGCTCGGGGATGACGAACGACAGCAGCATGACGAAGTTGAAACTCGCCCCGGTGCGGGTGCGCCAGCGGTTGATGCCGAGCGCGAACGTCACGCCGAGCGGGACCGCGATCAGCGTGGTGTAGGCCGAGAGCTTGAGCGTCTGCAGGACAGCCAGCTGAAGCACGTTGCTGTGTGCGATCGACAGCACCGGATCGGTGAAGTACCACCGCAGCGAGAAGCCCTGCCAGACGGCCTGCGACTTGCCGCTGTTGAAAGAGAACAGCACGGCGAGCACGATCGGGACCAGCGACCAGACAAGGTACAGCCAGGTGAAGCCCTCGAGGATCCAGGGCCGCCGCCACGGGTTCGGCTTCGGCCACGATGGGCCTCTCCTGGTGGTGACCGCCTGGCCGCCGGCCGTGGTCGTAGCCGTCTTGGTCGTGGCCGCGGTGGTCATGAGGCCTCCCTCGCGGACTTAGCCGTGGCGCGCACGTAGTAGATCATCGGGACTACGAGCACGGCGAGCACCAGCAGCGAGAGCACCGCGCCCTGGCCCTGGAACCCGTTCGTGCCGAGCTGGTTCTGGATGACGTTGCCGATCATCGCCGTCCCTGGCGTGCCGGACAGCAGCTGGTTGGTGTAGTAGTCGCCGAGCATCGGCAGCACCGTGATCAGCATTCCGGTGAGGATCGGCTGCTTCGACAGCGGCAGCGTGATCTTCATGAACGTCTTGGCCCGGCTCAGCCCGAGATCGCGGCCGGCTTCAAGCAGCGAGCCGTCGATCCGGTCGAGTCCGGCGTAGAGCACCAGGATGATGTACGGGATGTAGCCGTACACCAGCCCGAGCACGATCGTGAGCCAGTGGCCGCCCAGCCAGTTGGTGTTATCGGGCAGGCCGATCGCGCCGAGGGCCTTGTTGAGGTAGCCGTTGGTCTGCAGCAGGCCGATCCACGCCAGCATCCGCATCATGTAGCTGATCCAGAACGGGGCGATCAGCAGCACGAGGAACAGCGCCTTGCGGCGGCCGGCGAATCGCGCCACGAAATACGCCGCCGGGTAGCCGATCAGCAGGCAAAGCGCCGAGGCCACCGCCGTGTACCAGATCGTGCGCCAGATGATCGGCAGCTCGAACGAGGTCGCGCCGAAGATGCCGTGCCAAGTGTCGACCAGGTTCGCGTGCGACCAGTTGAGCGGGTTGTACACGGCCACCGGCGAGCCGGTGAGGAAGTCGAGCCGTCCGGCCGCGATTGCGATCACGTCGTAGAACGGCACGATGAACAGCACGGCCAGCCAGATGATGCCGGGGGCGGCCAGCAGCATGTAGAAGAACCGGTTGTGCTGCGCGCCGGCTTTCTTGTCCCGTTTGCTCCCGTTGCGCGATCCGGTGAACCGGAGGACGGTCGGTGCGGCCATCGCCTGCTCCCTCAGATCCCGAGACTGACGGTCTGCCAGGCCTGCTGCCAGGCCAGGTCGGATTCGATCGGCAGCTGCAGTTCCCACAGCCCGTGCCGCAGGCCCTCCTCGAGCACGACGGTCGAGGTCAGCGATTTGGGCAGGATGCCGTCGTGCACCAGCCGGTCCTCGGTGACGCCGTAGACCGGCTGCATGTAGCCGTTGTAACTGATGTTGGTCAGCGCGTTGTCCAGGTCCTGCAGGTAGTTGAGGAACAGGTGGGCGAGCACCGGGTTCTGGGCGCCGCGCAGGATCGTGTTGGTGTCGTTGGCCGTGGGGCCCTTGCCGTCGGCCGGGAACCAGTAGCCCACGACGTCCACCGGCACGCCCTTCGGCATGTAGCTGGCCGCCGCCGCCATGTCGCCCGACCAGGCGTGATGGATCCATATCTGGCCGGAGGGGACCTCGGTGTAGTCGTTGTTGTCGATGTGCACGTTGGTCATCTTGACCAGCTCCTTCAGTTCCCGCTGCGCGATCGCGAGCTGGCTTCTGGAGGTGGTGTTCAGGTCGTAGATGCCGTGCTTCATCAGCGCCAGGCAGGGCGACTCGCGGTAGTCATCGAGAATCGCCACCTTGCCGGCGTACTTGGACTGCCAAGGGAACGCGTACCCGTTGGGCCAGTTCCCCGGGTCGTCGGGGATGTGGTCCTTGCGCCAGGCGATGCCGGTTGTGTAGATCGTGTACGGCACCGTGTACTGCCAGCGCTGGTCGTAGAACGGGTTCTGGTACTCCCGCCAGGCCTGGTGCACGAGGTTCGGCAGGTAGCTGTGGTTGAGCGGCTGGATCAGCTTCTCGGCGACCGCCTTGCCGATCACGTCGGCGGTGACGCCCATGAACACGTCGAAGTTGACCTGCCCGCTGCTCAGCTTGGCCAGCGCCTCGGTCATCGTGTTGAAGTTGGTCAGCTCAACCTGGCAGTTGTACTTCTTGCCGAAGTTCTTCAGGCTCTGCGGGTTGACGTAGGCGGTCCAGTTGAAGACCTTCAGCGTGGCGTTCCGCTCCGGCAGCAATCCGCTCTTGATCGGCTTGTTGTCCGCGTAGATCGGCCAGGTGACCGGGTGGTCTGGGCGGGCCAGCGGGAGCGGCTTGCCAACCGGGCCGGTGGCGAGCGCGCCGCTGCAGGCCGAGAGCAGGCCCCCGACGCCGCTGGCACCGAGTGCGAGCGCGCCCGCTCCGGCACTGCGGCGCAGGAACGCCCGGCGCGACACGCCTGGGATCGGCGGTCGCCCGTCCTGCCAGCCTTCCTTGGGATGCATGCTCTGCCGCCCTTCGCTCCATCGCGGCCTCGGCGAACGCTCAGTTTTTGAACTACGTGCGTCTGTCGCCTGAACAGTCAATCAATTACTACACTTCATTACTACTACGCTCGCGAACACACAAGATCGGTGGGTCACAGATCGGTCATGATGTTTCGGTCATGCTGCGTTAGTTAGGGCCGGGCGGGCCGGGCGGGCCGGGCGGACCGGCAGGCCGGGCAGGCATTAAGTTCATCTTGCTCACCGCCGACTTCCAGGCCTGCTGCCAGAGCGCGTCGGCCACCACGGTCAGCTGCAGCTCCTTCAGGCCCCGGTAGAAGTCGTTCTGGAGTACGGCGGTGCTGATCAGGCTCTGCGGCAGTACGCCGTCGCTCACCAGACGGCTCGGCGTCAGCCCGATGATCGGCTGCATGTACCCGGTCGCCTTGATGTTCCGGATCGCGTTCTTGCGCTTCAGCATGAAGTTGAGGAACAGGTGCGCGAGCACGGGGTTCTTCGCGCTGCGCAGGATGACCATGAGGTCGTTCGCTACCGGCCCCGAGCCGTTCGGGGGGAACCAGTAACCGAGCGCCCCGGCCGGCGTGCCCTTCGGCAGGAACTTGGCCGCCCCGGCTACCTGCCCGGACCAGGCGTGCTGGATCCAGGTCTGGCCGGTGGCCAGGCCGGTATAGGCGTTGTTGTCCAGCTTCGGGCGGACCAGCCCGACCAGGTCGGACAGGGCCCGGGCCGCGTCGTCGATCTGACGCGGGTCAGGGGTGTTGAGGTTGGTCACCCCGGTCTTGAGCAGGCCGAGGCTGACGCCTTCGCGGTAGTCGTCGAGGACCGCGATCTTGTTCGCGAACTTGGCGTCCCAGAGCACTTCCCAGCCGTTGAGCACCGTGTACGGGTCGATGTCGACCAGGTCCTTGCGCCAGCCGATCCCGGTCTTGTAGATCGAGTACGGCACGGTGTACAGCCACTGCTGGTCATAGAACGGGTTGGTGTACGTCGGCCAGACCTCGCCGATGTTCGGTACGTAGTCGTGGTTGAGCGGCTGGAGCAGGTTGCCGCTCATCAGCGCGCCGAGCGCGCGGACGTCGACGCCGCAGAAGACGTCGTACCTGGCGCGCCCGCTGGTCACGGTGGCGAGGGCGTCACTCATCGTGTCGAAGGTCCTGACTTCGACTACGCAGCCGTACTTGCGAGCGAAATTGTCCAGGCACCTCTTCGCGATCCGGCCCGGCCAGGTGTAGATCCGCAGCGTCGCGTCCTGCTCGTGGATCTGCCCGCCGGGGATCGGCCGGTTGCTGACCCTGACCGGCCACAGGATCGGGTGGTACGGGCCGGGAGGCTTCGGGTCGCGCAGCAGGTCGGCGTCCAGCGCCCCGGAGTCGCAGCCGGTAAGCAGGCTGCCGAGGCCACCCGCCGCCAGACTGGCAGCGGCGACCCCGGCCGTCCTGGTGAGGAATCCGCGCCTGGACAGCGCCGCGTTGGTGCCTGCCTTCACCCGGCGGAATCTAGCACCTTGCCGACGCTGGCGATGGTTGCGGCGAATCTCGCAACGTTACCGTTAAACCGATCAATGTCCCCGGTGTCATGTTGTACCGAGATTAGCCACTGCTCGGCCTTGCCCCAGGGCGGTAGGAAGACCCCGCCATTGTGCTGGAACAGCCAGTGCGCGTGGCTGTATGAGCCGTTAATGGCGAGGAAGCTACGAAAGTCGCGGACCGGCTCGTCGGTGAACACGATGCAGCCCTTGGCTCCGATCGACACCACCCGCGCGGCCAGGCCGTGCTCGGCGATGGCTTCCTCGGCGCCCGCTACCGCCTGGGCCCTCAGCTGCTCGATCCGCTGGTAGGCCTGCGGCGTGGCCACCTCGTAGAGCATGGCCTTCGCGGCCGCCATCGCCAGCGGGTTGCCGTTGAACGTGCCGACCATCTCGTAGGTGCCGTCGGTCACGTATCGCATGACCTCGGCGGTCCCGCCGACCGCCGCGACAGAAATGCCGCCGCCGATCGCCTTGGCCAGGCAGATGATGTCCGGGGTGACTCCGGTGACGCCGACCGCCCCGGCCGGACCGGCGGTCAGGCCGGTCTTGACCTCGTCGAAGGTGAGCAGGGCGCCGTGACTGTGCAGCAACTCCTTCAGCCCGGCCAGGTAGCCGGGCTCGGGCAAGATGATGCCGGCGTTCATCATGATCGGCTCGAGCATCATCCCGGCGATCTGCCCCGGGTACTCGCGCAGCACCCGGTCGACCATGGCCAGGTCGTTGAAGCCGACGATGATCGTCAGATCGGTCAGCGCCGTCGGGATGCCGGTGCTGGCGGGCGCGCTGGCCGGCCGTTCGGCCGCACCCATCTCCTCCGGCTCGGGGTAGACCGAGACCTGGACCGAGTCATGGTGACCGTGGTAACAGCCTTCGACCTTGATGATCAGGTCGCGTTCGGTGGCCGCGCGCATCAGGTGCACAGCGTCCATCGTGGCCTCGGTGCCGGAGTTGGCGAACCGCCACTGCGGCAGCCCGAACCGGCTCGACAGTTCGGTCGCGACCGCGATCGCGTCCGAAGTCGGCTGGGCGAAGTGCGTTCCCCTGGCGACCTGATGCTCCACCGCGGCGACGATCGCCGGATGGGCGTGCCCGGCCAGCGAGACGCCGTAGCCGCCGTGCAGGTCGACATACTCGTTGCCGTCGACGTCGTAGAGCTTGGAGCCTTGTCCGTGGCTCAGCCAGACCGGCTGCGGCCTGGAGATCTGCCAGCTCGACGTCACCCCGCCCGCCAGCACTGCCGTGGCCTGGCTGGCCAGGCGGCCTGACTCGGGCTGCCGCTTGATGAAGATGCGCTCCTGCTCGCTGATGATCTCAGCGAGACTCGGCCGGGCGAAGGGCCGCGAAGTGCCGCGAGGGGTCACCGGCCGCCCCGGGCTGACCGGGGTAGCCGGGCGGCGGCCGGGGCCGGTCCCAGCGACCTGGGGGTGACCGCCGGCGCTTAGATTCGCCGGGGTCAGCTGACCGGCCACGGTCGTCTTCCCTCCGGGGGCAATACGGTTGGCAGCTGTCGGTTTGTGGGGTGAACTTTCGCTGGACGAGGCCTTTATGTCGGCCATGACTCTCGGCTCCCTACGGAGGCTCCGTACCCCTGGTCGGTACCCCTGGTCGGAGCCCGTCTCACCTATTGACTGAATGTTCAGTCTATGAGTGTGCCCGCGACGTCGCAAGGACTGACGTGGTCAAAGCTTTGCCGCGCCGACGAGCCGGTTATGCTCCGGGCTCATGCGCCGGTTGCTGGTCGTTCATCACACGCCTTCGCCTGCGATGCAGGCGATGTTCGAGGCAGTTATAGACGGAGCGCGCACCGACGAGATCGAGGGCGTCGAGGTCGTCATCGCGCCCGCGCTGACCGCAGGCGCCGCCGATGTGCTCGCGGCCGACGGCTACCTGCTCGGCACTCCGGCCAACATCGGCTACATGTCGGGCGCGCTGAAGCACTTCTTCGACGGCATCTACTACCCGTGCCTCGAAGCGACCCAGCGCCGCCCCTACGGCCTGTATGTGCACGGCGCGAGTGATACGGCCGGCGCGGTCAGGGCGGTCGAGTCGATCACCACCGGCCTGAACTGGCGTCAGGCCAGGCCGCCGGTGCAGATCACCGGCCCGCCGACGCGCGAAGACCTGGAGGCATGCTGGGAACTAGGTGCGATCCTGGCGGCAGAACTGGCCGAAAGCGAAGAGTAATGCTCTACCGGTCGCCGTAGTTATAGAGCTGCTGGTTCACCGGGCTCGAGTTGGTGTTGGCCACAACACTGGTAACCGTGAACGTCGCACCGACGGCAACCACTGCCCCGGCCACGCCGGCGATCACCACCAGCCATAGTCGCGTCACGACGATCCTCCTCGGCCTACCCGTACAAAGACCGACCATAACAGGTCTGGTCAGCAGACATCGGTGCTAGCCCAACATCAGGGGCAAGCGTAGTGAATACCGACATCATCCGCCACGACGATGCGAAATAGTAACCAGCGCGTCGTGGGCCCCGCACTCCCTTCCTAGCCCAACCCGCGAGCCTCATCCCAACTACTTAGCCCTGGTCCCGAGCACTTAGCCCTGGTTGGCGACAAATTTTGCCCTGAATTGCGGCTTTTGCGAGTCGGTAACCAGGGCTAAGTCGTCGCAACCAGGGCTAAGTGCGGGGTGGTGGCGGCGCGGCGCCTGGTTTGGGGGATTTCTGACTCGCAAGCGGGTTGCCCAGAGGCAGGGCCCGCCGGGTCAGGTTGGCGGTCTGGCCGGGAGGCGGAAGACGATCAGGTCCCGGCTGGCCAGGACGACCTGGGCGTCCGGCAGCCGGGCCAGCGTGGCCAGGCGAGCGCGCGGCCGGCCCAGCAGCGGACCGGCGTCGACGACGACGTACCTGACCCCGGCCGCGAGCAACCTGGACGTCAGCGGCCCCGGAGCCCTGATCGCGGGACCAAGCTGGAGCGCCGACTGGCTCTCGGCCGCGACCGTCGTCCGACCGACCGTCAGCTCGTTGTTCCAGATCACGGGCCGCGCCAGCATCCTCGGCCAGGGGTCATACACCGGCTCTTCGTGATTCCAGGGGTACTGCCGATACTCCGCCCACGGCAGCAACACCACCGAGCCCGCCTCACGGCTCCCATCGAGCATCTTGCTCGCGGTGATCCAGTCGGCCGGGTACTCGACCGCCCGAAGCCGTCCGACCGCGCCCCACGCCAGCCCCGGCAAGAGCAGCACCGGCGCCAGCAGCGCCACAACCCCAAGCACAATCCCCGGCCCAGCCAAGCCCCGCCTCGCACTGCCCGGCCCCGCATTGCCCGGCCCCGCACTGCCCGGCCTCGCCGCGCCTGCGCTTCCCGGCCTGGTCGCCCGTGTTCCCGTCGCACCCGGGGAGCGGGCCTTGGCCGTGCCTCCCTTCGCCGCAGCCTTCTGGGCCGCGCTGATCACCGCCGCGACCCCGGCGGCCAGCCCGATCGACTCCGCCAGTGCCAGCGGCGCGACGAACTGCTGCCCGTCCCTGAGCAACGCGAACCCGGGCCAAAACGAGATCGCGTCCTTCAGCCACCCCAGCGAAACCGACCACGTCCCCACCGAGGCAACGCACAGCCCGACCGCTGCCGCCACCCCGAGGCCGGCCGCGATCCGGCGCCGCCGAGCCACGAGCACATAGCCGACCACCGCCGCCAGCACCACGATAAGCCAGCACACTGACACCGCCCCGCCGTAGCCGGACGGCTCCGCCTGGGAGTTCCAGATCCCGCCGAGCATCAGCAGGCTGCCGACCGCCCCGAACGGCGTGTCCGCCCGCGCCGCGAAGACGGCCGCCCCGGCCGGATCCGCCTGCACCGGCACCAGCAGCGACGGAATCACGAACGGCAAGCTCGCCACGACCAGCACGCTTGCCGCGATGCCCGTCCGGCGCGCTCGCCCGGCCCAGCCAACTCCAGCCTCAGCGCCGAACCAAGCCGCCGGAACCGCCGCCACCACCGTGATCGACATCGCGGCGAACCCGCCCACCGCCGCCGGCACCATCGCCAGCGCGAACCGCCCGAGCCGGACTGAGCTGCCCTGCCCGCCTCTGCCGGCCCCTGCGGCCAGTTCGCGCACCACCCACGGCAGCCCGGCGTACCCGAGCAGCATCGCCCACTGCCCCATGATCAGCCGCTCGGCGACGAAGGGGTTCCACGTGAAGCACACGCCCGCGACGACCCGGGCGAGCACCGGCAGCCGTTCGGCCAGCGCACAAGCACCGGCGCAAGCAACGACAAAGATCAAGATCAGGATTATTTTCTGAAAAATTTGCGCCGGTATGACCCTACTTGCCAGAGCCACGATCAAGTCGCTGGGAACCGCACGGGCCGGGCCGCCGGAGGCGCCGAGATCCGCCAGGCTGATCGGCGGATCGGGCACGAACACCATGTCGTACGTCAGCACGAACCCCCGCCCAAGAGCCGGTCCAAGGGCCAGCAACCCAAGCACCAGCCCAAGCCCCGCCGCCCACCCATGCCTCCGCATTCGCCCCGCCACCCAGCCCGAGCCGAAGGTGGGGGTGCCGACCGCCTGCGCGGGTGTGGGCCCGGCTGGGGCCGGCGGGGCGGCGGTGCCGGCCGCCTGCGCGGGCGTGGGCCCGGCTGGGGCAGGCGCGGCGGGGATGCTGGCCGGGTCGGTAGCAACGGGGAAAGTTCGTTGTGGTCCTGGCAACAACGAACTTTCCCCGTTGTCGCTGTCGTCTGCGTGGGCTCGCTGTCTGGCGAGGGTGCGGAGGGGGGCGGGCCAGGGGCGGGGCCTGGCTCGGTGCGTTGGTTGGTCCCGGGTCACGTTTTGCGGGCGTGGACGAGCAGGATCGAGGCGGCTGACGGCCAGTAGCAGAACGCCCGGTCCAGCGGCCGCAGCGCCGGAGGCACATCGTGATACCTGGCCCCGGCGACCTGGACGCAGTTGAACCCGTACGCGGAGAGGAATTCGACCAGCGCGCGCTTGGTGAACATGTGCAGGTGCCCGGCGACCTGACTGCCCGGGCGACCGTAGACCGACCGCAGGCTCACCTCCGAGAACACGGGCTGGACGCCGAGGGCGAGCAGGCCGCGGTTATACCAGGCGGCGAGGTTCGGCGTGGACAGCAGCAGCGAGCCGCCGGGCTTGAGTGCCCGGTGCGCGGCCTGCACCGCCGAGTCCGTGTCGACCAGGTGCTCGATGACCTCGCTCATCACGATCACGTCGACACTGCCGTCCCGCAGCGGCAGCCGGGGCGCGTCGAGCTCGGCTCGCAGCACGGTCAGCCCATGGCCCTTAGCGGCGGCCAGCGAGCCGGCCGACCAGTCGAGCCCGGCGAAGCGATGGCCGGCGTTGCGGTCGGCCGCCACCTTGGTCGCGAACCCGTCGCCGCAGCCGACGTCGACGATCGTGGCCGGAGCCTGGATCGAGCGCAGCAACTCGGCCAGCATCGCGGCTTGTCGCCTGGCCCGGTCCGGGCCGGACGACGCGGGCACGGCCGGGTTCTCGTAGAAGTCGCGCAGCTTGTTGCCGGTGTCGG
>DATNFM010000086.1:0-26502 GCA_035606435.1 Streptosporangiaceae bacterium | reverse complement strand
CCGCGGCCGAGCTTGCTGACGCCGGGTTCACAAAGTCGAAGATCGACATTCTCGTTGGATGCGGCGTTCTCCTCAGGCCGACTCGGGGCGTCTATGCCAGATCCCGGCAAGTCAGGCAGCTCACGACCACGGAGCACGGCAAGGTCATGCTCCGGGTTGCCGCAGCCACCGCGATCCTGGGCGGCGATGCGGTCGGCAGCCACGCGGACGCCGCCGCCGTGCACAAGCTAGCTCTCTTGACCCGCCCGAAGGCGAACTCGATCTCGGTGAGCCGCCCGCTCGGCGCTCCGCGCACCAAGTCAAGCCAGCGATCGCTCATCCAGCTGCGAAACTCCGATCTGCCGGCCGAGCACCGGGTCCTCCGAGACGGCGTGCCGGTCACCAGCGTGGCCAGGACCGTCGTCGACCTCGCCCGCACCACGTCCCTGCGAGAAGGCGTGGTCGTAGCGGACTCGGCGCTGCACCACAAGCTGACAACCAAGACAGAGCTCTACGCCGTCATCGACCACTGCGGTCGCTGGCCAGGCATCGCCCAAGCCCGGCGGGCAGTCGACTTCAGCGATGCCCTATCCGAGTCCCCGTTAGAGTCCCTGGCGCGGCTAGCTTTCGCTGACGCCGGTCTGCCAACGCCGGAACTGCAAGCCTGGGTCGGCGGCGACCTGGGCTGTAGCGACTTGGGTGGCGGCGGCCGACCGCTCGGCCGGGCCGACTTCTACTGGCCGGACCACTCCACGATCGCCGAGGCAGACGGCGCGATCAAGTACGCAGACCCCAGCCGAGCCCAGCAGCAACTCCAGCGCGACGACGACCTGCGCCAGGCCGGATTCCAGGTCGTCCACTTCACCTGGCAGCAACTCCACACCAACCCAGCCCAGATAATCCAGTCCATCAGAGCCGCCTTCGCCCAGGCCGCCGCCCTCCGACGAGCAGCAACCCAGCGGTGACCGGGGCGCCGTCTGCCGGCTGGCCCGCAGGCTCGAAGGCAGACCGCCCCCGACCCGCCCCCCAGCCCGCAGGCTCGGAGCTACTGCAGCGCTGACCCGGACCCGTTGCGGGCGCAACGGTGGCGAGTCAACGCTGTTGTGACGCACCCGGCGAGGAACGGGAGCGCAGGCGCTCTTCTGCAGTGCCGCCTCCCGCACCGCCGCCTCCCGCACTGCCGCCCATCAGGGGGACCGGGGCAGCCCGCAGCACCACATCCGCGGCCCCACATCCGCGGCCCACCGCGCCGGCCCGTCGCACCGCTACCTGGTGACGGCCTGCTTGATCAGGCGGCGGCCGAAGTCCCACATCAGCCCGGTGCCGCGGTGCGCCTCGTCCATCACGCTGGCGAACGCGTCGACGAACAACTCCACCTCGGTGTCTCCGATGGTAAGCGGCGGGAGCAGCTTGATCACTTCCATGTGATCACCAGCGACCTGGGTCAAGATGTTGTGCCGCTCGAACAGCGAGACGACGACCATCTGGGAGAACAGCCCGACCCTGGCCGCTTGCAGCATGTTCCAGCTGGTCCGCAGTTTGAGTGAGCGCGGCCTGGCGAACTCGATCCCGATCATCAGGCCGCGGCCGCGCACTCCGGCGAGCATCTCGTACTTGCCGACCAGCCCGGTCAGGGCGGTCCGGATCGCCTCGCCGGTCCGCTCGGCGTTCTTGACGAGCTGCTCGTCTTCGATGACGGCCAGCGAGGCGAGGCCGGCGGCCATGGCGGACGCGTTCGACCCGAACGTCGAGTCGTGTACCAGCACCCGGTCCATCGAGGAGTAGACCTTGGCGAAGATCGACTCCTTGCCCAGCGTCGCGCCGACCGGGATGAACCCGCCGGACAGCGCCTTGGCGACGGTCACCAGGTCGGGCTCCACGTCGTCGTACTCGTAGGCGAACAGCCGCCCGGTCCGGCCGAGCCCGGTCTGCACCTCGTCGCAGATCAGCAGAGCTCCGTTGTCATGCAGCAGCTCGCGCGCGGTCTTCAGGTAGCCCGGCGGCGCCACGTGCACGCCCTTGCCCTGCACAGGCTCGACGATCAGGGCCGCTACATTTCCCTTCGCCAGTTCGGCGGCCAGCGCCTGCGTGTCGCCGAACGGAACGCTGGTGCTGTCCACCAGCGGGCCGAACCCGGTCTTGAACTCGGCCGATCCGTTCACCGACAGGGATCCGACGGTCAGGCCGTGGAAGGCGTGGTCGCAGTACAGCACCCGGGGCCGGCCGGTGGCGTACCGCGCGAACTTCAGCGCGGCCTCGACCGCCTCGGTGCCGCTGTTGGAGAAGTACACGCGCCCGAGGCCGGGCGTCTTGGCCAGCAGCTCCTCGGCGAGCAGGCCGGGCAGCAGCGCGCAGTCGAACTGAACCAGGTCGGCCAGTTCCCGGTCGAGCATGTCATGCAGTGCCTTGCGTACGACCGGATGGTTGTGGCCGAGCGCGAATACTCCGAAGCCACTGAGGAAATCCAGGTACTTTTCGCCATCGCGGTCATAAAGGTAACTGCCATCGGCTCGCTCATAGATCTTGTCGAAGCCGATCGTATGCAGCATTCGCTGCAGTTGCGGGTTCAGGTAATGCGCATGGAGCTCATATCCCCTGCCGTCATTGGCGGCAAGCAGTCCGGGCAGGTCAAATCCCATTTGAACAGTCTCCGGTCAGCGGTTCCTTCAGACGGTCCAATCCTGACACTAGTCCGGTCCAAGGCACTGACGGGAGTGCTCGCCCGATGACGGCCGACCGGAGGCCGCCGGCGGGCAGGCCAGCCCTGCTCCTAGTACGCCCGCCGACGGCCTCGCGTGACTGATAAACCCATCAGCTCCCCCTCAGGGCGCGGATCGATTCGCTCAGCGACGCCGTCGTCGCGAGTACGGCTGACGGCTCGTAACCGCAGTGCGCCATGCAGTTGGCGCAGCGCGGGTCCTTGCCCCGGCCGTAGTCCTCCCAGTTCGTGGTCTCGATCAGCTCCTTGTAGGTACTTGCGTACCCGTCGCTCATCAGATAGCACGGGCGCTGCCAGCCCTTCAGCGAGTACGAGGGGACGCCCCAGGCAGTGCAGCCGAAGTCGGCCTTGCCCTCGAGGAAATCGAGGAACAGCGGCGAGTGGTTGAGCCGCCAGCGCTTGCGGTTGCCGTCGGCGAATGCCTTGCGGAACAACTCCCTGCTCTCGGCCACGCCGGGGAAGTGCTCCTGGTCAGGAGCCTTCTCGTAGGCGTAGGCGGGCGAGACCATCATCTGGTCGACGCCAAGGTCGTCGTTCAGGTAGTTCAGCACGTCAATCACCGATTGCGGTGAGTCGTTGCTGAACACGGTGGTGTTGGTGGTGACCCGGAATCCGCGCCGCTTGACTTCCTCAATCGCGGCAACGGCCTCGTCGAACACGCCTTCCTTGCATACCGACTCGTCGTGGCGCTGGGCCAGGCCGTCGATATGCACCGCGAACGCGAAGTACGGCGATGGCGTGAACTTGTCTATCTTCTTCGGGATCAGCAGCGCGTTGGTGCAGAGGAACACATACTTCTTGCGCTTGATCAGCTCACTCACCAGCACGTCGATCTGCGGGTGCATGAGCGGTTCCCCGCCTGCGATCGAGACCATCGGTGCGCCGCACTCCTCGATCGCGGCGATTGCTTGTTCCACTGGCATCCGCTGCTTAAGTACCGATGCCGGTTCCTGGATCTTGCCGCAACCCGCGCACGCGAGATTGCACGCAAACAGCGGCTCAAGCTCGACGATCAGCGGGAACTTCTCGCGACGAGACAGCTTCTGGCGCATTAGGTAGGTGCCTACCCGCACTTTCTGTCGCAGCGGCATGCTCACTAGGCTTCACCCCTTCTACGTGATCGCATTGGTCGTGCTCGATTCCCCCCTGTGATCACTGCCTGAGCTCCCTGGGCAGGCCAAACTGGACGGATTCGGTGGCGACTACCACCTCCTTTGACTGAATCGGGCCAAGCCCGGACAGCGCGGTCATGATCTCGGAGACCATGGCCGGCGGGGCCGATGCTCCGGCCGCCAGGCCGACGGTGCTTACGCCGGCCAGCCAGCCGAGTTCGATGTCCTGCGCGCTGTCGACCAGGTACGCACGCGTACCGGCCCGCTCTGCGGTCTCGACCAGGCGCAGGCTGTTGGAGGAGTTCGCCGACCCGACGACCAGCACCAGGTCGGATTCGGCCGCGATCGCCCGGACGGCCCGCTGCCGGTTCGTGGTCGCGTAGCAGATGTCGTCGCTGCCCGGGCCCTTAGCCTCGGGGAACCGGTCCAGGATCGCATCGACCATGCCCGAGGCCTCGTCGGCCGCGAGCGTGGTCTGCATCAGGTACGCGACCTTGCTCGGATCCCGCGGAGCCAGGCGGTCGACATCGTCCATGCTCTCGACCAGGGCCGTCGAGCCAGGAGCCTCGCCGAGCGTGCCCTCGACTTCCTCGTGCCCGCCGTGCCCGATCAGCGCGACCAGGTAGCCGTCGCCGGCGAACCGGCGCGCTTCCGCGTGCACCTTGGCGACCAGCGGACAGGTGGCGTCGACGGTGCCCAGGCCGCGCCTGGTCGCCTCGTTCCTGACCTCAGGAGCGACGCCGTGCGCGGAGAACACGACGGTGGCGCCGTCCGGCACCTCGGTCAGCTCGTCGACGAAGATCGCGCCGAGCTGCTCGAGCCTGGCCACCACGGCCGTGTTGTGCACGATCTGCTTGCGCACGTATACCGGCGGGCCGTGCCGGCCGAGCGTCAGCTCGACGATCTCGATCGCCCGCTCGACCCCGGCGCAGAACGACCTCGGGCTGGCCAGCAGCACCTGCCTCGGCCCGACCGCCGCCGCCCACCGGGCCAGCGCGGGCGCGGCCAGGCGCAGCGACCGCAGCGCGGCCAGGCCGCCAGTCACCGTATGCGGGCTGACCAGCGGATGCGCCGGAGTGTCGGAGATCGCGCGGACCACGACCGCGGGCCGTCCGGCGGCCCCGCCGAGCAACTGGGCCGACTCCATGTCGACCGCGATCACTCCGGCCGCGGCCAGGTCGGCGTGCGCGCTGGAGTCGGCCAGCTTGCTGACCGTGGCCATCGGCCCGAGCCGAACCGTCAGGCCGGCCCGGCGCAGCTCGCCGGCCAGCAGCGGCGCCGACGGGCAGCACACAACCTGACCGTCGCCGGCCCCGGACTCCGATACCTGCGTTGCCACGACGACGTCGCCGACGTTCAGGTCGTCGGTCAGCCCGCCGGCTACCCCGCCGACCGCCATCATCGGCGCATCGGACTCGGCGATCTTGGCCGCCGCGGTGGCCGACCTGGTGGTCCCGTAGCCGGTGCGGATCACGTCGACGGCGTCGGTGCCGGCCTGCCCGCGCAGCCCTCGCCGCAGCGCCTCGGCTTCCACCCGGAGCGGGGCGCAGATGATCCCCGCGCCGGCCCGCCGCCGCAGGACCGTCGTCTCCCGGACGCCTGCGTCGCTAACCACAGTGTTGCTGACCACGGGCCGCGTCATCGGACGGCCTCCACATAGCGCCCTAGGGCGCAGACAGGGAAGACGAGACGGTAGAGGTGGTAGTTGATGTAGAAGTCACCAGGGAAGCCCGTGCCAGTGAACTGCGGCTCGTCCCAGGTACCGTCCTCGCGCTGGGTAGCGGCCAGCCACGCGACCCCGCGCGCGGCACTGGCCATGGCACCGTCGCCCCCGGCCGCGAGCAGCGCGAGCAGCGCCCACGCCGTCTGCGAGGCGGTCGAATCGCCCCGGGCCGACCAGGACGCCTGATCGTGGTAGGACCGCAGGTCCTCGCCCCAGCCGCCGTCGGCGTTCTGGTGCGCGATCAGCCAGTCAACCGCGCGCCTGATCACCGGCTTGGTCGGCGGAACCCCGGCCGCGATCAGCGCCGGGACAACGGCGCCGGTACCGTACAGGTAGTTGGCGCCCCACCGGCCGAACCAGGAGCCGTCCTCCTCCTGGGCCTTCAGCAGCCAGACCACGCCCCGGCGCACCGCCCGGCTCTGGCCGAGCCCGACCGCGGTCAGTGCCTCGATCGTGTGCGCGGTCACGTCCGCCGACGGCGGGTCGATGACCTCGCCGAAGTCGCAGAACGGCAGCTTGGTCACCAGCCGCTTGGAGTTGTCGGCGTCGAACGCGCCCCAGCCGCCGTCGCGGCACTGCATGCCGATCAGCCAGTCCACGGCCCGCCCGATCGGCTCGGCGGTCGGCACACGAGCCCGGCGCAGCGCGAGCACCACCTCGGCGGTGTCGTCGATGTCCGGGTACCCGTCGTTGTCGAACTCGAACGCCCAGCCACCCGGTGCCAGCCACGGTCGCTGCACCTGCCAGTCACCCGGTCCCCTGATCTCCTCATCGAGGACCCAGCGCCCGGCCGCCACCATCGCCTCGTGGTCGGGCTCCACGCCGGCGTCGGCCAGCGCGACCATCGCGAGCACGGTGTCCCAGACTGGTGACTGGCACGCTTCCAGCCGCCGGACCGGCCCGTCAGGGGTCTCTTCCCAGATCGTGAACCGGTCGAGCCCGGCCAGGCCGCGCGCGATGATCGGATGCTCGAGGCTGTAGCCGAGCAGGTGCAGCGCCAGCAGCGAGTAGACCCACGGCGGCTGAATGCCACCCCAGCAGCCGTCCTTTTCCTGCCGGGCGATGATCCATTCCACGCAGCGCCGCATCGCCGCCCGCCGGACCGCGTTCGCCGGCTTGGTTGGCCGCACGTGCTTCTCGTAGCGGTGCAGCATCGCGTCGATCCGCTCGAACGCCTTGCCCCAGGGGTCGGTGGGCGGGCCGAAACGCCCCACCACCCCGCCGCGCACGTGCAGCTCGGCCAGGCAGAACGGCAGCTTCCTGACCGGCCGCACCGAGCCGACGATGGTCAGCGGCACGATCGTCTGGCGGGCCCAGCACGCCCAGTCGTACACGTTCAGCGGGAACCAGGCCGGGAAGTAGATCAGCTCCGGCGGCATCACCGGCAGGTCATCCCAGGCCCACTCGCCGAACAGCGCGAGCCAGATCCTGGTGAACACCCGCGTCGCCTCGATGCCGCCCTGGTCCCTGATCCACCGCGCCGCCAGCGCCATGTGCGGCGCCTCCGGCGGGTCATCGGCCAGCCGAAGCGCCACGTACGCCTCGACCGTGGTGGACAGGTCGGCGTCACCGCCGAGGAAGTTAGCCCACGTACCGTCGGCCCGCTGGCAGGACCTGATCCACCGGGCCGCAGCGTCGGTCTGCTCCGCCGTCCGGATCCCGAGGAACTCCCGCAGCAGCAGGTCCTCGGCGTCCATCGTGACGTTGGTCTCCAGCTCGCCCTGCCACCAGCCTTCGGCGTGCTGCAGCCCGAGCAGGTGCGCCTTCGCCCGGTCCAGGGTCGTCTGGGCGGTCGACGCCGGCGTCGTCGTAAGCGCGGTCACCACTGCCTCGCCGTCACGAACTCGGCGATCGCCTCGAATTCCGCTCGGACGTCATGCGGCATGTCGGTCTCGGCCAGGTGGCCGACCGCCGACGCGAGCGCGGAGTCCGCCTTGGCCTCGGCCCACTCCTTGCCGCCGGCCGCCTCGACCAGCCCGGCCGCCCGCAGCAGGTCGTCCTCGCTGAGTGGATCTTGCGTGGCGAGCAGCTCGGCCAGCTCAAGACCGGCCTGGGTGCCGCTGGTGATCGCGGCGACGACCGGCAGCGACTTCTTCCTGGCCCGCAGGTCGGATCGCACTGGCTTGCCAGTGACCTCTGGCGCTCCCCAGATCCCGAGAAGATCATCAGTTAGCTGGAAAGCTAGCCCGGCGTATGCCCCAAAGCCCGCAAGGCTCTTCGCCATCCCCGCTGGTCCCCCGACGTAGACGGCGCCGATGCTGCACGCACAGGCCATCAGGGCGGCGGTCTTGTCGCCGGCCATGTCGAGGCACTCGGCCACGGTGACGTCTCCGCGCCGCTCGAAGGCCAGGTCCGCGCCCTGTCCCGCGATCAGCCGCTGAATCGCCGCCGACAGGCAGCGCGAGGCCCAGACGCTTTCCGGCGGCGGGCCTTCGAGCAGCAGGTCCTGGGCCAGCGCCAGCAGCGCGTCCCCAGCCAGGATCGCCATTCCGACGCCGTACACCGTCCAGGCCGTCGGCCGGTGCCGGCGCTCGGTGTCGCCGTCCATGATGTCGTCGTGCAGCAGCGAGAAGTTGTGCACCAGTTCCACGGCAACCGCGGCGGGCACGGCCCGTTCCGGCGCCGCATCGGCCGCGCGGGCCGAAAGCAGCGCCAGCGCGGGGCGCAGCGCCTTGCCGGCTCCGCCGGGCGCGCCGTTCGGAGCACCGTTGGACTGTCCGCTATCGCCGGGCAGCCCGAGGTGATAGGCGGCGACTTCCCTGATATCCGGGCTCAGCCGGTCGA
Organism: Streptosporangiaceae bacterium; assembly: GCA_035606435.1. Lineage (GTDB taxonomy): Bacteria > Actinomycetota > Actinomycetes > Streptosporangiales > Streptosporangiaceae > Chersky-822. The sequence continues at coordinate 18,185 of DATNFM010000086.1, read as the reverse complement.
CGGCGGCAACCATCGCCGGGCTGACGTAGTCTCGCGCGGTCTCCACAGCCGCCGGGATGGTCGCGGTCACGACGCCACTCCACTGCGTGGCCGGTCCTCGTCCCCCGAAGCCGCTGAGGTAGTTAGGCCGGCCGTGGGCCGGCCGGCGAACTCAGCAGTCAACTGCTGCGCAGCGCTATGTCCGCTTCGCACAGCTCCCTCCATCGTGTCAGGCCAGCCCGTGTCGGTCCACGAGCCGGCGAGCACAAGCCCAGGTACCGAGGTCTCGGCACCGGGTCGCAGCGCGCCGCATCCGGGCGCCTGCCGGAATGTCGCCCGGCGTTCCCTGGTCACGAAGTAATCGATGACCTGGGCACTACCTGCCGCCGGGAAAAGCCGCTCGAGCTCAGGCAAGAACTGTTCCCGCAACTGGGCGGCGGGAACGGTCACGAACTCGTCAGCGGCCGATAGCGACACCGCCAGGTATTGCCCAGTTTTCAGGCCGGCGATGCGTGTTTTGTCGAAAACCCATTGAACAGGCGAGTCGACCGCCGCCACGAACGGCAAGTCCATCACCTGGCGGTCGTAGATCACGTGAACGTTCACGATCGGCGAGGCGCCGAGTCCATTCCAGACCGCCGCGCTGCCGACCCCGGCCGCACCCGCCAGCTTCGAGGCCTGCGCCGATGGAATGGCGAGCACCACGCCGTCGACGGTCAGCACCTCGCTATCGCCGGCCGGATCACCTTCGGCCAGCCCGGCGGCGTCGCCTGACGCGAGCGACGATGCGGTTTCAAAATAATGAGCAGCTTGCTCGCTCGGTTCTCCCCTGGTCAGGCCGAGCGTGAACCCTCCGCCAGGCAGCGGCTTGATTGCGTTCACCTTGGCGCTCGTCCTGACCTGCGCGCCGAGACTGGCCAGCCGCTGGGCGGTGGCCTTTCCGTGCAGGTCGCCGAGCGGGACGGCGGCGACGCCTATGTCGGCGGCGTCCTTGGCACCGAGCAGAGCCGTCTTGATCACGGTCGCGGCCAGCGAGAGGTTGGCGTCGTCCCCGGCGATGTTCAGCGCGGAGATGATGAACAGATCCCACATCCGGCGCCGGGCCAGGTCGCTCTGGCCGTGCGCCACCAGCCAGTCTCCGAGCCGCTGGTCATCGGTCGCCGGATCGGCCGGATCGACGAACTTCATCGCGAGCGCGGCCCGGCTGACCTTCAGCCGGTCGGCCATCGGCAGCAGCTTGTACTTGTTCAGCGACGCGGTCAGGTGCAGCGGGCTCGGCAGCCCGGTCCGGTACAGCCGAGCCGGACCGCCAGGGCCGAGGACCGTCACGTCGAACCGGGGCTGGAACTCGACCTGGCCGGTGATGCCGAGCCTGGCCAGCAGCGCCTGGTACTGATCGCAGCAGCGCAGGATCACGTGCTGGCCGTTGTCGATCGTCATCTCGCCGCGCTGGTAGGACGACGCGGCTCCGCCGAGCCTCGGCCTGGCCTCGAGCAGCACGACGTCCTGGCCGGCCTCGGCCAGGTCGAGCGCGGCCGTGATTCCGGCCAGTCCCCCGCCGATGACGGCTATCTTCTTCCCTTTTGGTGCTGGCCCGGGGGGACGACCCCCCGGAACCCCCCGCGGTTCTTCGGGCCGCGTCACGGCTCGCCTCCCGGCGCGGATGTCACAAAGTTGGCGGAAGCTGGCCTGGGACGGCGTGTCATCCCCGCCAGCGCGCTCGCCGCGACGAGCGCCTTCTCTCCGGTGGGCAGCGACATCCTGTGCTCAAGCGCTTCATGGGGCGCGGCGCAGATGTGGTCAAGCAGCCGCAGGTAGATTCCGGCCATCGCGCCGGTGCAGGCGCGGCTGCGCCGGTCGAGCATGGGCAGCAGCGTTAGCCCGGTCGCGTACCACTGCCGGGCCCGCTCGGCCTGAAACCTGATCAGCTCTTCGAGTGCTCCGGTCATGACTCCGTTGCCGTCCGGGCCGGCTCCGGGCTCGAGCTTGCAGCCGAACCGGTCCAGGTCCTCGGCCGGCAGGTAGACCCGGCCGTTGCCGAGGTCTTCCTTGATGTCCCTGATGATGTTGACCAGCTGCATGGCCAGGCCGAGCGCGTCGGCGAGGTCGTCAGCCCGGGCCGGGTCCGTGCTGCCGAAGACGCCCAGGGAGAGGCGGCCGATAGAGCCCGCCACGCAGCGGCAGTAGTAACGCAGGTCGTCGAAGGTGGCGTAGGTCGCGCCGCGCACGTCGGCCTCGCAGCCGTCGATCAGCTCGCCGAACGCCTCGACCGGGATCGGAAACCTGGTGGCGGCATCGCGGAGTGCGAACAAGACCGGGTCGTGGGAGATCTTCGAGTCGTCCCCGCCGGCGACAACTTCGGCGAGCGAGGCAACAGACCCGCGCTCGCTTTCCAACTTAGAAAGCTTTTCCTGGTCCGGCATGGTGCCGTCACCGATGTCGTCGATGCGGCGGGCGTACGCGTACACGGCGGACAGCGCCCGCCGCTTGTCGCCCGGGAGCAGCGAGATGCCGTAGGAGAAGTTCTTCGCCTGCTGGCGAGTCACCTGCTCGCAGTGCCGGTAGGCGGTGCGAACGTCGAGCGTCGCCGCTGGTCCTAGCAAGCTCACGTCCTCACCTCCCGGCCGTGATCGTCTTGGCAAGCTCGGTCAGCGTCTTGGCCTTGCCCGGGCGCGGGGTCGCGGCCAGCGAGTCGTGGTCGGCCGCCTTGATCGCGGCGAGCGCGGCCCGGCCGCCCGCGACGTAGCCGGCGACCGCCAGCCGGGCGGTACCGCGCAGGGTGCCGACCAGCGGGGCTCCCTCGTCGAGCATCGCCTGGGCGCGCTTGGTCTCGAACTCCATCAGCCTTCGCAGTCTGGGCGGGGCCGCCGGCGCGGCCAGGTCCTGCTCTTCGCAGCCGTATTCGCGCAGGTCCGTCTGGGGCAGGTAGATGCGGCCGTCGCGGTAGTCCTCGCCGATGTCCTGCCAGTGCTCGGCGAGCTGCAACGCGGTGCAGACCAAGTCCGACTGCGCGGCCCTCGCGTCGGTGAACTGACCGAAGACGTACAGCACGATCCGGCCGACCGGATTGGCCGACAGCCGGCAGTAGCCGACCAGGTCCTCGAAGGTCTCGTAGCGGGAGACGGCCTGGTCCTGGCGGTTGGCCTGGATCAGGTCCAGAAAGGGCTGGATCGGGATCGCGCAGTCGGTGACCGTGCGGTTCAGTCCCTTGATGGCGAGGAGCTTCGGAGCTTCCGGGCTAGCCGGAGGGGCTGGCCCTTCCTCGACTTCGGTGTAGAGCCGGCGCAGGTCTGCTTCCAGTTCGTCTAGGAGCCCAACCCGATCGGCGACCGGGGCCCGGTCGCCGATGTCGTCTACGGTCCTTGCGAATACGTAGACCGCCATCAGATGGCGTCGGTGTCGTGCGGGGAGCAGCCTGAGCGCCACCGGGAAGTTCTCGTTGTGGGCCTTGGCGGCGACGGTCGCGACTGTCTCGGCCCCGGCGGGCGTGGCGGCCGCTGCCGCTGCCTCCGGGCGTGGCGGCACGGTTGAGGGCCGCGCGTTTTCGGGCTCTGGGTGGAGCCCCGCGCGTGCCACATCTGCCCCCTGACCTGTCACGATCCCTATTCGTTCATGGTTCCTATTCGGAATGCAAACAATGACATCTGCGTCACCTGATGTCCGTGTCGCATTCTCTAGGCTGACCTCCGCAAACGTTGCGGGGTTTGTACCGAGCCCGAAAAGAGCGGTAAATATCATTTGACCGTTAGATCCGGTAGGGGCGGTGGTAGCCCGCCGGCCTGCGGAAGACTAGTCTCACCACATGAACAGGGATCCTTGCCCGAGTGCCACGCCGGGGGCGGCATCCTCCCCGGCCCGGGCGCCGGACGCGGGGGGACCTCGGGATGGGGCGACGGGGCGGTCCGCAGGTATGCGGAACCGGGGCGGGAGTGTCGGCATGGGCGGGCCTAACAGCGTGGGCTGGCCCATCGGGCCTGGCCCTGCTCACACAACAACTGCGGGCGGGGAGATTATCGGCGACGAGGGCCCTGGCGGGCTGGACGATGACCGGCGGCCGCGACGCCCTTCACTCGGCGGAGGCATACCGGCCCAGGGCCGCGAGCTAGGCGTGCAAGGCCGGCTGACCGTCCGCCGCCTGCTCGACGCCGGGCTGGCGGAGTTCGACGAGCGCGGGTTCCAGGCGGTGCGGGTCGACGATGTGGTCAGGCGGGCCAAGACCTCGCATGGCACCTTCTACCTGTACTTCGCGAACAAGGACGATCTGTTCAGGACGCTGCTGCAGGACGCCCTGTACGACATGCAGATCATCACCGACGAATTCCCGATCGTGACCAGCAACCCGGCTGGCCGGGCCGCACTGCGGGCCTGGATTCATAAGTTCACCGATACCTATGCGGCGCACGCCACCGTGATCCGGATCTTGAGCCAGGCCGAGATCGTTGGCGAAGAGGTTTATGGCGATGGGTTGCGGCTGCTGTTCAAGTTGTCGGAGGCGATAGCGCAGGGAATGACGGCCGCGCGGCATCCGTCTGCGGCCGGGGCCAGGGCCGCAGCGGCAGCGGCCTCGGCTGGCGTTGGCGGCTCGGGCTTGAGCTTGGCCGCTGATAACTCGGGCGCGGCTGGCACCGGCGAGGACCCAGATGGCAGCGAGCACGCCGAACTCACCGCGCTGGCCTGCCTGATGATGCTGGAGCGAATCAACTACCTGCTCAGCGTGGAAGTCCGCCTGCCCAAGGACGAGATGATCGACCGCCTGTCCGCCATCATCTACGCCGCCTTCCACACCCCGTAGCTCCCGGCCGGCCCGAGCCTGACAAGCGGGCGCTGAGGGCGCTACTGGGTTGGGTTCAGCAGTCCCAGCGGGCTGGGGGCGGGGAATTCGATCCGCAGGACCTTCTCGCCGGTAGTCGTGCGGACGGTGCTGATGCTCGCCGGGCGATAGCGGGGCGGCTGGGCCCTCAGCATCACCTTCATAGCCTGCAGATACTCGGGCTCGGTCAGGTTCACCCCAGCCGTCGATTCGGCTAGTTCGGCGACCCGCAACGGGACGCCAGGACTCGCACCGGGAGCCGCGGTGCCGAACGTCAGAATGTCGATCGGATGCTGGGCCGCCAGCGCGGTGATCACGATCAGCAGGCGGGAGTCGACCGCACCGGATTCCATCATCTTGCGGGCGGCGGGACTGGCGGCGATCTGACGGCTGGTGATCAGGCCGGTCCCCACCGTTTGCCGTAGCTTGAAGTCCACTCGCAGCGCGTTGAGATACGCCTTCGCCCCGTGCGGTGCGACCGACCTGATGGTGGTCAGCTCGCCCGCCTTGCCGAATCGGGCGAGAACTACGGGAGCCAGCTTCTTATCCAGTTGCTTGCCGAACTGCTGCTCGACCACGGACGTGGCCACGACGATCTCGGACTTAGGCAGACGAGGCGACTTGCGCGCGATCATCCGCAAGCTGCTCGTCGGGAACCCATGCTGGGCGAGCGCATCGCACATGGCCTGTTCGCACGACACCGACGCATGATGGCTGACCTGGCCGGCGACCCAGGTCGCGACATCGTCCACGATCCTCGCCCGCTCCACGACTAGCGCGTTCGCGGCCCCCTTGTTGTCACTGGAGGACACTACGCTGTTGCGTGAGGACAGGACGAAGGCGACCGTTCCGCCCGTTATCAACACGACGGCTAGCGCAGTGATCCCAGCCATCATCGACCGCCAACGCCGACGCGCCCTCGCCGGAGCCTTGGCCCGGTGCGGACCAGGCCGTGGTCGAGAACGGGCTGCTGACTGGCCTGCATCCGGAACCTGGACCGCCGGAACCTGCGCGGTCGGCTCGTCGACGGCCGGAACCCGCGCGGTCGGCTCTTGGACGGCCGGAACCCGCGCGGTCGGCTCTTCGACGGCCGGCGTCGGGACCACCGGCTCTTCGACCGCCGGCGTCTGGACCGTCGGCTTCTCATCCGGCTCGCCTTGGGCCGACGCCGGCTTCACGGGGCCCGAGTCCGTCGCCGACGAAGGGCCGCTCGCATCCGGCGCGAGATTCCGGTCCAGCACTACGACGACATCGGATGCCGCCGGTTGCTCCTCCGCAGCAGACTCAGTGACCGGCGCCGAAGGCTCAGCGGCAGCACCTGCGGACTCCTTCGGCCGGCCGAGCTCATCGGAGACGTGCGGCTCAGGCTCAACGAGTTCAGCGAAGACGCGCGGCTCCGGCGGGGCGAGCTCAGCAGGGGCATGCGGCTCAGGCTGGGCCGGATCAGCCGCCGAGTCGTCGGCCCGTTCCTGCGCGGCCGGTTCATTATCGATAGCCGTGCAACCGGATGACGCCGACCCGGCTTGAACGGACTCGACCTGAACCGGATCGGCTTGAGGCGAGTCAGTTTCGACTGACGGAGTCCATGGCGGCGATTCAGCCGGGCCAGCCGCCTCGGTCGGCGACTCGGTCAGCGCAGACGCCACCCCAAGTGGAGCCTCGGTGAGCCAGCTTGGGTCTAGATTCGTCCAGGGGTGCGCCGGCGCCGACGCGTCCGCAGGTACGTCGGCGGCCACACGATCTCCGCGCCCGTCCGTGGAACGATCGCGTCTGGTCGTCCGGTTGTTCCAGCGAGAACGTTCCTGCCGGGCTCGCGCTGGCCCCCACGGCGCGTCGGGCTCCTGGCCAATCTCCGGCCCGGCGGGTGGCGACGGGCGAAGCGAATCCGGCGGCCCGGCGGCATCGAAGCTCGCAGACCTGCCCGCCCGGCTCGGCCTGCCCGAGCGGCCGATGCGACCAGGGCGTTCTGGCCTGGGCCGGCCCGACTGGATCGCATGATCCCACCACGGCGCGCGATCCGGGCGGTAATCCATCCCGGGCTGGCCTTCGGTCTGTCCACCAGCCACACCGACCTGACCAGCCACACCTGGCCGACCAGCCACACCAGCCACACCTGGCTGATCGAGCACGTCCCGGCCGCCGACCGGGACATCCTCCGCGACTCCCGGTGCGCCTGGAACGGGCTGCACCCCGGCCTGCTGCCGAGCCTGGTCCAACGCGGCCAGCGCGGCCTGCAGGTCAGGCAGAGGTTCAGTGATCGGCTCTCGCTCCGGCCCGCCCCCAGGCCGCACCCCAATCCCGGTCCAAGGACCCACTAGAGCCGTGTCCCGATAAGCCCCGCCCGGACCAACGGCCCGGCCCGGACCAACGGCCCGGCCCGGTCCGCCGGCCCCGCCCGGTCCGCTGACCCCACCGGAACCGTTCGATTCACGAGAACCGTCAAGCCCGCCCGTCGTACCCGCACCCTCGTCAGAACCCTCAGAACCGGCCGGACCGCTAGACGGCGCCGAATCCTCAGAACCCCTGGCATCCGCAGCGCGCGCAGCATCGACCGCGGCCTGCATCCGCGCAATTAACGAGTCGGGCAGCCTGCGATGAACCGACGGAGCCGGTCCATCCCGAGTCGCCCCGGGCACGCGTCGGCCAAGAGAAGGACGTGGGGTCTCTTCGCCCACTAGTCCTCGTCGCCCATCAGTTCAAACCCCCTGCGCCCGACCCGCACCCCCTCACTGCGGGCAGCGTTATCACGTCAGCCTCGGACGACCAGAGCAGCACATGACGCTCGGTTATTCAAGTACCATGACAAACTGTAATCAACATGCTACGCCGTGCTCATCTGCGTGCTATGCGCCCAACACGAGTACCAGTCTGCCTGACCCGCTAGCCATATGCGGACGTACCGGGTCGAGCCCGGTCCAAACGAGGCTCGCACAAGCCTCAAATCTGGCGCAAATGAACTCCAGCACCTTGCGCCTCATTCGATCAAATTTGCGGAAACTCCCCACCGACCGGGGAAGCGGCCTGTACCTTTTCGTATGCGGTGGAGTAGTGCGCGCAGTTATCGCCAGATCACATAGCGCCACGAGCGACATCGCGGGCAAGGAAAGCGGGCTGTGGGGGGCAGCCGGAAGGTCAGGTCCCCCTACGCCCCAACCTCGGTTAGGTGCGTTTAGGCATGGATCACGGCATCAGGACATCGCGTCAAGCGGAGCCTGGCCACCTTGCCTCAGCGCCAGAGGCTATCCGGGTCGCCTCGCACCGCCGTCCGCGGTCCGGCACCTCGCAGCCCACCAACCCGCCCGGCCGCCTCAGGATTCCGGCCGTCGGACAGCTGTTCCTGATCCTCGCCGTCCAGGCCGTACTCTCGCTTCGCCTCATCAAGGCCGATACCGCGTTCCAGGACGAGGCCCTCTACCTCTGGGCCGGCCACCGCGAGATCGCCCATCTGCTGCACGGCGTCCCGGTGCCGCCCTTCCCGACCTACTTCTCGGGCGCGCCGGTCATCTATCCGCCGTTCGGCGCCTTAACGGATAGTATCGGCGGTCTGTCCGCCGCCCGGATCCTGTCCCTGGTTTTCATGCTCGGGGCGACCGGGTTGCTCTGGAGCACGACCAGGCTGCTCTACGGCGAGATAGCGGCGTTCTTCGCCGCCGCCCTCTTCGCCATCGGCGGCCCGACGCTTCATCTCGGCTCCTTCGCCACCTACGACGCGATGTCCGTCTTCCTGGTGGCCCTCTCCGCCTGGTGCGCCGTCCGGGCCAGCCAACTCAAGGCCAGTCAACGCCCAGGCGGCGAGCCAGTCGAGCAAGAGCAACACGAGCGAGGCAACGCTACCGGCTGGATGATCGCCGCCGGCCTCGCCCTCGCAGCCGCCAACGCCACCGCTTACTCAATAACCCTGTTCGACCCGGTCGTGATCGGTCTTGCCTTCGTCGCCAGCGTCGGCCGAACCTCGCCGAGACTGGCCCTGCGCCGCTGCCTGACCCTGCTGATCGTCCTCATCGCCGGCGTGGGACTCGCGGTACTGATCGGCGGCAGCTACTACCGCACCGGGATCAACAACACCACCATCCAGCGCGCTCCAGGACCCGACTCGGCGCTGACGATCTTCGCCGATTCCTGGTTCTGGACCGGCTCCGTCGCGGTGATCGCCCTGATCGGGGTCATCATCCGCCTCAGCCGCCGCCCGTGGACCCCCGCGAATTGGCTGCCGCTCCTGGCCACCGCCGCCCTGCTCCTGGTCCCGACCGAGCAGGCGAGCCTGCACACCATCGCCTCCCTGAACAAGCACGGCACGATGGGCGCCTGGTTCGCGAGCACCGCGGCCGGATTCGCCATCGACGCGTTCGTTGCCTGGTCCGGAGCCGGCCGCACCCGCACCATGACGATCGGAGCCTGCGTCGTCGCGCTCGTGCTGCCTGCCAAGGTCGGCATCTCCCAGGCCCAGACGTTCGCGACCGAGTGGCCGAACTCGACTAGCTTCACCGCGATCCTCGGACCGCTGGTCAACAACTCCCCCGGCCGGGTCCTGGTCGAAGATCCCTCGATCGCCGAGTACTACCTCAAGGCCGGCACTGACTGGAAGCGGTGGTCGGGCACCAGGAACATCGTGCTGCCCTCCGGCAAGAGCACGGGCGGGCCAACTCAGAACGCCGGCGTGGTCGGCCCCGGCAACGCCGGCGTCTACGCGGTCTTCATCCAAGAGGGTTACTTCTCGCTGGTCGCGCTGAACTTCGCCGACACCACCGCTCTCGACAAGGCAATCCGCGCCGACCTCAGGCACAACCGCCGCTACCACATCATCGACGTCGTCCCCTACGGCCCTGAGCACGGCACGTACGTCATCTGGCGATACGAGCCCCGCCGATGAGCACGACGATCAGCCCGAGCATCACGACCGCGGGCTACAGCCCGCCGGATGACATTGAGAAGTACTCCTACCTCGACCGTGACCTGGCCTATCTGGCCACGGTCCTCATCATCGGCGCCGCCTGCCTTTCGATCAGCCAGGTCAGGTTCGAGTTGCACGCGCCATTCGCGTGGCCGTTCATGATCTTCACCGCGAGCTACGTGATCTACCAGGCCATCAGCCTGCCGATCAACTTCACCGGCCGCGGCTTCAGCCTGGCCAGGCACCAGAACCTGGTCGAGCACTGGCAGCCGGACGCTTACCCGACCGTCGATATCTACCTGCCGATCTGCGGCGAGCCGATCGAGGTGCTCGCCAACACCTGGCACGCGGTGGCTGACCTGATCGCCGCCTACCCCGGCCTGGCCCAGGCGTTCGTGCTCGACGACGGCCCGTCCGATGCGGCCCGCGACCTCGCCGAGCAGTTGACCTTCGCCTATCTCCGCCGCCCGGATTCGCGAGCCTTTAAGAAGAGCGGCAACCTCCGCTACGCCTTCGCCCGCACCAGCGGCGAGTTCCTGCTGATCCTGGACGCCGACTTCGCGCCGCGAGCGGATTTTTTCGCCGAGACCCTGCCGTACTTCGCTGGTGATGATCGGCTCGCGATCGTTCAGACACCCCAGTTTTTTCGAGAAAGCATTGCGCAGGCTTGGATCGAGAAAGCGGCTGGCGCAATCCAGGAGGTGTTCTACCGATCCATTCAGGTGGCCAGGGATCGCTTCGGAGCCGCGATCTGCGTCGGCACCTCTGCCGTCTACCGACGGTCCGCCCTCGAACCGCAGGGTGGCCCGACGCTGATCCCCTACGCGGAGGACGTGCACACCGGCCTGGATGTACGCCGCGCAGGCTGGTCGATGACGTACCTGCCCCTCATACTGTCGACCGGCATCTGCCCGGACAACCTCGACGCGTTCGTCCGGCAGCAGTACCGCTGGTGCACGGGAAATGCCGGCGTCGTTTTCTCCCGCCGCCTGTGGTCGGTCCCCATGACAATCCCGGCCCGGCTCACCTATATCTCCGGCTTCTTCTATTACGCCTACACCGCTCTGCTGACGTTCTTCGGGCCGATCATCCCGGTCGTCATGCTGGCCTTTCTGCCGGGCCAGATCCGGCTCAGGAATTTCATCGTGCTGCTGCCGGCCATGCTCACCGGATTCGTGCTGTATCCGCTGTGGCACCGCTCCAGTTACGGTCCCTCGGTCTGGCCGCTCGGAATCGCCAGGGGCTGGGCGCACGTCTTCGCGATCTGGGACGGCGCCCGGGGCAAGACGATGGGCTGGCATCCGACCAGGACGCCGGGCAACTCGCTGCGAAGGTTCAGGATCGGCGTGACCGCCTGGAGCGGCGGCCTGGCGATCACCTGGCTTGGCCTGGCGATCTGGCGCATCGCCGCGATGGGCACCGCGCAGATGGCGATCCTGCTGGCCGTCGGCCTGATCAACCTGGCGGCCGTCGCCCGCGTCGTCTTCCCCGGAGGTAGGCCCGCATGAAGTCCCGCCTGGTGATGTATACGGCGCTGGTGATCGCGGCCGCCGCGCTGGCGACCGTGATCAGCCAGGTGTCGGCCATGCGCGCTAAGCCGCCGGTCGCGCACGCCTCCTTGGCGCCGAAGCTGGCCTCCTACCTGGGCGTCTTTGAGACTGGGTCGCCGCCTTCGTTCGAGCCGCTCACCGAGTTCGGCAAGGCAGCCGGCCGCCAGCCCAACCTGGTCGGCTACTTCAGCGGCTGGGCGCAGCCGTTCGACGGCTCGTACGCGAGATCGATAACCGAGCACGGGATCATCCCGTTCGTCCAGATCGACCCGACCTTCGCCAAGGTCTCGGCAATCGACTCCGGCGCCTACGACAGTTACCTGAAGGCCTACGCGCAGTCCGTCCGCGCGTTCGGCCACCCGGTCGTGATCGGCTTCGGCCATGAGATGAACGCACCCTGGTACCCGTGGGGGTACGGCCACCTGGCCCCGGCCGCGTTCGTCAGAACCTGGCGCTACATCGTTACCCTGTTCAGGACCGAGGGCGCGGACAACGTGACCTGGCTCTGGACCATCAACGCCGACCGGCCGGGCACCGGGCCGGTCGCCGACTGGTGGCCGGGCCAGCGGTACGTGACCTGGGTCGGGATCGACGGCTACTACTTCCGCCCGTCCGACAACTTCATGAGCGTCTTCGGCCGGACCATTAACCAGGTCCGCCACTTCACAGAAAAGCCGATCCTGCTGTCAGAAACCGCCGTCGGACCGCAGGCCGGCCAGTTCGTCAAGATCGGCGATCTCTTCCGGGGAATGGCCAAATTCAAGACGCTCGGGCTCGTCTGGTTCGACAAGGCTCAGCACGACGGGATATTCCACCAAGATTGGCGCATTGAAGACAGTCAAACGGCTGAATACTCGTTCAAACTAGGCGTACGGGACGAACTCGCGCCGGCCAAGGCCACCCGTTAATAAAATGCCGAACCATATCCTGCCGCTGCGCATTGACCCGTCCGCTTACTCCAGGCCAGTCGAGCCGCCGGAGGTCAAGCCGACCGAACCTAAGCCCCGCCTGCCTGGCTTCCCGCTCGCCATCATCGCGACCATCCAGATCGTCCTGTCGGTCCGCCTCATCCGCAGCAACTCCGCCTTCAGCGACGAGGCCCTTTACCTGTGGGCCGGTCGCCTGGAATGGTCGGGCTGGCTGCACCACACCGCCGTCCCGGCGCTGGCGACCTATTTCTCCGGCGCCCCCGTCATCTACCCGCCGCTCGGCGCGCTCGCCAACGCCGTCGGCGGGCTCACCGGCGCCCGGGTCCTTTCGCTTCTCTTCATGCTGGGAGCCACCGTGCTGCTGCATGGCCTGACCAGGCGCATCTTCGACCGGCGCTCGGCCAACTTCGCCGCCGCGCTGTTCGTCGGGCTCGGCTCGGCCCAGTTCCTCGGCGCGTTCGCGACCTACGACGCGATGGCGGTGTTCCTGCTCGCGCTGGCGACCTGGCTGGGAGTCCGGTCGGCTGGCGTTCGCTCGGGCGGCTTCCGGTTCACCATGATCCTGCTCGCCGCGCTGGCCTTGGTGCTCGCCGACGCGGCCAAGTACGCCACCGCCCTGTTCGACCCGGTCGTCCTGATAGTGATCGCCAGCTTTCACTGGCACGCACGCGGCCGGCGGGCGGGCCTGTCGGCCGGCTCGATCGCCGTCGTCTCGACTGCCGCCGGGCTCGGGGTGGCGCTGGCCCTGGGCGGCTCGCCGTACTGGACCGGCGTGACGTCGACCACCCTGTCCCGCGCGCAGGCCAACTGGCCGGCGTTCGGCGTGCTGTACGCGAGCGCCGGCTGGGTCGGCGGAGTGGTCATCCTGGCCGTCTTCGGCGCTGTGGCAACGTCCTATGCCAGCCGGTCGGCACCGGCCAAGGCACTCGCCTGGACGCTGGTCGCCGCCGGGCTGCTTGCCCCGGCCGAGCAGGCCAGGATCCACGTCTTCACCAGCCTGTTCAAGCACGTCGCGTTCGGCGCCTGGTTCGCCGCGCCGGTCGCGGGCTATGCGCTCACCGCGTTCATCCGGGCGATCCCGGCCGCCAAGGCCACCAGCGCGCTGCGGGTCAGCGCCGCGGTCATCGCGTTGTCCGGACTGCTCGGGGTCGTACTGGCCGCCGACCACTTCGGCAACTGGGCCGATACCAGCCGGGTGTTGCCCGCGCTGCGAACCGTCCTGCAGACCCACCCAGGCCAGTTGCTCGTCGACGACGGCCCGACGTTCGACTACTACCTGCAGGACGCCGAGCCGTGGCCGAACATCACCTCGATCACGATCACCAGCCCGGCCGCGCTTGAGCAGGCGGTCCGGCACCGACGACTCTCGGTGATCCTGCTCTCCTACGCGGTCGGCGGGGGCGGCTGCGGAAACGCCGATCCGCAGCTGAGGAGCTCTCGTCCGCAGTGCCTGCACTACCAGGACCTCAAGGTTCTCAGCGCGATCCTCAGCGACGGCGGCTACCGGCTGGTCGAGCGGATCCGCTACAAGACCACGTCGTTCTCCAGCGCCTACCTGATCTGGGCCCGCCAAGCGGGCGATAAGTCGGGGCACCAATGAGCACGTCCGAGCTGGCCAGGACCGGGCGGCATCGCTCGCGCGGGCACGTCCTGCCCGACCCGCCCGGCGATGCCGAGAAGTACTCCTACGCCTGGCGTTCCCTGCCGTTCCTTGCCACGGCGCTGCTCATCTCGGCCGTGTGCCTGATCATCACCCAGGCCTGGTTCGAGATCCGAAACGCGCCGATCCTGCCGTACCTGGTTGTGGTCTTCGCCTCCTACACGGTGATCTACCTGGTGTACCAGGCGGTCAGCTTGCCGGTGAATTTCGCCGGGCGCGGCTTCGACCTGGCCGCGCACTCCGAGCGCGTCGCCACCTGGCGGCCGCACCGCTATCCGCAGATCGACATCTTCCTGCCGATCTGCGGCGAGCCGGTCGAGTTGCTGCACAACACCTGGATCGGCGTGTTCGAACTGGTCCAGGCCTACCAGGGCGACGCGTACGTGTTCGTGCTCGATGACGGGCCGAGCGAGGAGGCCGCCGAACTGGCTCCGTCGTTCGGGTTCACCTACGTGCGCCGCCCGAATACCCGCGAGCACAAGAAGGCCGGCAACCTCAACCACGCGTTCCGGAACACCCAGGGCGATCACATCGTGATCTTCGACGCCGACTTCAGGCCCCGCCCTGACTTCCTCGCCGAGACACTGCCCTACCTGGATGACCCGGCCGTCGGCGTGGTGCAGACTCCGCAGTTCTTCCGGGTCAGCCCGATGCAGACCTGGGTCGAGCGGGCGGCGAGCGCAACCCTCGAAGTGTTCTACCGGGCCGTGCAGGTCTCGCGTGACCGGTTCGGCTCGGCTCTGTGCGTCGGGTCGAACGCGGTCTACCGGCGTGCCGCCCTCGAACCGAGCGGCGGCTTCACCGAGATCCCGTACGCGGAGGACTCGCACACCGGCCTGGACATTCGCTATCACGGCTACGGCCTGCGCTACGTCCCGGTCGCGCTCGCGGCTGGAATCTGCCCGGGCACTCTCGACGCGTTCATGCGCCAGCAGTACCGCTGGTGCTGCGGCGCGACCTCGCTGATCTGGACCAGGCACATGTGGCGGGTCACGATGCCGCTGCCGTCCCGGCTACCGTACCTGGCCGGGTGGCTGTGGAATCTCACCACCGGCCTGCGCACGCTGATCATCCCGCTGATCCCGATCACGCTGCTGGCGTTCGTACCCGGCGAGATCCGGCTGCGCAACGCCCTGCCGCTGCTGCCGGCCGTGATCACTGGCTGCGTGCTGTACCCGCTGTGGCACAACGCCCCGTACAGCCCGCGGATCTGGCCCCTGTCGGTCGCCGTCGGCTGGGCCCAGATCCTCGCGATCTGGGATTACTCGCGCGGCAAGGTGATGTCGTGGCAGCCGACCAGGGGCCCGGGCGACGCGACCAGGCGGTTCTGGCTCGGCGTGACGCTGTGGAACGGCACGCTGGCCCTGGCCTGGCTCGGCCTGGCCGCCTGGCGGATCGAGCAGACCGGCTCGCCGCGATTCGCGGTCGTGGCCGCGTTCGGCGTGGTCAACGCGCTGATCGTGGCCCGGCTGGTGTTCCCGGGGAAGAACGCCTGATGAGCGTTCCCCCGTTGGTGCCGCCCCCGCCGCCGGCCGATCCGCCGCCCAGCCCCGGCCGCCATTCCAAGAGCACCTTCGCCAGGAGCGTGTCCAGCCGGCTGGCTCAGGTCGCGGCCCGGCTGGCGCGCGTCTCGCACGGCCGGGCCCTAACGATCGGGGCGAGCCTGGTCACGGTGATCGGCGTGGCCGCGGTCACCGCGGGCGTGACCGAACTGGCGACCCCGATCGGCCTGTCGCAGCTCGAGCCGGCCAATGAGACGACGGCGATCGGCACGTACAGACATCATCCGGTCGTGATCGGCCTGCCCGCCGAACCCGCCTCCTACCTGGGCCTGTACGCGCGGGGCGTGCCCGACAGCTACGCCCCGATCGACAACGTCACCCGCCAGACCGGGGTCGAGCCGAACATCACGCTGTACTACAGCGGCTGGTATGAGCGGTTCCAGGCTCCGTTCGCGGCGCTGGCGCAGGCCAGCGGTGCGGTGCCGTTCATCCAGATGGACCCGAACGGGGTCAGCCTGGCCGCGATCGTCGCCGGGGTCTTCGACAGCTACCTGGAGAAGTTCGCCACCGACGTGGCCGCCTACGGGGCCAGGACCGGCCAAGGCGTGATCATCAGCTTCGGTCACGAGATGAACGGCTACTGGTACCACTGGGGCTACAAGCACTCCTCGCCCGCGGTCTTCGTCGCCGCCTGGCGGCACGTCGTCACCCTGTTCCGCGGCCAGGGCGCAGACGACGTGACCTGGCTCTGGACGACGAACATCATCGACTCCAAGGGCGGAATTCCGGACCCGGCTCCATGGTGGCCAGGACGAGCGTATGTGACCTGGATCGGCATAGATGGCTACTACTACCGGCCGACGTGGACCTTCGCCTCGCTGTTCGGGCCGACGATCAAGGCGGTCAGGGCACTGTCCAGCACCCCGGTGCCAATCCTGATCGCCGAGACCGGGGCGGCCCAAGTCGCTGGGCAACCGGCCAAGATCGCCGATCTGGCGGGCGGTGTGCGCGCGTACGGACTGCTGGGTTTCGTGTGGTTCGACGCGAACGGTGTCAAGGACTGGCGGTTGCAGGGACCGGCCGCCATGGCCGCGTTCCGCGAGGCCGGCCGCCAGTACGGCCGGCTGGGGTCATGACCAGAACCGACCGGCGGCGGGCCCGCCGCGCCAGAGGCCGGTCCAGGCTATTCCGCGGCCTGGCCGCCGCCCTGATCGCCGGAGTCGTGATCGCGGTAGCGCTGACCGCGTATTTCACGCTGGGCTCGCCCGGTCAGCGGCACCCGGTGGCCTGGGGCCCGCATCACCCGATCGTCATTAACCTGCCGGCTCGGCCCACCTCTTATATAGGGGCCTACGCGCGCGGGGTGCCGGAGAGCTACGCACCGCTGACCAACTTCGCCGCCCACAACGGCGTCCAGCCGAACATCGCGCTGTATTACAGCGGCTGGGGCGAGACCTTCCGATCGGCGTTCGCGACCAAGGCGGCCGGTCATCGTGCGGTGACGATGGTCCAGATCGAGCCCGGCACCACCAGCCTGCGGTCGATCGCGGCCGGCTTCGAGGACAGGTACCTGCGCGATTACGCCAAGGCGGTCGGCGACTTTGGCGCCAGGACCGGTCAGGCCGTGATCATCGGTTTCGGCCACGAGCCCAACGGCTACTGGTACCCCTGGGGCTACCGACATGTCTCCCCGAGGCTGTGGATCGCCGCCTACCGGCACGTCGTGACCGTGTTCCGCCGGCAGGGCACCGAGAACGTCACCTGGCTCTGGACGGTCAACGTCACCGACAAGGCCCAGCACATCGTTTCGCCAGTGAGGTGGTGGCCGGGCACCAGGTACGTCGACTGGATCGGCATCGACGGCTATTACTACACCCCGTCCCAGCGGTTCGCCTCCCTGTTCGGGCCGACCGTCAAGGCGATCCGCGGCCTGACCAGGGACCCGATCCTGATCTCGGAGACCGGCGCCAGGCCCAAAGCCGGCAAGCCAGGCAAGATCACCGACGAGTTCGCCGGCGTCCGCTCCTACGGCCTGCTCGGCCTGGTCTGGTTCAACGTCAGATCCTGGCGCCTGGACACGCACGCCTGCTCCGCCGCCTTCGCCACCGCCGCCAAGACCTTCGGCCAGCTAGCCAACTAGCAGGCGGTGCCAGCTAACTCGCTAGGAACTCGGTCAGCGCTTGGTAGAACTGGCCGCCGCCCGCCGCGAACTAACAGAACCCGTCATCGACACCGCCGTGCAGGCGATCGGCCCTATCGCCGCCGACCCGGATCCGGGGCGCCTGCATGCGACTGCCGCATAGCCCTAGCGACGCTCGCTGACATGGCCCAGGTTACGGACCACTTAGCCCTGGTTACGACGTCTTAGCCCTGGTTACGCTGTCTTAGCCCTGGTTGCCGTCACCGAAACCGGCATAAGTCCGGCAAAATTCCGCGCCAACCAGGGCTAAGGCGTCCTAACCAGGGCTAAGTGGTCCGTAACCCGGGCTAAGACGTCGTAACCAGGGCTAGGACGTCTGTAACCCGCAGCCTGGCTACGCTAGCGGAGCGGTCAGGCTGCCCATTCCGGGCATCGGCGCACGCGTCCGAACGGGCGACGCCCGGTTCTCCGGGAACCATGTCCCCGGCCGGCGCCGGGCCGCCCGCAGAGTACGCACTAGCCTGACAAACTCAGGTTGTACCGCGAGCACGGCACGATCTTGCGGGCGCTGTTCTGGGCGCTGTTGTGGGCGGGCGCCACTCTTCGATGGCAGGTCGCTGCGCCGACAGCCGCCGGCGCAGCGACTGGTGGCCGCTAGCTCAGTGCGTCGAGGGTGTTCTTTATCAGTGCAGCTTCGCGCGCGTAGCCCGCGATGTTGGGATGG
>DATNFM010000085.1:0-10000 GCA_035606435.1 Streptosporangiaceae bacterium | reverse complement strand
TCGGTCCACCAGCTGGAGTTCGCGTCGGTCACAGCTCGACCCTAGGCGAGCCGTAACCTGCTGCGTATGGAGATCAGAACCGCTGCCGGACCAGCCCAGGCCGAGGTCGACGAGACCGGCCAGCCCGCCTTCCTGCTGGTACTGACGCACGGCGCGGGCGGGGGAGTGACCGGCGCGGACCTCATGGCGGCCGGCGCGGCGGCCCGTGAGCGCGGCGGCATCGTGGTCAGGGTGCTGCAGCCGTACCGGGTGGCGGGCGCACGGGCGCCTGGATCGGCGCCGCGTCAGGATGCCGCCTGGCTGGAGATCATCGCCGCGCTGGGCGAACGCTATCCAAGCCTTCCCCTGGTCCAAGGCGGCCGTAGCAACGGGGCGCGGCTCGCCTGCCGGACCGCGCAGGCGGTCGGTGCGGTGGCCGTGATCGCGCTCGCGTTTCCGCTGCATCCACCGGGAAAGGCTCTTCAGCCTGAAAGCTCTCGAGCAGGGGAGCTTCGCTCCGCAGGCGTCCCGGTGCTGGTCATCAACGGCGATCGTGACCCGTTCGGGGTGCCTGACCCGGCTGATGTCGACCGGCTGGTAGTGCTAGCGGGTCAGACCCACGCGCTGTCCGGTGCCAAGGCAGCAATCACCAGCGAGGTTTCGTCTTGGCTGGCCGAACTGGCCATCGGCTCAGTGTCTGTCGACTGAGCAACTGGGGTCGGCACTATGGGTCGGTAGTCCGGCTGAGAGTAGCTCGGTCGACCCTGCTGGCCAGAAGGGGGACGACCCCCTTCAACCCCCGGATGACCTATATAGCCCGCCGGCCCCGGGTGGCCGGACGGACTAGTCCGCCGCTCAGGCGGCTGGGGTAGCAGGTACGGTCTGGGTCGCGGGGACGGTGAGTACGAGGTCGGTCGGCCGGTGGGGAGCGATGACGGTGCCGCTGGGGAGCAGTTCACCGGTGTCTTCGAACACCACAATGCCGTTGCAGAGCAAGCTCCAGCCTTGTTCGGGGTGGCTTATAACGGTACGAGCCGCCTCGTGGTCCGGGTCGCTCGCGGCCGGACACGGGGGCGTGTGCGGGCACATCGTGCGCCTCCTGATCAATTCGGGGGTCTGTTGATCATCGATACCTAATCTGCCAGGTCAGCGGCCTCAGCTGACATGGCACATTGGGATGGTTTTCTGTCGTGCTCTTTGTAGATTTCCTGCTAGTCCGAGCTGACCTTGGGCTAGCAAGTAGCTACCACTGGTTACAACGCTGGATCAGCCCACCCGAGTCCCCCGTCAGGAAATCTGCCGGCTAAATCTGCGAGGTTCAGTTATCTCTGTCAACGGCCGCGGGCGAACACGGGTTCGATGACTAGTGCGTGCTGTGTGATCCGGCGTGGTCCGGGCTGAGGCCGACACCGCCGGGGAGCGGTGGTATGCCAGTGAGCCGGTGGGTTTCCCTGAGCGTAAGCAGTCGCTCGGCTTCGGTGTTAAGCGCATGCACTACCGGGGTAGCCATGGCCTTGCGCTTGAAGATCCGGTCGTCATAGCCGCGCGGACCGATCTCGGCCCGGACGGCAGCGAAGGCCGCCCGCATCGCCTCGGTCAGTGCGGCATCCAGCTTCTTCGCCAGCGGGTACTGCTCGGCCAGCGGCCGGGCAGTGGCCTGGGCGGCACGGAACTCCTGCTCGGCGACTTTGGCCGCTTGGAGCAGATCATCAAAGTTGGCGGCAAGAGCCACATCGGTCAGGTGTTGTGCCTGCGCGTCCGCGCTCACCTGCTTACGTCCTACGATCACGCCGGCCAGCTTAGCGGACGAACGCCGCGACTTATGCAAGGCTGGCCAGCCACTGCTGATGCAAATCGGAATATTCTCCGCCGCTCACCAGAAGTTCATCCGGCGGGCCGTCTTCGGTTATCCGACCGTGATCAAGCACGATCACCCGGTCGGCGATCCGGACCGTGGACAGCCGGTGCGCGATAATCACGGCCGTCCGCCCGGCCAGCACGGTCTGGAGCGCCTGCTGGACGATCCGCTCGCTCGGCAGGTCGAGCAGCGAGGTGGCTTCGTCGAGCAGCAGCACGCTCGGTGCGGCTAGGAACGCCCGCGCGAACGAGACCAGCTGCCGCTGGCCGGCCGACAGCCGGCCGCCGCGCTTGCCGACCTGGGTGTCGTAGCCGTCGGGCAGTGCGTCGATGAACTCGCCGGCCCCGACCGCGCGGGCGGCCGCCTCGATCTCGGCCCTGGTCGCCTTCGGCTTGCCAAGCGCGATGTTCTCCGCGATCGTCGCGGAGAACAGGAAGTTCTCCTGGGTGATCAGCACGATCTCGCGGCGCAGGTCGGCGTCGGCCACATCGCGCAGGTCGACTCCATCCAGCAGCACCTGGCCGTCGCCCGGATCGTAGAACCGGGCCAGGAGCCGCGCGATCGTCGTCTTGCCCGCGCCGGTTTCGCCGACCAGGGCGACCTTCTGCCCGGCCGGGATGTCCAGGTCGAGGTCGGGGAGCACGACCGCATCCCGGTACGCGAACGTGACCCTGTCGATCCGGATCTGGCGGCCTGGACGGTCGTCGTCGACCTGCGCTGGAAGCTCGGCTGGGGTGACCGGCTCGGGGACGGACGGCGCCTCGTCGAGGACGCCGGAGAGCTTCTCCAGGCCCGCCGCCGCCGACTGGAACGTGCTGTAGAACTGCGACACGTCCTTCAGCGGCTCGAAGAACCGGCGCAGGTACAGCAGGAACGTGACCAGGATGCCGACCGGCATGTCGTGATCGATCACCCGGATCCCGCCGTACAGCAGCACCACGGCGACCGCGATGTTGCCGATCAGCGAGACGCCGGGGAAGTACAGCGCGACGAGCTGCATCGACCGCCTGGTCGCATCGGTGTAGTTCTTGTTCAGCTCACCGAAGATTTGCTCGTTCCTGCGCTCCCGGCGGAACGTCTGCACCGCCCTGATCCCGTTGAAGGTCTCCACGAAGTGGACGATGACCAGCGCGATCGTCTCCCTGGTCCGCCGGTAGGCGACCGACGATTCGCGCCGGAACCAGATGCTCAGCCAGATCAGAGGGATGAATCCGGTCATCACCGCGAGCGCCAGCGGCCAGTCGAGCAGCAGCATGCCGGTGCCGACGAACAGCATCGACACCGCCGCGCCGACCAGGGAGTCCAGGCCCTCGTCGAACAACTCGGAGATCGAGTCCATGTCCGAAACCTGGCGCGAGATCACCCGCCCGGAGGTGTACCGCTCGTGGAAGGCGACCGGGAGCCGCTGGAAATGCCAGAACAGCCTGGACCGCAGTTCGAGCACGACGTCGCCGCCCATCGTGCCGATCGCCGAGATGAACCCGGCGGTCGCGAACGCCTGGATCGAGATCGCGATGGCGAACTCGACGACGACCTCGAGGATCGGCACCGCGTCCCTGGTCGCGATCAGCGCCGGGATCTTGTCCACGGCGACGCCCACCAGGTACGGGCCGGCCAGCGCGGCCAGGTTCGCCGAGACGATCATGAACGCGATCCAGAGGACCTTCTTGCGGTGCGGCCGCAGCAGGCTGCCGAGCAGCGCCCGGCTGCGCCGCCGCAGCATCAGCGACACGCCCTTGGGCAACTCGTCGATATCTTCGGCGGCGATGCCGCGCCAGGACTGCGTGCTGGCCGTCGTGGTTGTGGTTGCGGGGGCCTGCGGGGGGTTCCGGGGGGTTGTCCCCCCGGGCGGATACTGGGTCATCGCCTGGCTCCGGTTTCCGCTCCGGTTTCCGCGTCGGTGTCGGCGTCCGTGCTCATCAGGTGCTGGTAGTGCGGGCTGGTCGCGAGCAGATCGTGGTGGGTGCCGGTGACGATGATCTCGCCCTGATCGAGTACCGCGACCCGGTCGGCCAGCGCGACCGTCGACGGCCGGTGCGCGACGATCAGCGCGGTCGCGTTGGCCAGCACCTGGCCCAGCGCCGCGGTGACCTTGGCCTCGGTGTGCACGTCGAGCGCGGACAGCGGGTCATCGAGCAGCAGCACAGAAGGCCCGGCCAGGATCGCCCGGGCCAGCGCGACCCGCTGCCGCTGGCCGCCGGACAGCGACATGCCCTGCTCGCCGATCCTGGTCTCCAGGCCCCACGGCAGGTCGTTGACGAAGTCGGCCTGCGCGGCCGACAGCGCCTGCCTGATCGCCTCCTCGGGCGCCTCAGGCCGGCCGAGCGTGACGTTCTCCCTGACGCTGACCGAGAACAGCGTCGGGTCCTCGAACGCGCAGGCGACCGTGGTGCGCAGCTCGGCCAGCGGGAGATCGGTGATGTCGGCACCGTCAAGCGTGATGGTGCCGGCCGTGGCGTCGGCCAGGCGCACGATCAGGCTGAGCAAGGTGGTCTTGCCCGAGCCGGTCGCGCCGACTAGGGCGACGGTCTCGCCCGGGGCGAGTTCCAGGCAGACGTCGCGGAGCACCGGGCGCGGAGCGCCCGGGTAGGTGAAGCCGACGTGATCGAGGACCAGGCGTCCGCGTTCGCGCTGGCGTTGTTTCGGGACAGTTAGCCTGGGCTGGGCTGGCTCTGGGGCGGTGGCCGAAGCCGGCGCTCTGCTTTCTCCTTGTGGAAGGTCTTCTGGGTTTGATTGTTCTTGACGGGCTGGATCCTTGATGGCTGGTTCGGTGTCGAGGATCTCGTAGACGCGCTGGGAGGCCGTGGCGGCTTCCTGTCCGAGCGCGAGAATGTAGCCCAGTGCCTCGACCGGCCAGACCAGCATGATCACCAGCGCGATGAAGGCGACCAGGCTGCCGGTGGACAAGTGGGAGTCGCTGACGGCGAAGACGCCGAGCAGCAAGATCAGCGCGATTGCGATGTTCGGCACCAGGTCGAGGCTGGCCCAGAAGGCGCCGCGCAGCTTGGCCTTGGATACCTGGGTCCCGTAGACGATCCTGGCCAGGAACGCGTGAGTCTCCCGGGCCACGTCGCGGCGGCCGAGCGCCTTCAGGACCCGGATGCCGGCGGCGGCCTCCTCGACGTAGGTGGCGAGGTCGTCCTGCTGGTCCTGCACGCGGCGGGACAGGACGCGGTAGCGGCGTTCGAACCGCAGGCACAGTGCGGTGACCGGGGCGAACGCGGCCGCGGTGATCAGTCCGAGCACCGGGTCCATCCCGACCAGCAGCACGATGATCACGGCGAAGGTGAACACGCTGTTGATCAGGAACACCACGCCGAACCCGGCGAACCGCCTGATCGCCGACAGGTCCGTGGTGGCCCTGGACAGCAGCTGGCCTGACTGCCAGGCATCGTGGAAGCCGGGCTCGAGGTGCTGCAGGTGGGCGTACAGATCACCGCGCATCTCTCGCTCGAGCGAGCTGACCGCGGTGGCCTGGACCCAGCGCCTGATCAGGGCCGCGCCGACCTCGGCGACGGCGAGCGCGAACGCGGCGATGCCGATGATGATCAGCACTCCGTCGCCGTGACCCTGGCCGAGCGTGGCGGCGGCCGCCTTCGCGATCGGGCCATCGATCGCCGCCTTGGCCAGCAGCGGGATGGTGATCTCGGTGACGGTCCCGAGCATCGCCGTGATCATCATGATCACCAGCTGGCGGTAGTACGGGCGTACGTATTCGCGCAGCCGCCAGAGCGAGGCGAGCGGGATCTGTGTGCCAGATGGGGCGGAATGATCCTCCGGGATGCTCACTTGATTCTGAGCTTCCTGGGTAGCCACTTGCCGGATCGTAACCGGGCGGCTTGTTTGCTGTCACTTTGTTTTCTCGTCCGGCGTAAGTGGCGCCGGGCCTTGACATCTGGCACTCTGGCGAAACGCGTCGCTTCCGGTTCCTTTTGGGGCGACGCGGTGTGGAGGTGCCGGTGGGACTGCGTGACTGCGGGGACAGACCCGAGACGTCGCAGGCTCCGGCTGCCTACCTGCAGGGAATCCAGGCGATCGTCGAGCTGGCGGCCAGGTTCACGCCGAGGAACTGGAACGCGGCCACGCCATGCTCGGAGTGGCGGGCGGCCGACCTGGCCGGGCACCTGCGCTGCATCGCCGATAACTTCCACGAGTACCTGGACGAGGCGCCCGAGAGCAGGCTGTCCCGGCTGATGGCCAAGAACGCCAGCGCCGACAGCATCGGCAGGAAGCTGGCCCGGCAGAACGCGGCCGAGCTCGCGGTACTGCCCGACGTGTCGCCCCGCGACCACATCCTGGCTTTCGCCGAGTCGGCGACCAGGTACACCGCGCGGCTCGGGCCGTTGCTGCCGCTGCCGCACCATAGCTATCGAGGGCACCTGATCACCGTCGCCGGCATGGGCGGCATGGCCTGCGTGGAATGGCATGTGCACGCCTGGGACCTGGCCAGTGCGCTGGGGGAGTCGTATCGGCCGGATGATCCCGAGGCGGTGCTGGTCGGCTGGCTGGCCGGGATCCCGCACATCCCGGTGGTGCGCGACGACGACCCGTGGCAGTCGGTACTGAAGTCGGCCGGGCGGCTGAGCTAGCTACCGGAGGGTGGGTGGCCGGGGTCGGCGGTAGCGGGGGGCGGGGGCCGGCGCAGCGGGCGGAAAGGGCTGACATGCGAAGATGAGGCGTATCGCAGGCAGGGGAGGCGAACGCCGATGTCATTCGAGGTATCGAAAGTCCGTGACTGTTACCCGGCGCTCGCCGACGGCTACGCCTACCTCGACGGGGCGGCCGGGACGCAGACTCCGACGACGGTGATCGACGCGATCGCGGGCGCCTACGTGGCCGGCCTGTCGAACTCCGGTGGGGTGTTCCCGTCCAGCGCCAGGTCCGATTCGATCACGGTCGGCTGCCGGGCGGCGGTAGCGGATCTGGTCGGCGGCGAACCTGACGGCGTGATCCTCGGGCCGAACATGACCACGCTCACCTACCGGCTGGCGGCCGCGCTCGCCGACACCTGGGCCGAAGGCGACGAGGTGATCGTGACCCGGCTCGACCACGACGCGAACGTGCGGCCGTGGGTCCAGGCCGCGAAGCGAGCCGGCGCCGTGGTGCGCTGGGCCTGTCCGGACCCCGTGACCGGTGAGCTGCCTGTCGACCAGTACGCCGGCCTGCTGACCGACCGGACCAGGCTGGTGGCCGTCACCGCGGCCAGCAACCTGATCGGCACCAGGCCCGACGTTCCGGCGATCACCGCGATGGCGAGGCAGGCGGGCGCGCTCAGCTACGTCGACGGCGTGCACGCGACCCCGCACGGCCCGGTCGACGTGGCCGCGCTGGGCAGCGACTTCTACGTGACCAGCGCCTACAAATGGTCAGGGCCGCACATCGGCGCGGCTATCGCCGCACCCGCGCTCCTGGAGACGCTGCGGCCGGACAAGCTGGTGCCATCGCCAGATGAGGTGCCGGACCGGTTCGAACTGGGGACGCCTCCGTTCGCCGACCAGGCCGGCGTGACGGCGGCGGTCGAGCACCTGGCCGCGCTCGATCAGTCGGCGACCGGGACCCGGCGGGAGCGGATACTCACGTCGATGGCTTCGGTGGAGGCTTACGAGCTGTCGCTGTTCTCCGTGCTGCTTGGCGGGCTTGACGCGATGGAGCACGTGACGACCTACGGCAAGGCGGCCAGGCGGACAGCGACCGCGTATTTCACCGTGGCTGGCCGCCGGCCCGATGAGGTGGCCGCCTACCTGGCCGAACGCAAGATCAACGTGTGGAGCGGCGACAACTACGCCTGGGAGCTCACCGGCGTCCTGGGCGTCAGGGAGACCGGCTGCGCGGTCCGCGCCGGCCTGGTCCACTACAACGACGAATCCGACGTGGCCCGCCTCCTAGAAGCCGTAGCCGACCTGGCGCCCTAGCCGCGGCAGGCTGTCCCGGCTACAGAAAGCAGTCCGGCCGTCTCAGCGGCACTTAGCCCTGGTTGCGACCACTTAGCCCTGGTTGCGACGCCTTAGCCCTAGCCCTGGTTGCGAGCACATAGCCCTGGTTGCGGCGCCTTAGCCCTGGTTGCCACGCCTTAGCCCTGGTTGCGAGCACTTAGCCCTGGTTGGCGACCTGAAAAACTGCTCAAATGGGACAAATTTGTTCGCTAACCGGGGCTAAGGCGTCGCAATCAGGGCTAAGGCGTCGCAGCGGGGGCTAAGACGTCGCAGCGGGGGCTGAGTGATAAGTCGGCGCGATCGATGGTAAGTGGCGTCGGCTGGTCGGCGAAAGTCGTCACGCCAGTCACGCTGGCATCTTCGGTCGCGCTGGTTACTTCGCCCGAGCCGCAGGTCTCCCCTTGGCCGGGCTGCGCGGGCTGCTCCGCCGGTTGGCTTGTGCGGCTCGTGCGACCGATCAGTGTTTCGGCGGTATTAGGTGAGTTTGTAGCGGTACATTCGGGTTTCGCGTTGTTCGAAGCCCATGCGTTCGTAGAGGACGCCGGCGGCGGCTCTGGCCGGACGGGAGCTCAGGTCGATCGTGCGGGCGGACGCCTGCTTGGCTAGCCGGATTGCCTCGTCGATCAGGGCGGTGGCTACGCCCTTGCCGCGGGCTGACTCCTCGGTCACTACGTCTTCGATCCAGGCGCGGACTCCGGTCGGGATCGGGAAGGTCACGAGCGTCAGCGTGCCGACGAGGTCACCGTCGACCCGGGCGATCAGCACCGTGCTCGCGGGCGTTGCCACGATCGCCGAGAGGGCGGCCGCGTCCAGCGGCTTGGCCGAGGAGGACAGCTGGGGTATGAGTCGGCCGAAGGCCTCGACTACCTCGCTGGTGACTTCGCTCAGTACTTCGACGTCGACATTCACCGAGGCAATCTATCTGGTCGGCGGCCTGCGTCGCCCGGCCGGTCAGCGAAATGCCGCCGTCCGTTGGTCCTCCTGTTGCCTCATGACAGGCTGGGCCGGGTTCATAGGTTGGTTGCTGCTGGAAGCGGCCAAAACGAGTGATCTTGGAGGCCAGATGTGGGGCAGGTTAGTCAAGCTGATTACTGGCTGCGGAGCCGTCGCGCTCGCGGGCGGGTGCCTATCCGGTGGTCCGGCGGCTGGAGCGTCTCCGGCGGTCTCGCCACCGCCGATGAGCGGGCAGCAGGTCGCGGTCAGCGCAAGCAAGCCGTGCGCCGACCACGCGGTGCCGCGCCGATACACGCACGTGATCTGGATCTGGATGGAGAACCACAGCTTCAACACGATCATCGGCGTCAAGGAAGCTTCGTACATCAACTCGCTGGCCAGGAAATGCGGGCTGGCCACCGGCTATCACAACGTCACCCATCCGAGCCTGCCGAACTACGCGGCGGCGACCTCCGGTCTCGGGTACTCGGGGATAGCCCGGTTCGATTCTGACTGCAATCCCGTGAAGGGCTGCGTCACCGCCGCGCCCAGCATCTTCGGGCAGGGCGAGACGTGGCGTGCATACGAGGAGTCGATGCCGTCGAACTGCGCCAAATCGGACCATGGTGAGTACGCGGCGCGGCACAATCCGCCGGCCTACTTCACCAAGCTGCACGGGTGCGCAAAGTTCGATGTCCCGTACACCCGGCTTGCTTCCGATCTGGCGCATAACGCGCTGCCGGCGTTCTCGTTCATCACGCCGAACCTGATCGATGACATGCACGACGGTACGGTCCACGACGGCGATCACTGGCTGTCCATTCATCTTCCGGCGATCCTGAACAGCCGGGAGTACCGCAACGGTTCCACCGCGGTCTTCGTCACCTGGGATGAAGGCGAGAACGGCAACTCGAACCAGTGCGCGTCCAACAAGTCCGACGTCGGCTGCCATGTCGCCGCGATCGTCATCAGTCCGAGCACGAAGCCGGGCACCAGATCCGCGACGCTGTTCAATCACTACTCGCTGCTCGGTACCGCCGAGCAACTGCTCGGCCTGCACAAGCTCGGCCGCGCGAACAACTTCCCGACCATGACCAAGGCTTTCCACCTGTAAGTCAGTACCGCTTAGTCAGTACGCCTGTAAGCCAGTACCGCCTGCCGGCTGTCGCGATCATGCGCCGGTCGGCAGGCGCTTGGATCGCGGCCGGGTGCAGGGGGATATAAAGGGCGAATGAGCGATGAACTAGCGCATGGTGACCGGGGGAGCGGCGGGCCAGGGGGCGCTGGGCCGGGGGGC
>DATNFM010000084.1:0-3722 GCA_035606435.1 Streptosporangiaceae bacterium | reverse complement strand
GGTGAACGGGTTGCAGTCCATGATCAGCACAGTCCGGTCAGGTCTATCAGGTGCCGCGAAGACGAACAGGTCGGTCAGGTCCAAGCGAGCATCATCGCCGGGGTGCTTGAGGTTCGCGGCGCTGAAGTGGTTCGACATAGTCACTCCTTCGGTGGTAGGAAGCCGTTCATCCAGGCCAGGTGTCGACGGGCGGCGCGAACCGGTCAAGCGACACTCCGGCAAGGGCGCCGCCCGTGTGTTGCTCGGCTTACCTGGCTGATCGTCGAGCCTGCACGGTGAATCCGAGCTTTCCGAGCACAGCGACAGCGCCAGCCTTCCCGCCCTCGAAATCTCCGGAGCCAAGGCGCTGGCCGGTGGCGAACTCATAGGCCACGCCGAGGATTGCCTTCGGCGGGTAGCGGCGCTCCTCGCGGACCAAGTCGTAGGTCGTCGTGGGCCCGAAGCCATGCTCAGCGAAGAACGCCTCCGGCCCGAGCCGGTCGTATTCCTTGATCGCGCGAAACACATCCGTACGCGTCACGTGGTTCCACGTCAACATGTATCCATTCCTCCTAGGACCGCATTCGCTTTCATTCAGTGGTTCCTTTCGGTCGGTGCGTGTTCGTCGATGAGGGGTTCCGCCGGTCGGTCGGACACGCCCGGAGCCGGCTTGTCGGTCAGCCGCGGTAGGTCTCGAGTAGGCGGAGCCAGATCTCGCTGATGGAGGGGAAGCAGGGGACGGCGTGCCAGAGCCGGCTGATGGGGACCTGGGCGGCCACGGCGATGGTGGCCGAGTGGATCAGTTCTTCGACGCCGGGGCCGACGAAGGTGACGCCGAGCAGGTAGCCATGGTCTGCGTCGACGACCATGCGGGCTCGGCCGGTGTACCCGTCGGCGTACAGGTTGGCACCGATCACCTTTTCGCCGGGGTCGACGTCGATAACCCGGATACGGTGCCCGGCGCGCTCGGCCTGATCGGCAGTGAGGCCGACCGCCCCGGCCGGGGGGTCGCAGAAGAACATCTGGGGCACCGCGTGGTAGTCGGCGGTGACCGCGTGCGGGCCCCAGGGCGCGGGGTCGACGGGCTGCCCGGCGGCACGAGCGGCGATCGCGGCTCCGGCGATGCGGGCCTGGTATTTGCCTTGGTGGGTGAGCAGGGCGTGGTGGTTGATGTCGCCCAGGGCATACAGCCAGCCGTCTCCGAGGGCGCGGACCATGCAGGCGTCGTCTACCTCCAGCCAGGACCCTGGTGCGAGGCCGACGGTGTCCAGGCCGATGTCGTCGGTGTTCGGCTGCCGGCCGGTGGCGAAGAGCACCTCGTCGGCCTCCACCTCGCCGCCGACGTCCAGGGTTAGGGTGACCGGCCCGGCGCCGTCGGGGCGACGCGCTTTCGTGACGGTGACGCCGATCCGCACGTCTATCCCGGCGTCGGTGAACGCGCGCGCGATCAGCTCCCCGGCGAAGGGCTCCATCCGGGGCAGCAGGCCGTCGGCCTGCGCCAGCAGGGTGACCGCGGCGCCCAAGCCGGACCAGGCGCTGGCCATCTCCACCCCGACCCCGCCCCCGCCGACGATGGCCAGCCGTCTCGGCACGGAACGGGAGGCGGTGCCCTCCCGGTTGGTCCACGGCCGCAACTCGACGAGGCCGGGCAGCTCCGGCAGGGCCGGGCGGCTGCCGGTGCAGACGACCACGGCGTGCCGGGCGGTCAACGCCATGGTCTCGCCGCCGGACGTTTCCACGGCGACTTGCCGGGCACCGGCCAGCCGGCCGTGACCGCGAATCAGCTCGACACCGATCGTTTTCAGGTCGTAGGCCGGGCCCTCGTCGTTCCAGTCGCTCACGTACCCGTCCCGGCGGGTGAAGACCGCTGAGGCGTCCACCCGCCCGATGACCGCCTGGCGGGCGCCGGCGACCCGGCGGGCGTCGCTGACCGCGACTACCGGCCGCAGCATCGCCTTGCTCGGGATGCATGCCCAGTACGAGCACTCGCCTCCGACCAGCTCCCGCTCCACCGCCGCAACGCTCAGCCCAGCCGCATGGGCCCGCCCGGCGACCGTCACCCCGATCGGCCCCATCCCGATCACGACAACGTCATAGCTGTTGACAGCTGAAGACCCGTTCATGGCGCCACCACCAGCGCGCTGTCGCCGTGCCGGGGTCGGCCGTTCACAGTGGCGTGGCAATGGTGGACGGTAGTCATACCTGCTCCATTCAGAGCCCGCCACAGTCGGCAACCCGGTCCCCGCCGGTCCTGGGATACCACCGGTTACAGCTGTCAGCCGGGCTCACTAGAAAGCCTGCCGGGGGTGGCACGCCCGTCGAATCCCTAGGTGGGTAGCCATGACGGGTAGTGCGGACCAAAGGGGTACAGCGTGGGTCCGTGCAGGTGCGCGGCGGCTTGCCAGCTGGTGATGCCCACCTGAGTTGGGTCTCGCTCAGTCTCCGTGACGTTGTGGATCGGCGGCCTTCACGGACTGCGTTCTCGCGAGCTCAGCATTGCCGGCCCGATCGGGTCGATCGCCGCGACACCGGGCACCTGGTGCACAACCAGGCCACCGTCATGCCCCACCACGGTTGTGTCTGCCGCCAGGCTAGCGGGGGTGCTGGACGGTTGCCGAGTCACCGGGCAGGACGCGGTCGAGTTGGCTGCGAGAGGTGATGCCGAGCTTGGTGAAGACCTTGCGCAGGTGGTACTGGACCGTGTGTGCGCTGATGAACAGACGGGCGCCGATCTCCGGATTCGACAACCCCTCGCGGGCCAGCCGGGCGACCTGCGCCTCTTGGGCCGTCAGCTCCTCATGCCTGGCGGCCTGGGTGCGCTTGCGGATAGTCCCGCCGGCGGCCAGCAGTTCGCGGTTTGCCCGCTCGGCAAACGCCTCCATGCCCATAGCCTCAAACATGCCGTGGGCCGTGCGCAGTTGCTCGCGTGCCTCGCTGGGGCGGCGCTCTCGGCGCAGCCATTCCCCGTAGAGGAGATGCGCGCGACCGAGTTGGGCGCGGATACGGGTCCGGGCCAGCCGCTCGATCGACTCCCGGTAGCAGCCGCCGGCGGCGTCACCTTCGGCAAGTAGCGCCCGGATACGGGCCTCGATCCCCATCGCCCAATCGGTGGGAATCACGCGCGTTCGCTCGGACATCCACTCCAACGCGGCCCGAACCAGGGCGACATCCCCCGTCCTCGCCGCCGCCTCCGCGAGCTCGGGGACGACCAAAGGCCCATACCCTAGCTGGTCGAGCTCGAATGCCCGCTCTGCGGCGTCGCAAGCGGCGTAATACCGGCTGAGGCCGTTGTACAGCACCGCGCTTGCGCTGGAAGCAAACGCGGCCAGCCGGCCCTGACCGGGACCGGCCGTCGCTTGCTTTGTTGACTCAATCAGCTCAGCCGCCTCCCCTTCGTGGCCCTGCCAGGCGGCGAGCAAGATCGCGTTATGTGCGACCGTCGGGTTCCCGGTCGCTTCGGAGATCACGCGATCTTCCTCAATCATCAACGCGACCGTGTGCAGGTCACCGGCGAGGAGATGGGCTCGGGCGAGGTAGTTGAGTGCGAACTGCAAGTGCGCGAGAGCGCCTGCGCCGCGCGCGAACTGAGCCTGCCGAGTTGCCAGGGCATGCCACGACTCGAAGTCCCATAGCTCGAGCGCAATGACCTGGCTGACTCTTCCGCCGGCGAGCCAGAGCCAGTGGCCCGCCTCGTCGGTACCGATGTCAAGAGCGAGGACGAGCTGGACTGCCCGGGTCAGCTC
>DATNFM010000083.1:0-31427 GCA_035606435.1 Streptosporangiaceae bacterium | reverse complement strand
GGCCCTCGCGGTGTTTAGTCTCGGTCAAGTTGCCTGGTCCCAAGGCCGCTACGAGCAGGCAGGCCTGCGTTTCCGTGATGCACTGGCCCTGTACCGGGAGACCGGCGACGTCTACGGAGAGGCTAGCGCGCTCCATGGCCTCGGCCTCGTCGCCTTGCAAGAAGGTCGTTACGAGGATGCCAGCGATTGCTTCTGGCGGGCCGCGGCACTGTGCGATGAGATCGGCGACCGGGCTAGTCAAGCCCGCGCACTGAGCAACCTCGGCGTTATCAAGCGGCGGCAAGGTCACTACCGAGAAGCCGCAGACTATCTCGAGCAATCTCTGGCGGCATCGCGGGAGATCGGCGACCGTTCGGGTGAAGGCACGACGCTCTGCCGACTCGGAGTCGTCGGAGTACGGCTAGGCCGATACCAGCAAGCCAGGGATTACCTACAGCAAGGCCTGGCGGTGTCGAGGGAAATAGGATCGTCCGCCGATGAGGCCACCGCGCTGTGCTGGCTCGGTGTTCCCGTGATGTACCTAGGGCACCATCAGCTAGCCGCCAGCTATCAGCAGCGAGCGCTCGCCATGTTCCGCGAGAGCGGCGAGCGGTCCGGCGAGGCCATCGCGCTGAACTGGCTCGCCGTTGTCGAATTGCGGCGAGGCCGTCATAAGCAGGCCACCCGCCTGCAACTGCAGGCGCTGGCCATGTTCCGCGAGATCGGCGAGCGCCCAGGCGAGGCGTCGGCGCTCAACGGGCTAGGCGAGATCTTCCTCGCCACCGGTCAGCCAGGTGGGGCCCGCCTGAAACACGTCGCCGCCCTCGTAATGGCCTCCCAGACCGGGGACAGATTCGAGCAGGCCCGCGCCCACCGCGGCCTCGGGCACGCTTGCCAGTCCATGGGTGACGTCCGCCAGGCCCGGCGCTACTGGCAAGAAGCCCTCGCCATCTACGCTGCCGTCGGCGTTCCTGAGGCTGACCAGCTACGCACGCTGCTCACCGAGACCAAGTCCCGCACCGAGTTGCGGCGGGCGGATCTGGCGCAGGAGCCAGGGGTGGACGGCGGTCATGACGAGGCAGAGCGCTGAGCCGGACACCCAGAGCCCCGCTGGGCCCACGGATCCGATGAGCAGCGCGGCGAGCATGGGAGCGGCCGTGGTCGCCACGCCCCAGCTCAGGCCGTAGACAGCGAGATAAGGGGCGGCGGCGCCCGCTGGTGCGAGACCAGCGACGACGGCGAAGGCCCGGCCGGATATCAGCAGGTAGCCCAGGCTCCAGGCCACGGTCGGTGCTATCAGGGCGAGCAGCGATCCGGACGCCGCGTAGCCGGCCAGGCCCAGTCCCATCAGCGTGTAGCCGATGGCGAAGGCCGCAGGACCGGGGATCGCCACGAGGCACCTGGTCCGCATCAGAGGCTGGGCGAAGGCTTGCGCGAGGGCCGAGACGGCCATGATCGGCCCCGCGCCGGCCGGGCTGAGGCCCTGCGCGCTGAGCGACAGCGGCAGCGAGACCAGCAGCAGCATATAGATGAGGGCGAAGACGGTTCCGGCTCCCGTCACGGCCAGCAGGTGCCGGTCCCGCCATGGCGGCGGTCCGGCGGCCGGGAGCAGCGACGACTTACTGGGCCGGTGGTCGGCGGGCAAGACGAGCCGCACGATCAATGCGCAGGCAAGACAGCTCAGGGCATCGACAACGAACAACCACCGCAGGCCCCAGCGCCCGACGGCGGCCGCGATGAGGCCGGCCCCGGTGTTCCCAGCCGCGAGTGCCGCGATCAGCAGGGCGTAGGCCCGGGCATGGTCTTGCGGCGCGGTGGTGTCGGCGATGATCGCCTGGCTCGGCGGTTCATACAGCTCGAATGCCAGGCCGAGCAGCAGCGCGCAGCCCGCCGCCACCGCCAGGCTGGGCGCCAGGGCGATACCCAGTTGCGCGACCGCGCAGCCGCCCAAGCCGGCCAGCATCGTGCGGCGCCGGCCCAGCTTGTCGGCCAGCCACCCGCCGGCCAGCCTGCCCGGGATCGTGGCCAGGCCGAACACGGCCGCGACAGCGCCCGCCACACCCAGGCTCGCCCCGAAGGCGCGGCACAGCAGAACGGTCAGGAAGGCGAGCGAGAACGCGCCAAGCTGATTGACCGCGCGGGCGGCGATGAGCAGCCGGACCGGCCCGGGCAGCGGTCCTTGAGCCCGCTCTGGCCCGGTCACCATTGACTCTCCCTAGATGACTAGCAAAATGCCTTTCGTCAGTCACGCAACTTATCAGGCTGCCTATAACTGGTCAACAGCTTTACGGCAGTCACGAAGCCCTACTGAGCAAGACCTCCGCCGGCCAGTGCTGCCTGAGGCGCCCGGCCAGCTCCGTGGCGCCGAACGACGGTATCGGGGGGTAACTCCCGTTTGACTCCGCTCACGCGGCCACTGAGGATTGATCGGGTGAGGTCTCACAACTTGCGCCCGATAGCGGCGATTACGGTGACCGCGCTCCTTGCTGCCGCTGGCTGCAGCTCGACGGCGCCGGCCGGCGGTCAGAGGGTTGTTGCCGGCCCAGGCCGGATCACGGTACCGAGCAAGGTTTCCAGGGCCGACTGGCCGACCTTTGACCGCACCTCGGGACGCGACGGCGTGTCGGTCAGCTCTCCGCCGATGGGCAAGATCCGCAAGTCGTGGACGGCGAAGGTCGACGGGGCAGCCTATGCACAGCCGCTGATCGTCGGCACCGCGGTGATCGTCGGCACCGAGAACGACACGGTCTACGCTCTCAGCGCCTCGACCGGCAAGGTGCGCTGGTCCCATCATCTGGCGTCTCCGGTCACGCACGGGCTGCCGTGCGGCAATGTGCTGCCATCGGGCATCACCGGCACGCCGGTCGCCGACCTGGCGCACGGGCGGCTCTGGGTCGTGACGTACACCAGCCAGCCGAAGTTCCAGCACACGCTGTGGGCACTCGATCTCAGGACCGGGCACACGATCACCCACCGGGCCATCGACGCTCCGGGCAGCGACCCGAAGGCCGAACAGGAACGCGGAGCCCTTACGCTGCTCGGGTCACGCGTGTACGTGCCGTTCGGCGGCCTGTTCGGTGACTGCTCCGACTACAAGGGCCGGGTGGTCGGCGCGCCGATCTCCGGAACGGGCAAGCTGGTCGCCTTCGCTACCGCGAGCAATCGAGCCGGGATCTGGGCACCCGCCGGTGAGTCGGTGCGGGACGGCGCCTTGTACGTCAGCACCGGCAACGGCCTTCCCGCCAACGAGATCGGCAACTCGGACAGCGTGCTGCGGCTCGGCCAGGGGCTGTCCGTGCTGAGCCGGTTCACGCCATCCAATTTCAAGTCGCTGTCGGATAACGACCAGGACCTGTCGTCGACCGCTCCGGCGCTGCTGCCGGGCGGACTGGTCTTCCAGGTGGGCAAGGAGGGCGCGGGCTACGTTCTGCACGACCACAACCTCGGCGGCACCGGCGGGCAGGTCGCGTCGGCGACGGTGTGCGAGGGCGGCTTCGGCGGGGACGCGGTCGACGGCTCTACGGTCGTGTTCTCCTGCTTCGGGAGCCTGCGCGCGATCCGGGTCGGGCCCAGCAAGAAAGGCGGCCGGCCTGGCATCGGAATGCTGTGGTCGGTGAAGGGCAATCCCGGGCCGCCGATCATTGCCGGCGGCGTGGTGTGGGTCATGAACAGGAACGGGTCGCTGCGGGGGTATCGGCTAGGGAGCGGAAAGCCGGTGTTCTCCGCGTCGCTTGGCCAGGCCATTACCGACTTCCCGACGCTGGCGGCGTCGGGCAGGCGGCTCGTCGTGACCGGATCGACCAAGGTCGTCTCGTTCCTGGGGGCGTGACCGGCCTCTGGAAACTGGACTGGCCTTTGGAAGCCCCGAGACGCTTGACTTCGCCAGCGGCTTGGGCAGCCGGAAAGCCAGAACTCCAGTCGCGTTCTTCGATCCGATCTCGTAGAAGTACTTCGGCATGATTCCAATCCAGCTGGCTCTGGAGACTCGGTTAGCCCGGGCAATTGGAACATGCGGAATCTTCGTGGTCAAGATGTCGCGACAGGACCGATGGCTGACCGTTTCTTGGATTTACGCCACACTTCAATTGGCTCTGGCAGAAAGCTGACGACCTTCGCAATGCTTTCTCCCTAAAAGAGGTTTTGATTTAGGTCATTGCCGACGCGGACCCCGTCTGACGGCTTAGGAGGGGAGTTGCGTAGGCTGTCCTGCTGTGACCGAGCGTGCAGTGCTTTATCGCGATGGTGCGCTAGCCGACGGGCGGTCCGCGGAACTACGCGTCGGCGTCAGCGTGCTGGTAACCGACCACCGGATCAGCTGGATCCGGCCGACGACCGATGAGGCCGAACTCCCGGCCGACTGCCAGGTCATCGACGCCGGCGGTTCGACGATCGTTCCCGGCCTCGTCGACGGGCACAGTCATCTGACTCTGCCGGGCGGTTCGCACTGGATCGACCGGGGCGGCGACCCCACCGACGTGCTGCTCGAGGTGGCGGAGGCCAACGGCGAACTGCAGCACCGCGCCGGCGTCCGCTGGGCCAGAGACGTCGGCTCGCCGCGCCGGACGGTCGACGGTCACGAGCGGGCGATGAGCATCGGGGTGCGGGAACGGTGGCGAGGTCGCCGCGACCGGCCGTACGTGCGGGCCGCCGGGACCTGGATTACCGTGCCGGGGCTGCTGCCCGAGGGGCTGACCATCGAGGCGCACGACGCCGATGAACTGCTCGCGGCCGCGATCGTCCAACTCGACGACGGCGCGGACTTCATCAAGCTGTACCTGGACGGGCCCGACCCGGAGACCGCGCCGTGGACTGCGGCCGAGGTGGCACAGGTCGTGAAGGCGGTGCATGAGCGCGGGGCGAAGGTGACCGCGCACTCGGGGCGGCTGTCGGGATCGCGGGTGTGCGCGACGGCCGGGGTCGACTCGATCGAGCACGGCTTCGAACTTGACGACGATGTCGCGCGATCGATGGCGCAGTCCGGCTGCGTGCTGGTCACGACGATGACCGTGCTGAAGTCCTGGCTGACCTTCGGCACGACGACCACGCATCCACGGTTTACCGGGCCGGAGAACCGGACCAAGATCACCGAGCGGCTCGAGACCGCGAAGGACAGCGCGCGCATCGCCCATCGAGCCGGAGTGGCGATCGTGGGCGGGACGGACTTTGGCGGGGGTTCGGCCCGGGCTAATCAGCTCGCCTGGGAAGTGGAGTGCCTGGTGGAGGCCGGTCTGGAGCCGTGGCAGGCGCTGGGCTGCGTGACCTGGCGCGGAGGCGAGCTGCTGGGCGAGCCGAC
Organism: Streptosporangiaceae bacterium; assembly: GCA_035606435.1. GTDB lineage: Bacteria > Actinomycetota > Actinomycetes > Streptosporangiales > Streptosporangiaceae > Chersky-822. The sequence continues at coordinate 26,155 of DATNFM010000083.1, read as the reverse complement.
GGCGGGCGTGATCGCGGAGGGCGGGCCGGCTGACTTTTCGCTGGTCCACGGCGACCCGAATACCGATCCGACCGCGCTGTGGCGGGTCTGGCACGTCGCCTAGCGGCCTGGCCGGGTGGCGGCCTGGCTGGATGGCGGCCTGGGCGCGTGGCGGCTTGGCTGGATGGCGGCCTGGGCGCGTGGCCGCTTAGCCGCCTTGTCTGGCCCGCTGGCGTTCGGCCTTGAGTCTTGCGAACTCGTCGGCTAGCAGGCGGCCCGCGGTCTCGGTGTCGAGATTGGCGGCGGCCAGGTTCTGGCTGATGGGACCGTCGGCGGCCAGCAAGCCCAGCAGCAGGTGCTCGGTGCCGATGTAGTTGTGGCCCAGGCGGAGCGCTGCCTTGAGCGCCTCCTTGAACGCGGTGCCGCAGTCGGCCGTGAAGTTCAGCTCGCTCAGCGTCGCATGGTCCGTGTCCGGTTGCGGTTCGGCCGGACCGGCTCCGACGGCGGCGAAGTACTGGTCGTCCGTGAGCCCGGCTTGCCTGATCATCCGAGCGGCGATGCCGTCCGGCTCGGTGAGCAGCCCGGCCGCGAGGTGGGCCGCATCGACCGGCTGATCGGTGGCGCCTTCTCCTGCTAGCCGCCGGGCGGCGGCCAGCACGTTGGCGGACCGCTGGGTGAACCGGGAGAACATGGCCTGGCCCTCAGGCAGCAGGCTCCGGAGCACGAACCGCTTCTGCGCCGCCTGCTTGGACACACCCATGCTGGCGCCGATCTGGCTCCAGGACGCGCCTGATCGGCGGGCCTGGTCGACGAAGTGGCCGATTAGCGCGTCGGATTGTTCATCGAGCTGGGCGGATACCGTCATGGCGCTCGAGACGTCATCGAGCGGGGTTCCGCCTGGGGTGAGCGATTTGACGTAGGTGATCAGTGCGTCCAGCGGGACGGGGAACTCGGTCATGCGTCAACCTTAGGTTGCCGAGGTCGTGGCCGTCAACCTGCGGTTGACGTGGCCGGCTCCTGCCTGGCAATTCGTCCGACGGCCGTGGCGCTGGCCGATCGCCACTGCGGGCGCGGCGGGCGCGGCGGGCGAGCCGCCGCCTAATCCCTGCAAGACGTTCACGGCGCCTGCCGCGCATCGGCTATTCAAGGTCAGCGGCAGCACCAAACTCCGCGAGACCAGCAGGAGCTTTGGTCATGGCTCGAACCAGATCCGGACCTGCACGATCAAGCACGCGCGCCATGTACTCGTCGTCAATGTGGCCCGGTTCAGCGAAGACTTCGGCGCGCCGGTCAAGTGCTTCAACAGGCCGAAACTTGGCAAGCACGGCGTCGTATGCGTCTCCACGCAGAAGTCGTTCCCGATTACCTTCGCGTTGTTCAGGAAGAACGGCATCTACTTCACCGACAGTGCAACAGTAGCCACGGGCCTAACGTCGGGAGCGTCGGCCGCTATGCCGTCCGGGGGCGTTATCTGGTGCCGATGCGGGATGATCGACTGATTGTCGGTGGCAGCGTCTAACCTGTCGACGACACCGGAGATCGTTCGCTGGCCAGGAGTCGCTCGACCGAGAGAGGAGGTCCGATGGCCGACGCGGAAGATGTGCGCCGCCTAGCTCTCGCGCTTCCGGGAGTCGAGGAGATCGACAGCGACGGCTTCGACTTCAGGGTCGGCGGCAAGGGATTCGTGTGGTCCTACCCTGAGCGAGTTCCGGGCAAGCCCAGGATGATCAGGATCGACATCGCCGTGCTCTTCGTGGGCGACGAATCAGAGAAGCAGGCGCTCCTGCTCGGCGAGCCAAGCGTCTTCTTCACCGCGCCCGGCTATGACGGCTGGCCGCTGGTAATGCTGCGACTAGCGGAGGTCGACACCGAGCGCCTGGCCGAGCTCATCACCGACGCTTGGTGCATGCGCGCGCCCGTAGACCTAATCAGCCAGCAAGAAATGTAAGGAGGCACTCTCAGTCGGACGACGGCGCTCAGCGACCGACTGCTGGCCGGACCGCCCCACGCGACCGGATGCTCGCCCGACCGCCCCGCGCCCGAGTGCCCCGACCCGACGGCGGGCTGCGGCGGCTACTAACTCCTTGGGTTGCGGCCCATGAGGTAGAACTCCGGGTTGGGCTGCAACGCGGTCAGGTGGGCTAGCCGGTTCGACGCCGCGAACAAAGCGGTGATCGCGCCGACGTCCCAGATCTCGTCGTCGGTCAGCCCGGCGTCGCGAGCCTTCGCGATGTCGGCGTCGCCGAACAACTCGGGCGTACGGGTCAGCGCGAGGGCCAGGTCGACGATCACGCGGCTGCGATCGGTCAGTTCGACCTGCCACGGATTGGCGGCAACCCGGTCCGCTAGCTGCGGGTCCTTGGACCTGATTCGCAGGATCGCACCGTGGGCGACGATGCAGTACAGGCAGTGGTTGGCCGCCGAGGTCGCGACCACGACTAGTTCTCGCTCGGCCTTCGTTAGCCCGCTGGAACTCGATCCCGAGTCACCGCCGGCCGGCGGATCGGGCCGGGCAGGCGGATCGGGCCGGGCCGGCGGATCGGGCCGGGCCGGCGGATCGGGCCGGGCCGGCGGGTCCATCAGGGCGTCGTGATAGTCGAGGAAGGCGCGCAGTTCGGCTGGGCGGTGGCCGAGGGCGCGGAAGATGTTCGGCACGAAGCCAGACTTGGCGGCGATCGCACCGATCCGCTCGCGCAAGTCGTCGGGAAGGTCATCCAGTTCGGTCATCCCGAACCGGCTCTCCACCGCTCCGTCGCCAGCCATCGGACTGACAGTCATCGCCACTCCCGTCTCACCAGGTCGCTGCCGCATGTCTACTCCACCACAGCTCACCTGGCCCGGACTAGCGGCCTTGGGCGGACGGCCGGTATCCAGTGCAAGCTAGCCCAGACGCCTCGCAGCAGCACGGGCGATGATGGTTTCGTGACAATTACCTCGGACTCCGTTGAGGAGGCGGCCGCGGTCGCCGTTGCGGCACTGCGGCCTGGAGTCGACGCGGACTGGTCGGTGCGAGCGGGCGTCCTGGAGTGGAGCGTGGACGCGACCATCGCGCATATCACCGGCGCTCCCGGCAAGTACGCGTTATATCTGTCCAGTCGTTCGACTCGTTACGTCGCGGTCCGGGTGTGGCCCCAGGCGGACGCGACCCGGCAGGAGCGTCTGGAGGCGATAGAGGGTTGCGCTGCGGCACTTGCTGGCGTCGCGGCGGCCGCGCCGGCGGATGCGTTCGGCTTCCACGTCACCGGCATGAAGAACGCTCAGCAGTTCCTGGCGATGGCGTGCGAGGAACTGCTCGTCCATACCTACGACGTCACCTGCGGGCTGGGATTGCCGTACGAGCCGCCCGAAAAGCTGTGCCGGCTCGTGATCGAGCACTGCTATCCCGGTCAGGCCATCGGCGAGCGCCCGGCGTGGCCCTATCTCGTGTGGCTAAGCGGCCGACCCCACCACGCCGCCGTTGGATGGGGCCAGGCGCCAGAACCCAACGAGCGTTCACAGATACCTCTGGAGTTCGGCCGCGACCCCGCTACCGGCGAGTGGCATGCCATTCGATGGGTCACCTAGCCAGCAGCCGACTCCACTTGCACGAGGCTGCTGTGCGCACTAGCCGACGGCTGAGCCCGTCCCATCGAGCGGCGCAATCGCGGACGTGCCTGTTCCCGGATGACGCCACATAGCCCTGGTTGCGCAGACATAGCCCTGGTTGCGCCGACATAGCCCTGGTTAGCGACAACAGAACCGGGATCAATCGGACAAAATTCGTCGCTAACCAGGGCTAAGACGTCGTAACCAGGGCTAAGACGTCGTGACCCGGGCTAAGACGCGCGCGGGCCGCGGCCCGATAGCGCCAGCGGGCCGGCTAAACCGCCCATTCCGGGCATCGGCGTGCGTACCTGTGCTGGCGAGGCCCGACTCTCCCGCAACCATGCCCCCGGACGAGGCGAGCATGATTGTCGGCACACGCTGCGGTGGATGCGGGTCGTCGCAGTTGTCCTCGTCAAAGGTGATGATCGCCAGCGACCGCTGGGTCCGCCAGGCCGGGACCGCGCGCGCAGCGCGCGCGGACAATGGCGCCGAGTTCATCGGTCAGGAACGAATCTACGGCCCGATTCCGCAGCCTTCCATGTCGAAGCAATCGTCGGCGCCGATCCAGGAGAAATTGGGGGTCGTCGCCGCATGGGTCAGGTCAGTCGACAGCGCTCCGAGCGGCTGTACGTGAGCCGGGCAATAGCCGGCCGGTTTCGGACATCGGAGAAATACAGGAACGGCAAGTCGTCAGTCCCAGTGCTGGTTGTGCACGGTATCGTCGCAGGGTCCGTTGGCGTTCTGCAGATAGCCTTTCCAGGTTTTATGGGCGCCGGCAATCAGGTCCGCGATATTCGGAGCACGAATCGTATAGCGCGATTTATCTCAAGCGGATCGGCCGGCGGTATTGCCGAAGCCACTTTACGCCGGCCAGTGCCAGCTAATGAGCGTCACTCGGATGCGCTTCCGCGTACAGATTGGCAAGCAGGCTGGCCTTGGGCAGCAGGCTATTCAGGTATGGTGCCTGCTTGGTATTGCCGATGACCGAGCGAAAATCCTGGTTCTCGAACTAGAACAGGAATACATGCTGGTACCCGGGCACCCTCGCGACCGGCGGCCGGATAGGAGCGGGTCGCCGCACCGGCGCACGGAGGCTGAACCGCACGTCGTCCGCGTCGCCTTGTCATAGCCGACGTACGGGTTGGCGGCCCGCGACGCCGACGGCGGAACGGGACCGACGGGCGGCAGGCCGCCGACAACCAGCCCGGCAAAAGCCAGCCGAGACGACCAGAGATGCACGGAACGAGCGGCGGGCGGATCGCCTCATCATGATCCCTTTACCTACACGCTATTTGAGCAACATCTAGCGTTTACAAATAAATTAGCCTCATCTATAATCGCTGGCTCCGGTTGGGGTATTTCACGAAAATCGTAGCGTGGGTACAGACTCAGGTGAAGACCACATCAGAGGTTGCTAACGGGTAAACTGGTCGCTAACTTCTGGTATCGATCGCTGTGAGGATGCGTCGTTGCTGACCGCTGTGCGGGAATTCGTTCTGGTCGGCGATGGACCCGGACCGAACGGGGACCTCCCGACAATCGATGACCCGCGGTTCAGCATGACGGCCGGACGCAGGTCATCCACTCTCCGCCGAACCTGGCTGGACACGTTCGACTGGCGGCTGTTCCGGGCCGGGCTGACCCTGGAGCTGCTCGCCGGACGCGGTACTAGCGAGCTCGTGCTGACAGGCCGCGACGGCGAACTGGTCGCCTCCGAGATCACCAGCCCATCCTCCGGCCCGCCAGCACCCGCTGGCGACCCCGTCCAGAACGGGAACGGCCGCGCACCAAGCCGCACACCAAGCCGCACACCAAGCCGCGCACCAAGCGGTTCGGCTGGACAGCGCATCCGGTGGCCAAGCCTGATCGAGGACCTTCCGGTCGGCCCGCTGCGAGAGCGACTCGCTCCGGTTGTCGGCGTTCGGGCGCTGCTGCCGGTGACCAAGGTGACCAGCGTCCGACACGAGCTCCGGGCACTCAACTCCGACGAGAAGACGGTGGCCGTGCTCACGGTCGACCAGATGAGCGTCGCCTCGCCCCGGCACGGCCAGCCGCCCGCCCGGCTCGCCGTCATTCCGTTGCGTGGCTACCAGGCGCAGGCGACCAAGCTCGCCGACCTGCTTGAGAACTGCGAAGGCGTGGCACCGGCGGCCCAGTCGCCGTTCGAGGCGGCGCTCGCCGCGGCCGGACGGCGTCCAGGCGATTACACCAGCAAGATCGACGTCCAGCTAAGCGCCGAGATGCCGGTGGAGCTAGCGCTGGCGACGGTCCTGCAGCGGCTGTTCAGCGCCGTCGAAGTCAACTTGTCCGGCACGATCAGCGACATTGACACCGAATTCCTGCATGACCTGCGGGTTGCGGTGCGCAGGACCAGGTCGGTGCTGAAGACAGCGCAGTCCGTGCTGCCCGCCAGCTTCGTCGCCAGGTACCGGCCCGAGTTCAAATGGCTGGGCGACCTGACCACGCCGACCCGCGACCTCGATGTCTACCTGCTCGGTTATCCGTCCATGGCAGCCCGGCTGGTCGCGGCGACCCCGCATGAGCTCACTCCGTTCCGGATGCACCTGGAGGAGCAGCGAGCGGTCGCGCACCGGCAGCTGGCCAGGGGCCTGCGTTCGACCAGGTTCAAGTCGCTGGCCAGTTCCTGGCGGCATGACCTCGATCACCTGGTAGCGCACCCTGGCCGCAAGCCGGTGACAGGACCGTTCGCGGCCCGCCGGACCGGTAAGAAGCATGAGCAGGTACTGACCGCCGGCACCGCGATCGGGCCTGCCTCACCGCCGCAGAACCTGCACGACCTGCGCAAGCTCTGCAAGGAACTGCGCTACCTGCTCGAGGTCTTCGCCTCGCTGCACGATCCGGCCGAGCAGTGGCGCGCGGTGAACGAGCTGAAGTCACTGCAGGATTGCCTCGGCGAATTCCAGGACACCGAGGTCCAGATCGCCGAGTTGCGCGCGTTCGCAACTCAGATGATGGCCGCCGGCTCCGCACCGGCCGAGACCCTGCTCGCCATGGGCGAGATCGCCGCCACGCTCGCGGTCAGGCAGGCCAAGGCGCGGGCCGAGTTCGCCGGCCGGTTCACCGAATTCGCCAGCCCGCGCGGCCGGGCCAGGGTCGGCGCCTTGACCAGAGATGCATCGACCGCAGACACACCGGCCAAGAGCGCGCCAGCCAAGAGCACACCAGCCAAAGGCGCACGGCCGAAGGCGGCGTCATGAAGGTTATCGCCACGTACAACATCAAAGGCGGCGTGGGCAAGACGGCGACCGCGGTCAACATCGCCTACCTGGCCGCCCGCGATGGATACCGGGTGCTGCTCTGGGATCTCGACCCGCAGGCGGCCGCCAGTTTCCTGTTCCGGGTCAGGCCTAAGGTCAAGGGCGGCGGCAAGGCACTGATCGCTGGCAAGCGGCCGGTCGACGACGCGATCAAGGCGACGGACTTCGACAACCTCGATCTGCTGCCGGCCGACTTCACCTACCGGCACCTCGACTTGCATCTCGACGGCGAGCGGAAATCGGCGACCAGGCTGCGCAGCCTGCTGACGCCGCTTCGCCGCGAGTACGACCTGGTGGTACTCGACTGCCCGCCGAGCATTTCGCTGCTGTCGGAGAACGTGCTGCACGCCACTGACCTGCTGCTTGTGCCGCTGATCCCGACCACACTGTCGGTCAGGACGCTCGACCAGCTCACGGACTTCATCGCTGGCTTCGAACGACGTCAGCCGGAGATCCTGGCGTTCTTCTCGATGCTGGACCGGCGCAAGCGGTTGCACCGGGAGATCGCCGAGGAACTGCCGGCCAAGCGCGACGACGTGGCCGCGGTCGCGATCCCGGCTCTTTCGGCGATCGAGCAGATGTCGGTGCACCGCGCCCCGGTCAGCGCGACCGCGCCGCGCAGCCAGGCGGCGCGCTGCTACGGCGACCTGTGGTCCGAAGCCCGATCCCGCGCCCAGCTGCCCAAACTGGACTGAGTTTCACAAATTTTTATGCATAAAAATTGGCGTGAGCTTTCTGCCTCCAGGCCAGAGCCTGGTCTTGCCCGAGGTCAGTCCCCGACCACAGCCAGGCGTGCCTCCAGCTAGCCGAGGCCGGCGATGAACTCCAGCATGGCCGCGTTGACCTCGTCCGGGCGCTCCTGCTGAGTCCAGTGCCCGCAGCCTGGTAGCAGCCGGGCGTCCCGCAACTGCGGCACGACGTCCTTCAGCCCGGCCACCATCGCCTCACCGCCGGAGAATGCGACCGCGAGGTCACGGTCACCGGCCAGGAACAGCGCCGGCACCGTGATGTGCGCGTGCTTCCACGCCGCCGTCAGCGCCCAGGTCCGGTCCAGGTTGCGGTACCAGTTGAGCCCGCCGGAGAACCCCGAGGATTCGTACTCGGTGACGAACACGTCGATATCGTCCTCGGTCAGCCAGTCCGGCAACTGCGGAGGCTCCGGGCACAGGTCGAGGAACCCGCCGCCCTGAGGCACGACAGGAATGCCGCCGACGGTCCCATCCCCCGAGGCGGCGACGAGCAGCCGGCGGAACGTGTCGCGCGGATCGCGGCTCAGTTCGGCATCGGCGACGCCAGGGGCCTGGAAATAGCAGATATAGAAGCCATCGGTATAGACGGCGCGCAGCGTCTCGACTGGCGGCGTGCTGCCGCGCGGAAGGTACCCGACGCTCAGCCCGATCACGCCCTTGACCCGATCGGGGCGCAGCAACGCGGTGCTCCAGGCCACCGGTGCGCCCCAGTCGTGCCCGGCCACGATTGCCTTGTCGGCACCGAGCGCGTCGATCAGCCCGATGATGTCGCCGACCAGATGCAGCATCGTGTAGTCGTCTTGCCCGCCCGCAGGCCCGGTGCGGGCATAGCCGCGCTGGTCGGGCGCGACCACGTGGTACCCGGCCGCGGCCAGCGCCGTCAGCTGATGCCGCCAGGAGTACCAGCACTCGGGGAAGCCGTGCAGCAGGACGACCAACTGGCCAGTGCCGGCCGGGCCCGCTTCGGCGATGTGCATCTCGAAGCCGCCCACGTCTACGAACCGGTGCGTGATGTCGTCACCGGAGTTCTGCGTCAAGGACATAGCGGCACAATAGTTCCCGAGACCTGGCCGACCGGAGCCAACCCACCCACCCGCCTCGGGCCGGTCGACGCGGCCGGACTCAGCGAGCCCGGGCTAGGGTTTCCCGGCGTGAGCCGGACGGTTCACGTGACCCGAGCCATGACCCTGATGGGAGCCGGTTCCCTGCGTGTCAGTGATACCCGGGGTCGCGCTGGTGGCATGAGCTCCGCCGGGAGCGGTTGTCGTCCAGGCGGCGCAGGTACGGGGGGCCACCCGGATCAGGCATTCCACGTGCACTGGAAGGGGCACATTCCGGTGCTCAGGGCGGGTGCTGGCTCGCTGCGAGGTGTAATGCCGGTGCGGCACGGACGGGCCGCCGGAGCCGCTCCTGAAAGCGCTCACCAGGTAGATGACAGCGGCCGCGGCGGCGATGACCGCCAGCATCAGAAGGGACAGCGCAGCCCTGGCCCGGCGGGTCCTGAGCACCTGCACGACTCCCGGCTGGCCGAACGCGGCAAGCTTCGCGGCAAGGCGCGGATCCTCAGCGGCGAGCATGCGCTCCATCTCTTCGAGGATGCGCTGCTCATCCATCGGAAGCGCCACGAGTCACCTCCACCGCCGCTGTCCCGCAGTCCGCCAATCCGGGCGGGACTGCCCCTAACTATCCCCAGTTGGAAGATTTTTTACCTGCCCATCACTAAGACTAAACGCGACCATACCCTGGTTGAAAGATTCGAAAATATATTCTAGTGTTGAGGATCATGCGATGGGACGCCCTCAGGCTCGATCCGGGGCTCGATCCGGGGCTCGAATCCGGGCTCGATCACAGCCTTGATCGCGGGTCTGATCACGGGCCTGACCAAGGGAACAGCGCAGCTACGGGCCGGTGCGGACAGGCCCAGGCAACTGCCCAGGCGTCGCTGTTCGGGCGGGATGCGGTAGCGCGGACTTTCGATACGCCCGGCTTCCGGGGCATGACGTTTTACGAAGTCCATGCCCGGTCGATTATCAACAAAGTGCCCGATAAATCGCGGATGCCGTTTCGGGCGACAATCAATCCCTACCGCGGCTGTGGCCACGCCTGCGTCTACTGCTTCGCCAGGAACACCCACTCCTACCTCGATCTCGATACCGGGCTCGACTTCAACTCCAAGATCATCGTGAAGGTCAACGCGGCCGAGCTGGCGCGGAAGGAGCTCGCGCTGCCGCGCTGGGCGGGCGAGCACATCGCGATGGGCACCAACGTCGACCCTTACCAACGCGCGGAGGGCAGGTACCGGCTGATGCCGGGGATTATCCGCGCGCTGACCGCCGCCCGGAACCCGTTCTCGATCCTGACCAAGGGCACGCTCGTTCTCCGCGATCTCGACCTGCTCGATCAGGCGGCGGAGGTCACCACCGTCGGCCTGAACGTGTCGGTCGGCTTCATCGACGCCGAGCTGTCGGCGTCGGTCGAACCGGGAACACCGAGCCCGCGGCGCCGGCTAGACACCTGCGCTGCGATCACCAAGCGCGGGTTGCGCTGCGGCGTGCTGATGGGTCCCGTACTGCCCTATCTCTCCGACTCGCCGGATCAGCTCGAGCGGACGGTCAGGCAGATCGCCCAGGCCGGCGCGGCCAGCGTCACGCCGATCGTGCTCCACCTGCGGCCCGGCGCGCGCGAGTGGTACCTGGCCTGGCTAGCCGACAATCATCGCGACCTGGTCGGCCGTTACCGTCAGCTCTACGGGTCGGGCGCCTACGCCCCTAAGCACTATCAGCGGCAGGTATCGGCCGCTGTCTCCGAGCTGGCCCGCAAATACGGAGTCGGCCGGGCCGACCCCTACGGTGCCCGCCGCATCGCCCACGCCGGCCACCAGGACGGCCTCAGCGGAAATACCAGCAAGCCTGCTCAGCCTGCCCGTCCCACCAGTGCCATCGGAGACCAGCTCACCCTCCTGTAACTGCGGTAAACGGGCCGGTAGCGGGCCCGCAGAGGCCAGCCAGATCCCGTGTGAAAACAAGCACAAGCTCGCACGTACAGTTGATTGGCGTGGGATCTGCGCACGACGAAAACAATGGCCTGACGCCCGGACGCCTGGCCGTCCGCACCGTCGCCCTGCCCGACCCCGGTGACCTCCTAGCCCGGCTGCCCGGTCCGCGGGCGCTGGCCTGGGTCAGGCACGGCTACGGCATCGTCGGCTGGGGCACGGCGGCGAAGGTCACGCTGACCGCCGGGCACGACCGATTCGCGGCCGGGGAGAAATGGCTGCGCGAGTTGTTCGACGGCGCGCTGGTCACCGACGACGTGTGCGTCCCCGGCTCTGGCCCGGTCGCCTTCGGCAGCTTCACGTTCGACCCGACGTCTGACGGCTCGGTCCTCGTAATCCCGCGCATCGTAGTTGGCCGCCGAGATGGCCAGTCCTGGCTCACGACCATCGAGCCACTGCCAGAAGGTACGCAAAGCCCTCAGGACCCGCCAACCCCGCCAGTAAATACAGCCCAAGGGCCGGGCCATCCCAAGCTCCCGACACCGTCCCCGCTAATGCCGCCCACCGGCCTGCGCTGGTCCGACGGCAGCCTCACTCCCCCGGCCTGGGAACGCGCCGTCGCCACCGCGGTCGAGGCGATCAAGGCCGGCCAGCTGCGCAAGGTCGTACTCGCTTTCGAGCAGTACGCGACCGCCACCCAGGAGATCGACACCCGGGTCCTGCTCGGCCGGCTCGCCGAGCGCTATCCCGACTGCTACACGTTCTGCTGCGACGGCCTGCTCGGCGCCACGCCGGAGCTGTACATCCGCAGAACCGGGCAAGAGGTGTACTCCCTGGTTCTGGCCGGAACTGCGCCCCGGGGCACGACGCCTGAGCAAGACCGGGCACTCGGCGAGGAGCTGCTCGCCTCGGCGAAGAATCAGGAAGAGCATCAGTACGGCGTAGCCGATGTGCGCTCCGTGCTCGCACCGCTCTGCACCGACCTGCGGATCGACGCGAAGCCGAGCCTGCTGCGGTACGCGAACGTGCAGCACCTCGGCACCGGCGTGCACGGCGTGCTCTCCGACGGCGAGGCGGCCACGCATTCGGCCCTCGCGCTGACGGCGGCCGTCCAGCCCACCGCCGCGGTCTGCGGTACGCCAACCGAGACCGCCATGGAGCTGATCAGGGAACTGGAATGCATGGACCGGGCGCGGTGGAGCGGCCCGGTCGGGTGGGTTGATGCCAAAGGTGACGGAGAGTGGGGAATCGCGCTGCGATGCGGCGAGGTCTCCGGCCGTCAGGCCCGCCTGATCGCGGGCTGCGGGATCGTGGCCGGCTCGGATCCGGCGGCGGAACTTGCCGAGGCGCAGAGCAAATTCTGGCCTATGCGGTACGCGCTCGAAGGCTAGCCGAACGCAAATAGAAGGCAAGAGAAGGCCTTCGAACGGGCCGGTGAAGGCATCTTCGTCCGAGGTCGCCGAGAAGCCGGTTCAGGCCCGGATCGCGGCTATGGTCACAGAGTGATTTCGATGGTCACAGGGTGATTGCGGTTGCGTAAATGCTCGCGACCGCTTCCAGCCCCCGGGTAGACAGCGCCCTGGCAATGCGTGTACTCACGGAAGGTGACCACGGAAACGCCTGCGCGCGCGTGTGCCAGGCTAGAAGGAGTCTGCTCATGACACGTCGTTCCCAGCGAATTGCCGTCATGGCGATCGCTAGCCTGGCGGCCGCCGGGCTGGCCGCCTGCAGCAGTTCGTCCAACAGTAGCAATGGGGGCACCGGCAACCCGTCGGCTAATAAGCCGGTGATTGGCGGAACCCTCAAGCTGGTTGCAGCATCTGGGCCTGACCACATTGACACGGTTCCGGCGTACTACACCGCCGACTACATCATGGAGCGTGCCTACGCCCGGCAGCTGCTGGCCTACCCGACCGTTCCAGACCCGTCGCTGACCTCGCCGGGCTGGAAGACGGACACCACCCCGGTCGCCGACATGGCGACCGAGGTTCCCACCACGGCCAACGGCGGGATCTCTTCCGACAACCTGACCTATACGTTCCACATCAAGCCGGGCGTGGACTGGAACACCAACCCGGCCCGCCAGGTCACCGCGTCGGACTTCCTGCGCGAGTTCAAGGCGTTCTGTAACCCGGCGCCCGGCGGCTTCGTCGGCCAGCTGAAGTACTACAGCTCCACCATCAAGGGCCTGAGCGAGTACTGCGACGCAGAGACCGCGTACTTCGCGAACCCGAAGAAGCACGCGATCACCGCTGCGAACGTCACCAACTTCCAGAACACGCACAACATCTCCGGCATCACCGTGGCGAGCCCGTCTGAGATCCAGTTCCACCTGATCCAGCCGGCGAGCGACTTCCTGTACATGATGGCGATGCCGTTCACCTCGGCCCGTCCGGTTGAGTACGACTCGTACCTGCCGAACAGCCTCCAGCTGGACCAGCACACCATCTCCGACGGTCCGTACCAGATCACCTCGTACGTGCCTGGCAAGTCGATCACGCTGGGCAAGAACCCGGCCTGGAAGCAGTCGACCGACAACGTCCGGCACCAGTACCTCAACACGATCTCGCTGACCATCGGTGTCACCTCGGCTGAGACCCAGCTCGCCGACATGAAGGCTGGCACCTACGACATGGTCGACGACACCGCGGTCGAGCCGACCGCCATCCCGGGCCTGCTGGCCAACCACGACCCGAAGTTCAAGATCTGGCCGTGGGACTCCACGCTTCCTTACGTGGTGTTCAACCTGCGCAGCCCGAACAGCAATGGCGCCATGGGCAACGCGCTCGTGCGTCAGGCGATCGAGTACGGCCTCGACAAGGTCGCCGTCCAGAAGGCTCAGGGCGGACCGCTGGTGTCGAAGATCATCAACACGGTCATCCCGCCGGGCAACGTCGGCTACCAGAACTACAACCTGTACCCGAACAACAATGGCCAGGGTGACACCGCCAAGTGCAAGGCCGACCTCGCCAAGGCCGGCTTCAAGAACGGCGTCTCGCTGACCTACCTGTACGCCAACGACAGCGTCAACACCAGGATCTTCACGGCCATCCAGGCCAGCCTGAAGCCGTGTGGCGTCAACCTGGTCGGCAAGGCGGAGCCCGGCTCCAGTTTCTTCGTCGACCTTGGCAACGCGCCGGTCAACAACCGCAAGGGCACCTGGGACGTCGGCCAGCCTGGCTGGATCCCTGACTGGTTCGGCAACAACGGCCGCACCGTCATCGGCCCGCTGTTCGAGACCAACTGCGTGGCCAACACCAACAACTACGGCTGCTACACCAGCAAGAAGGTCGACGGTCTCATCGCCGCGGCCGAGAAGGCCACCAGCACGTCCGCGGCCGGGTCCCTGTGGCACCAGGCTGACGAGCAAATCATGAAGGACGCGGTCATCGTGCCGCTCGGCGACGGCCAGGCGCCGTTCTACTCAAGCGCCCGGGTCCAGAACAAGGGCTCGTCGGCGATCATCTACGCGCCGAACATCGGCGGTCCGGACATCACCAACGTCTGGATCAACCCGAACGCGCACTAACTGAATAGCTAGACAACCGTGGGTCCGGCCGGGTATGTGAAGGTATATGCCTGACCGGACCCACGAGTATGAAACGCGTACTCTCAGTTATCATCGAAAACAGCTAGCTCGCTCTATTTGAGCTGCGCGAAAACCTACAGATGCTCGCTCTTTCGCAGCGGTCGACCTGTGGAGGGACTATGAGCCTGCTAGAGGTGACCGACCTGCGGGTCAGTTTCCCGACAGCTGACGGCGTGGTACAGGCCGTCCGAGGCGTGTCATTCAGCGTTGAACCCGGCCGGACCCTAGGAATCGTCGGTGAGTCCGGCAGTGGCAAGACAGTACTCACCCAGAGCCTGCTCGGCCTGACACCAGGCGGGCAGATCTCCGGCCAGGCCATGTTCGACGGGGTCAACCTCGTCGGCCTCGGCACGAAGGAGATGCAGAGGATCCGCGGCAAGGAAATCGCCGTGATCTTCCAGGACCCCCTCACCAGCTTGCACCCCCTGTACAAGGTCGGCTGGCAGATCTCCGAGATGATCAGGGCGCACGACAAGTCGGTCACCAAGGCGCAGGGAATCGAGCGCGCGACCGAACTGCTCGGCCGCGTCGGCATCCCCCGGCCGCGCGAGCGCGTCAACGACTACCCCCACCAGTTCTCCGGCGGCATGCGCCAGCGGGCGATGATCGCGATGGCGATCTCGCTGAGCCCCAAGCTGATCATCGCCGACGAGCCGACGACCGCCCTGGACGCCACCGTACAGGCGCAGATCCTCGACCTCCTGCTGCGGCTGCAGCAGGAGTCGGACACCGCCCTGCTGATGATCACCCACGACCTCGGCGTCGTCGCCGACATCGCCGACAACGTCATGGTCATGTACGCGGGCCGCGCGGCCGAGAAGGCCAGCAAGCGTGACATCTTCTACGAGCCGCACCACCCCTACACCAAGGGCCTGCTCGAGTCGATCCCGCACAGCTCAGCGGCCGGCGAGCGGCTCCGGCCGATCACGGGCCAGCCACCCAGCCTGATCAACCTCCCGTCCGGCTGCGCATTCCACCCGAGGTGCGCTTACGTGATGGATCGCTGCCTGGGCGACCAGCCCAACCTGATCCCCGTCGGCGACGCCGGCGAGCACCGGTCAGCCTGCTACCTGCCAGCCGCCGCCATCGGGCTCAGCGAGCAAGTCGAGGAGCTTCGCAAGCAAGCCGTCGAGATGGGCCGGTCCGGCGCCTCGGCGAAGGTCGCCGAGGCGATCGCGGCGGCACCAGAGTCAGAAGGAAGCGTGATCGCATGACCGATTCGCTTGCGGGCAACGCAGTGAGCGACGCCCCGCCGGACATGTCCGACGACACGCTGGTCCGGGTGGACAACCTCGTCAAGTACTTCCCCGTCAAGGGCAGCGGCATGATCGGCCGCACCGTCTCGCACGTCCAGGCGGTCGACGGCGTGTCCCTGACGGTCAAGCGCGGCCAGACGCTCGGCCTGGTCGGCGAGACCGGGTGCGGCAAGTCGACCCTGGCCCGGTGCATCGCCGGCCTGATCCCGGCCACCTCGGGCAAGGTGTACTTCGAGGGCAAGGACATCACGAACCTGCCCCGCGGCACGATGCGGCCGTACCGCCGGGAGATCCAGATGATCTTCCAGGACCCATACGGATCGCTGAATCCGAGGCGCCGGGTCGGCTCGATCATCGGCGAGCCCTTCGCCATCCACAAGACCGCGACCGGCCCGCAGCGCAAGAAGGCGGTCCAGGACCTGATGGAGCGCGTCGGGCTGAACCCCGAGCACTACAACCGGTTCCCGGCCGAGTTCTCCGGCGGCCAGCGCCAGCGGATCGGCGTCGCCCGGGCGCTCGCGCTCCGGCCCAAGCTGATCATCTGCGACGAGCCGGTCTCCGCGCTCGACGTGTCCATCCAGGCCCAGGTGCTTAACCTGCTCGCCGACCTTCAGGACGACTTCGGCCTGTCCTACCTGTTCATCGCCCACGACCTGGAAGTGGTCAGGCACGTGAGCGACGCTGTCACCGTCATGTATCTCGGGCGGGTCGCCGAATTCGGTCCAGGCGATCAGGTCTACGACCACGCCAGGCACCCCTACTCCGCCGCGCTGCTCTCGGCGGCCCCCGCTGCTGACCCTGACTCCGCCGCCGCTCGGCAGCGGATCATCCTGACCGGCGACGTGCCTTCGCCGATCAACCCGCCATCCGGATGCCGATTCCATCCACGGTGCCCGAAAGCGCAGGACCGCTGCGGCATCGACGAGCCCGCACTCGAATCCAAAGCGGGTGATCCAATCACTCACCTGACCGCGTGCCACTTCCCCGTCGAGACGGGCGAGGTCCTGGCCAGGGCGGATCGGAGAGAGCAGCGATGAGCGTAACCGAACTTCAGTTTCAGGCGGCATCGGTTTCAGATGCCCCCGCAGTAGCAGTACAAGGCCGCAGCCAGTGGCAGCTGACCTGGCGGCGCCTGCGCAGCGACAAGGTGGCCGTTGGCTCCATCATCGTGATCATCCTGATGATCCTGTTCGCGATCTGCGCGCCGCTGATCGCCCACGCCACCGGTCACCCGGTGGATACGGCCTACCCGGACACGGGCGAGGACGCGTCCGGCCTCCCGGTGGGACCTGGCGTGCACGGCTTCTTCCTGGGCACCGATCAGATCGGCCGCGATCTGCTGGTGCGCATCGCCTACGGCGCGCGCATCTCGCTGTTCGTCGGCCTGCTCACCACCGCGCTGGCGACGATCGCCGGCGTCACCCTCGGCCTGGTCGCCGGGTACTTCGGCGGCATCGTGGACGCGATCCTGGCCCGGTTCTTCGACGCGGCACTGGCTTTCCCGTTCATCATCCTGGCGCTGGCGCTCGCGTCGGTGTTCCACCCGAACCTGGCCATCGTGATCGGCGTGATCTCCTTCTTCTCCTGGGCCGGCATCTCCCGCATCGTCCGCGGCCAGACGCTCTCCCTGAAGGAAAAGGAATACATAGAAGCGGCTAAGTCGCTCGGTGCTGGGTCTGGGCGGATCATGTTCCTGGAGATCCTGCCGAACCTGCTCGGCCCGGTGCTCGTGCTCGCCACGCTGTACATCCCGACCGCGGTGACCTTCGAGGCCACGCTGTCCTTCCTCGGCATCGGAATCCCCGAGCCCGCGCCGAGCTGGGGCAACATCCTCGCCGAGGCGCAGAACTTCTACAACACCTCCTGGTGGTACGTGGTCTTCCCGGCGCTCTTCCTGCTGGTCACCACGCTGGCGTTCAACCTGCTCGGCGACGGCATCAGGGACGCGATCGACCCCAGGACCGAGCGACTATTCGCCGGCAGCAAGAACGGCCGCCGCAAGCGCGGCAAGGGCAAGGGCACCGGTGGCCTGAACCTCGATCAGGCGATCATGGTCGGCGAGGAGCGCGACCTGACCGTTGACAATCCGATGCCAGCCGGGGAGGGCTGATCCATGAACATGGTGCGTTTCCTCATCCGGCGTATCATCACCGGCATCCTGGTGCTGTGGCTGGTCGCGACCGGAACATTCTTCCTGTTCTTCACCGCGGTCCCGGTCGGGGTCGTGGCCCGCAACCTGGCCGGCCGGGCCGCCACGCCGGGGGTGCTCGCCCAGGTCACCAGGTACTACGGTCTTGACCGGCCCGTCCTCGCGCAGTACCTGACGTTCCTGCACAAGCTCATCAAGGGCAATTTCGGCCAGTCCTTCCTCACCCAGCAGACCGTCACCACGATCATCCACCAGGACCTGCCGGTCACCGCCTCGGTGGTCGTCGGCGGCGTGCTGCTCTGGCTGATCGCGGGCCTGGCGGTCGGCATCCTGTCCGCCACCCGGGCCCGCAGCCTGTTTGACCGGGTGGCCACGGTCGGCGTGCTCGCCGGCGTGTCCGCGCCCACCTTCGTGGTCGGCGAACTGCTCATCATCTTCGTGTTCGTGCAGCTCAACCAGCACGGCATCAGCTTCATCCAGACCGGCTACGCTCCCCTGTCCCAGGGGGTCGGGCCGTGGCTCGGAACGATGATCCTGCCGTGGATCACGCTGGCGATCGTCCAGGCCGCCGTCTATACCCGGTTGTCTCGAGGATCCCTGCTCGACACGCTCGGTGAGGACTACATCAGGACGGCCAGGTCCAAGGGCCTGACCGAGCGCCGGGTGCTGTACCGGCACGCGGTCCGCTCGGCCATGACCCCGGTCGTGTCCCAGCTCGGCATCGACGTGGGCGCGCTGCTCGGCGGCGTGCTCGTCGTCGAGCAGGTGTTCGGCCTGCACGGTCTCGGCTACCAGGTCGTGGCATCGATTCCGGCGGGCGACCAGCCTGTCGTCATCGGCCTGGTGATCCTGGCTGCGGCGTTCGTGGTCGCTGCCAACATCATCGTCGACGCGTCCTACGCGCTCCTCGACCCGCGGGTGCGGATCAGCTAAGTAGATCTCAGCGCCTTTCCGGCCGCCCTGGTCAGTGCCGCTCTCAAAGCGGCCTGGCCCGGGCGGTCGCTTTTGTACTCGGCGAGCGTCAGTCCGTCGGCCAGGGCGATCAGGGCTAGGTCGGCTGCCTTATTTATTTGGGAGTAACGCATTGCGGCGGCTTCGGCCAGCTTCCGCAGGTCGGTCCCATGCGGGGTGCCGAACACCCGTTCAAATGGGCCCGGGAAGGCCGCCTGCTCCAGCTGGGAGAAGATCCCGCCGCCATCGTTGTTGACCACGACCAGGCACAGCTGGGGTCGCGGCTCGTCCGGGCCGATCCAAAGACCGGGTGAGTCGTGCAGCATCGCCAGATCGCCGAGCAGGGCCACGGCCGGTCCGCCGCCTGCGGCCTGATGCGCGAGCGCGGCCCCAGTCGCCGAGGACACCAGCCCGTCGATCCCGCTGGCGCCCCGGCTAGCCAGGATCCGCAGCCCAGAACGCGGTGCCAGGTGGGCGTCCAGGTCCCTGATCGGCAGGCTGGACGCCGCCCACAGCAACGCTCCGTCCGGGAGCGCCGCCGCCAGGTCGCGGGCCAGCCTGGGCTCGCTCAGCTCATCACCGCCGGCGTCGAGCGCCTCGTCAACCGCGCGCCGGACGGCACTGTCGGCGTCCAGCCAGCCCTCCAGCCAGCGTGAAGTGCCTGAGGCCGGTCGCCCTTCCAGCCGGACCCCATTCACCACATCAGTCGCCGTCCGGGCTGGATCCGACCAGCGGGCCGGTCCAGCCGCCAGCACGACGTGCCGTGTCGAAGGTCCACGCAGCAACGCCAACTGCCCCCGGGACAACCCCGGACGCCCGGCCGACACAATGACATCTGGCCGGTGGCCAGCCATGAATCCAGCGTCACCGATCAGGTACTGGTAGGCGGACAGCGCCCGCCGACCCACCCGCGCGTTCGATGACGGCTCGGCGAGCACCGGCCAGGACGCCTGCTCGGCCAGCTCAAGCAGCGGCGCCGGATCGTAGTCGCCGTCGCCGCACACGATCAGCCCGCGCTCGGTCCAGCCAATCCTGGCGACCGGCCAGAACCGAGTCCACGGTCCCCCGTCAGCCCGGCCCCCCAGCCCAGCGTCGATCTCAGCGTCCGCAACCCCTGGCACCAGCGGATCCCGCAGCGCCAGGTTCAGGTGCACCGCCCCGGCCGCCCCGCCCGCGCTGCCAGAGGCCAGTCCCCACGCCCGCGCGACCATCGACCGCCAGTACCCGGTGCTGGAGGTGCCGTCCTCGGGAACCCCGACCTCGCAGAACCACCGCACCGCCGGCCCGTACAGCTTCAGCTGATCGATCGTCTGGTTAGCCCCGGTGCCGCGCAACTCGGGCGGCCGGTCGGCGGTCAGCACAAGCAGCGGCACGCCGGACTCATCGGCTTCGATCACGGCGGCGTGAAAGTGCGCGGCGGCGGTCCCCGACGTACAGACAATCGCGACCGGCTCCCTGCTCGCCTTGGCCAGGCCGAGGGCGAGAAAGGCGGTGCTGCGTTCGTCGATGCGGACGCTCAGCCGCACGTCACCCAGCTCGGCCCGACGATGGAACTCCATCGCCAGCGGCGCGCTCCGCGACCCCGGCGAGATCACCACCTCCCGCAGCCCGCACCGGATCAGCTCATCGATGATCACGGTGGCTTGCGCCGTGGAGGGATTGAGGTGATGAGGGCTCACGTGCGCGCGCCGGCCGTTTCGTGGGACGGCTCGCCCGGATCACTCACAGGTAGTCCGCGGCAGCTAGTGCCCGCTCGCGCCAGGGTTCCGGATCAGATTCCCATTGAGCGAAGTGTTCTCCATCAATGTCTATAGCTTTGACGGGAAGCGATCCGCCGACCTCAGCCAGCGGATCGGCGGTGATGTCTCCGGTGAGCAGGCTCAGGGTGGCCAGGCCGCAGTCGTAGCGCAGTTCGGGCAGCGCGGCGGCGAGCGCTACCCCGGCGGCGAGCCCGACGGAAGTCTCGACCGCGCTGGAGACCACGACAGGAAGGCCGCAGCCTTCCGCGACCGCGAGCGCCGCCCGGACGCCGCCGAGCGGCGCGACCTTGAGCACGACGATGTCGGCGGCGCCGGCCGCCCGGACCGCGAGCGGGTCGGAGGCCTTGCGTATCGACTCGTCGGCGGCCAGCAGAACGTCGGTGCGCCGCCGCAGCTCGGCGAGCTCACCGAGGCTGGCGCACGGCTGCTCGGCGTACTCCAGGCCGAACTGGGCCAGCTTGCCGATCATGCGCGCGGCCTGGTCGACCGACCAGCCACCGTTCGCGTCGACCCTGATCCGGCCGTCGGCTCCGATCGCTTCCCGCACGGCGGCGACCCGGTCCACGTCCTGCGCTTCGGCCTGCCCGGCCTCAGCCACCTTGACCTTCGCCGTGCGGCAACCCGAGCCGGACACGATCTTGTAGGCCAGCTCGGGACCGACCGCCGGCACCGTGACGTTCACGCCCACGCTGGTCCTGACCGGCTCCGGCCAGCCGAGGACGGCCGCCTCGATGGCGCTGGCCAGCCACCGCGCGCTCTCGGCCGGGCCGTACTCGGCGAACGGGCAGAACTCGCCCCATCCCAACGGCCCGCGCACCAGAGCGCCCTCGCGCACGGTGATGCCGCGGAAGCGGTTGCGCATCGGGATCGCGTACGCCCGCAGCGTCGGCAGCAGCTCCCGCAGCGCTTCCGCCGCTTCGCGGCCGGCCAGCTCAGGGACGGTCACGGGCGGCGAGGGAACCTGGCGAAGTCCGGGGTCCGCTTGTCGACGTAGGCGTCCCTGCCCTCCTGCGCCTCCTCGCTCATGTAATAGAGCAGGGTCGCGTCGCCGGCGAACTGCTGCATGCCGGCCGCGCCGTCGGTGAACGCGTTCAGCGAGCCTTTCAGCATCCGCAGCGCCAGCGGTGACTTCGTCAGCATCTCGCGTGCCCACGACACTGTTTCCTTCTCCAGGTCAGCGAGCGGCACGACGGTGTTGACCAGGCCCATCCGTTCGGCCTCGTGCGCGTTGTACTGCCGGCACAGGTACCAGATCTCGCGGGCCTTCTTCAGGCCCACGGTGGCGGCCAGGAGCCAGGAGCCGTAGCCGCCGTCGAAGGAGCCGACCTTGGGGCCGGTCTGGCCGAAGACGGCGTTGTCGGCCGCGATCGTCAGGTCGCAGCACACGTGCAGGACGTGCCCGCCGCCAACCGCGTACCCGGCGACCATCGCGATCACGGGCTTCGGCGTCCGCCGGATCTGAACCTGCAGGTCGAGCACGTTGAGCCGGCCTACGCCATGATCATCGACGTACCCGTCATCGCCCCTGATCTTCTGATCGCCGCCCGAGCAGAACGCCTTGTCCCCCGCTCCGGTCAAGATGATCACGCCGATCTGCGCGTCGTCTCTGGCCACGTTGAACGCGTGCGACAGTTCGAACAGCGTCTTCGGCCGGAACGCGTTGCGCACCTCAGGGCGATTGATCGTGATCTTCGCGATGCCCTCGGCCGTCTCGTAAATGATGTCGGTGTACTCCTGCCCAGGAGCCGGTCCCGACGCCTGCCAGTCGATCACTATTCCCCCTCTGGAAGGGTGCCAGAATCCGCCGATTAACCTTACGACCGTGACTTCCAGGCCCTTGCACGCGGTCCTGCTCCACGAAGGGCCCGAGCAACTGCTCAGCAGGCTCTCGGCGGCGCTCGATGGTAGCGGGCCAGCCTTTCTCCCGCTCGACCCGGGCCTGCCCCAGGCGAGTCTCGACAAACTGCTGGCCGCGTTCGCACCAGATGCCATTGTTACGAACGAGGGTACGAAACCGCTGGCAGTGCCTGATGCGGGCCGGGGGTCGACGCCAGGTGTCGACGAGGACGTGGCCGTCGTGCTGGCGACCTCCGGATCGACCGGCGTGCCCAAGGGTGCCGAGCTGACCGCCAGCGCGATGCTCTCCTCGGCGCGCGCTTCGCTGACCTGGCTTGGGGCCGGTCTTAGCGGGGCGGGCGGGCGGTGGCTGTGCTGCTTGCCCACGCACCACATCTCCGGGCTCGGGGTCCTGGTCCGCTCGCTGGTCAGCGGCAAGGAGCCGCTGATCGTCGACCGGATCGACGCCGACCTGGCGGGCGCGGCCGACTGCGACTACGTCTCGCTGGTACCGACCCAGCTGCAGCGGCTGCTGGAGACCGGAGCGCCGGTGAGCAGGTTCCGCGCGATCCTGCTGGGCGGCGCGGCGGCGGCGCCCGGCCTGCTGGAGGCCGCCAGTACCGCCGGGGCCCGCGTCGTCACTACCTACGGGATGACCGAGACCTGCGGCGGCTGCGTCTACAACGGCACGCCGCTCGACGGCGTGCGTCTGGCCAGCGGACCGGACGGGCGAATCCAGATCAGCGGGCCGGTGCTGTTCTCCGGGTACCGGCTAGCGCCCGAGCTGACCAGGCAGTACCTGGCCGACGGCTGGTTCGTGACCTCGGATCTCGGCGGGCTGGATGCCGAAGGACGCCTGGAATTGCACGGCCGCGCCGACGACGTGATCAACTCCGGCGGCGAGAAGATCGTGCCTGGCCTGGTCGAGCAGGCGCTGCGGGACTGTCCTTCGGTCAAGGACGCGGTGGTGGTGGGAGTTCCTGACCCGGAATGGGGGGAACGGGTGATTGCCGTCGTCGTTCCGGATGATGAGTCCGCGCCGCCGGAGCTAGCTGACCTGCGGGCCGCGGTCGCGGCCAGATTGCCGCGCTACGCGGCGCCGAGGGCGGTTGTGATCGCGGCGGAGATCCCGATGCTGACCTCGGGAAAACCGGATCGTCTGGCGGTACGGATGATTGCGGCGCGCCAAAACGTTCAGTAGGTATCGGCAGCATGCTCTGGGCTAACGGGGACGGCGGATGAGCAAGAAAAACGCAGCAGCCAGAAGGTTTCTCGGGCATGCTACCGCCGCGCGGGAAACAATCGGGGCCGTCGCGCGTTATACATATCGCCCGCACTGCAGCCTACCAAGTGCCGCAAATCTTGGATACTGCCCGCGGGCATGCGATCTGCGTGAGCCGATGCGCATTTGAACGGAGGTGTCACATGCCGAGGACCGCACGCGCGCTCACTAAGAGCCGTGCCGACCAGCCCCCCGCGGGGGGTTCCGGGGGGCCTTCCCCCCGCGTTAGCACCGTGGGGGGTTCGACCAGGCACGGGCACCCGAACCCTGAACTTTCCGAAGTGGAGCATGCCGAAGTGACTCAAGCCCAGGCCGAGCTCACCGAGGTCGAGCTGGACGACGTTGACACGAACGACGCCAGCGAACTAGACGACGGTGACCTGAATGCGCTGCTGGCCGACGACGCTCGGGACGGGGAGACCGACCAGCAGGACGACGATGACGACAGCGACGATCGGGCTCCTGACGAGCTGAGCGGTCGTGGCACGCGCGCGGTCGGCTCCGGTTCGAGCCGCCGTCGCCGGACCACGACGAAGCTGACGGTGGCCGCCGATGACGATGGTTCCGGCGAAGCCGAGGTTGACCTCGATGACCAGACTTCGGTCATGGGCGACTCGGTGCACACGTACCTCAAGTCGATCGGCCGCACCAGTCTGCTGACCGCCGAGCAGGAGGTGAACCTGGCCAAGCGGATCGAGGCTGGCCTGTTCGCCGAGCACAAGCTGGAGACCGAGGCAGACCTGTCTGCTGAAGTCATCGCCGATCTCGAAGCTGTCGCCGAGGACGGCCGCAAGGCCAAGTCGCACATGCTTGAGGCCAACCTGCGGCTCGTGGTCTCGGTGGCCAAGAAGTACAGCGACCGAGGGCTGTCGCTCCTCGATGTTGTGCAGGAGGGCAACCTCGGCCTGATCCGGGCGGTCGAGAAGTTCGACTACACCAAGGGCTACAAGTTCTCCACCTACGCGATGTGGTGGATCCGGCAGGCGATCCAGCGCGGCTTCGCCGATTCGGCGCGGACGATCCGGCTGCCTGTCCACGTGCTCGAGATGCTGAGCAAGCTCAGCCGGGTCGAGCGGGACATGCACCAGCGCCTCGGCCGGGAGCCAACTCCAGAAGAGCTGGCGGTCGAGCTGGACCGTACTCCCGACCAGATCGAGGAGCTGCTGCGGACCAGCCGCCAGCCGATCAGCCTCGACTCCACGATTGGCGAGGATGGCGAGACCTCGATCGGCGACCTGATCGAAGATGTCGACGCTCCCGAGGCCTCCGAACTGGTGGACCGGCAGCTGATGGCCGACCAGCTGCGGCACGCGCTCGACGCGCTCACCCCGCGCGAGGCGACCATCATGGCGATGCGGTTCGGCCTGTACGACGGCAACCCGCACACTCTCGACGAGATCGGCAAGGCTCTCGGTCTGACCAGGGAGCGGATCAGGCAGCTGGAGAAGCAGTCGCTGTCCAAGCTGCGCCACCCGAGCCGCGCCCAGCCGCTGCTCGAGTACGCGGTCTGACCCGACCTGGAATAGCCCGGCAGCCAAGTCCTTGTCCGTGGCTGGTCTTAGCGGCCAGCCACGTTCAGCCAGCCACGTTCAGCCAGCCACAACTGGCTAGCTAGCAGATCCGGCTAGCTAGCAGATAGAGCCAGCAGCGAGCCTGGCCCGTCCTCCCGCCGGGCCGGGCTCGCTGTCTTTGCTCAGCCGGCCACCGCACAGCCGGCCACCGCACAGCCCGCCACCGCACAGCCGGCGGTTCGGCCTGGCCAGTTACCTGTGCCTACTCCGCTACCTGTGCCTACTCCGCTCCTTGTTCCTGCTCCGCTCCCTGGGTCGGCGCAGGTACTTCGGCTGATCGGTCCTGGTGGCCGGCCAGCCACACGGCCGCGACCGCCTGCGCCTCGGCGGCTCCCTGCTCATATCCGGCCTTGGCCGCCCCTGGACGGTTAGCTGGGTCGAGCACGTTCTTCCCGATCGCCAGCAGCGAGGCCTTATCCGGCTTGATCAAGATCACTTCGGAGCCCTGGGCCGTGAGCTGCTGAATCTGGGTCGCGACGCTGGCGATCGGCCCGAATCCCTGGGTCAGCGGAGCGATGATGACCACCCGCTCATACCCGGCCGCCAGGTCAGCGTTCGTGGCCGACCGCATGCCGCCGTCGATATAACGCTTGCCGTCGATGGTCACCGGCGGCCAGATGCCCGGCACCGCGCAACTGGCACCGACGGCGTCGATGAGGCTCACTCCGCTGTCCGCGTCGAACACCGTGAACGATCCGGTAGCCGCGTCGATCGCGGTGATCTTCAGGTTCCCGGCCGGCCAGTCGAAAATCGGGATGCGCGATTCGAACACCTTGCGCCTGGACTCCTCGGACTCCGTCCTGGCCTTCAGCGCCACCGATCCGATCCTCCGCCCGGCCTTCACCGGATCCCTGGTGAACGCGACCGCCTTGGCGTACTTGATCATCACGCCGCGCCCCATCCTGGCGGTCGCCTCGCCCGACCGCACCGGTGAGCACTGGACCTGGTAAAACTCGGCCAGCGGCAACCCAGAGCGCACGTCTACTCCGACGACCGACCCCGCCGACGTGCCGATCACCAGGTCAGCGCCGGTCAGGTCCACGCCATGGTCGGCCAGCCCGGCCAGCACGCCGACTTCCCAGGCAACCCCGGTGACGCCGCCCCCGCCAAGCACAAGCGCCCGCCGGGCACCCTCCGGCCCAGCGCCCCCCGGCCCAGCGCCCCCCGGCCCGCCGCTC
>DATNFM010000082.1:0-43580 GCA_035606435.1 Streptosporangiaceae bacterium | reverse complement strand
TCCAGAAAGCTTCGGGACGACTGGATTCTGTAGCATTCGGACGTTCTCGGCAGCAGAGGCGGGACGATCTAGTCAGCAGCTCTGCCCGCTACCAGTAGGCTCGCGGCACGGAATCAGCCGTCAGAGGCCTTGTTCGGCGCGACGCGCATCCCACCTCGACAGCCTTGTGCATGAGGAACCCGCAATCTTGCTAAGGCGTCCGCGAGGGCTCGCAAGCTTGTACGCGCCTGGCTTAGCTGAAGAGACTGAGGTGTGGCAGTAACTGCTCGGCAGCGTCGATAAGTTCCGACGCCACCGTAACCGCAGATTTGGCATCCTCCGGGGTCAGGCCCGCGAAGATAGTGACGGGATACTCGATGTCGTTACGCTGCCGCCGCATTCCGCCGAACCGTTCGAAGGCTGCGCCGAACTGACTGCGGACCGCGACTTCGACCACATAATGCCCGCCCCTGGTTGTGGCCCGCAGCCCCTGCTGCGCGAGCAACGCGGTACAGCCAAAACGCGCCGCATCATAGGCAAGGGTGAAAGCGCTATCGGGGTCAGCGTCAGCGGCGCTCGCCGCCGTGCTCAGAGTGCGACGCGCTTTGGACAGCCACTGCCCGCCCTCGGCAGCTCCACCCGTCAGTCCCTGAAGCTCGCCGCCGGCCAGTAGTCGCTCGATCTCGGCTTCGCCGCGCTGCCATCTGGTCATTCCGCTCCTGCCGTCGCATCAGCCGCGTCGTCAATGACTGTGACATACGGCCGCGATTTGACCTCCACAATGAATGGCTCAGCCGGTTGGGCCCATTGATCGGGGGAGCAGACGGTCGGGTTGACCGGGCGGCCTAGCCGCGACTCAGCGCGTTCAGCCGCACCGTACATGGCGATTCGATCCGGCGCACCGACCACCAGCACATCCACGTCATCCGGCGGCATGCCCCGCTGCCCTTGATACCGCGCTGCCCACGACCCGAATATCACTACCGACGCCACGTCCTGAAGATCCGCGAACTCATCCGCGATCACCACATGAGGACCGTACGTCAGCGTCACCAACTCGGTCAGTGACCCCACCAGCCGCGAGCTTGCGTTTGCCCGCACCAGCCGCGACCGGCCAACCGGCCGGACGGTGAGAATGTCGGCATCGGCCAGTCGCCGAACTTCGCCGCTGACCGTCGACTGCGGTATGCGCAACCGCTGAGTCAGATCAGCGATCGTGTACTCCTGCTCCGGGTGAAGCAACAACACCGCCAGCAGGTCAGCCTGGTGCTGAGACCTGAGAACCGGAAGCAGCCTCGGCGCATCACTCCGCATAATCCGATCATATCATCGGTCTATGCGATACGTGGATGCGGATCCGCGGACACGCCAGGCTGGTCCGCGTTCCGTCCGGTGTACCCGGCATGGCCTGCGCCGATGCGGCGAGGGAGGGCAATTGCGTTGCCGTCAGTCTCGCTAATTCCATCTACTTGCGCTCAATGCCACCGCCTGGAGGGAGATTCCAGTGATGCCTGAGTGACAAATGATCATGAGGCGGTCAGGAGCGATTACTGACGGATCTGAACCCCAGCGACCCCGCTCGATGCGAATGATGTCGCGATTTCGACCCCCGGATGCAACCAACTATCCAGCATCGCTGGAAATGTCGGAATTGGACCGATGCTCATGCATCTTGTGCAACACCAACGATCTAGTTACGGCTACCTATTGGCAGTCCGGGTCTCGACGATGCGCGCCTACTGCTTCACAATCCCCATATAGGCATTGGTCGACTTTGGCTGGTGTAAGTGGTTCAGCGGCCGTTCCGAACAAGCATGCTCGATTCATTGGTATCAGAGTTCGGCTCGGAAGTGACCGCCAAGCTGCAGACTAAGGCGGGGCAAGACGAAGCCCAGCTACGCGATCCGTTTGCCCGGTTACTACGTCAGGCTGGCGCGGTCCTGGGTGTGCACGTCCTGACGGTAGATGAGACGCCACTCGACGTCTTGGGCGTCCGGCCCGACTTCATGGTCAGCGTGGCCGGAGCACGAGTTGGCTACGCCGAGTTGAAGGCACCCGGTAAGAAAGTTCCCACGACCCGGCCCCCTACCTCGCGCGATAAGGGTCAGTGGGACCAGCTGCGGTTGCTGCCGAACGTGTTGTACAGCGACGGTGAGCAATGGGCGGTCTACAGGTACGGCGAACTTCACGGAGTCGTGGCCCAACTCGATGGCACGTTGCGGACTTCGGGATCAAGACTCAGGCCGGCTGATGGTGCGTTCGAGCGAGTCATCCGGGATTTCCTGCTCTGGGGGCCGGATCCGCCGAGAACTATCGGCCAACTCGTGCGCGCGGTCGCGAGCTTGTGCAGGCTGTTGCGAGATGAGGTCAGCGAGACCTTGAAGCGTGAGCGCTCAAGAGAGGAGCCCGAACCCGTTTTCTCTGGGCTGGTCGAGGACTGGCGGTCATATCTCTTCCCGGGCTTGTCTGATGAGCAATTCACCGACGCATATGCTCAGACGGTCACGTTCGCGCTGCTGCTCGCGCGCGTCGACGGCATCTCGTTCGAGGGAACCGGGTTCGCGGAGATTGCCCGGCAGCTTGGCAAGAAGCATTCGCTAATGGGGAAAGCCCTCGACGTTCTGACGGAGCGCATCGCGGAACAGCGCAGCATCGTACTCACCAGCTTGCAGCGCGTGATCGGCGCGGTCGACTGGGACACTCTCAGCGAGAAAACGCCTGACTCCTATCTCGGTCTGTACGAGAACTTCCTGGAGGAGTACGACCCTGCTCTGCGTCGGCGAAGCGGCTCGTACTACACGCCGAACAAAGTTGTGGCCTTCATGGTTCGTTTCGTCGATGAGATCCTGCGTGACCGCATGGACATTGGCTGGGGTCTCGCGGCCGATGAGGTGAGGATCATCGATCCGGCCATGGGCACCGGGACGTTCCTTCTCAACATCATCGAGGCCGTTGCGCGGACCGTGCAGGAAGAGCAGGGCCAAGGCGCGGTCGGCCCGCAACTGCTGGCGCTATTCGGCAGGCTTATTGGTTTCGAGAAGCAGGCTGGCCCTTACGCCGTCGCCCAGCTGCGAATCCACCAGGCGCTCAAGGGTGAATACCAGACGGAGGTCCCGGAGAAGGAGGTCAAGCTCCTAGTCGCCGATACACTCGATGACCCTTACGACGACCTTTACACCGAGCAAGTTCACATCCCTTCCACGCTTGAGCCCATCGTCCGGTCACGCCGGGAGGCCAACCGCATCAAGCTCAAGACGCCGATTGTCGTTGTGATCGGCAACCCCCCGTTCGGAGAGCGAGCCAAGGGTCTTGGCGGCTGGATCGAAGCCGGGAATCCTGTCAGCGGCCCGCCTCCGCTAAAAGCATTCCGGGCTGCCGGACTGGGAAAGTTCGAGAACGTCCTTTCCAGCCTCTACGTCTATTTCTGGCGATGGGCGACTTGGAAGGTATTCGACGCTCACGGAGGACACGGGGACGGCATCGTCGCCTTCATCTCCCCGGCTTCGTTCACAACTGGCGCAGGATACGCCGGGATGCGCGAATACCTGCGGCGGACAGCCGACGAAGGCTGGATCATCGACCTGTCGCCGGGCAAGTTCCGTTCCGAAGTCAATACCCGGATCTTCCCTGGCGTACAGCACAAGCTCTGCATCGCGGTCTTCGCACGCTACGCCCACCGCGACCACCAAGCTCCCGCCCGCGTCCATTACATCGCCGTACGCCGCCATCGGCATGGTCGTCAACGTCCCCGACTGCATGTAGACGAATGCGACCTGCGTGACCAGTCCGGAGGTGTTATAGGAGAACTGCAATGCCCGGCATCCGTTCGCCCACGTCGACGAAGATGGCGGGTATGGGCAGGCCGACGTGCTGGAGGTCCCCTGAGCAAGGTTGGCATTCGGCCCCACCATGAGCAGCGGGTCTCCGAAGCTGGCATCGCTGCTGATGGCGTCGTCAATGTATCCGACGGCCCGGCTCGTCCCCGGCAGCGCCACGCTCGATGGCGTGTACACGTTCGGGGTATTGGTGTTCGCCGCGGTAAATTGAACCTGTGCGCCAGTCGGGTCAGCCAGGGTGAACCCGGAGGTCGACTTGGTGAGGACTAGCCCCTGGGCCGCTGCGGCCCCCTGAGCGGTGTAGGGAGTAATGCCGCCCGACGGCGTGCCCGCCGCAAATGTGTAGCTGAGCCCGCCGGAATCAACGAGCACCGCATAACTGCTGTCGTCGGTCACCGATGCCCAGTTCATCGAACTGCCTGGCACGGGAAAGCTGGTCGTCCAGCCGGGACCGAATATCGACGGTACGGCCGGCGTAAGCGAGTTGAAGGTCCTGGACACCGACAGGCCCATCCCGTATCCGGGCATGGAAACGTCAGTAACCGGCAGCGACAAGTTCCCCGACTGCAGGCCGACCGAGACGGGCCCGACCTGCTGCACAGCAAAGTCGCCGCCAGAACCGAGCCGGCTGAAGGTCACGGTGACCAGGCGAGGTCGTGAAGCTGTCACCGACACCGTCAGTGAACTGCGCCTGGATCTGCAGCAGCCCGCTGCTAGACAACGTCTTCGGTACAGCCCACGTCAGCGTAGGTGAGTTGACCCCTTGCCCGTTCGACATCACAACGGTCGTAACCGGCCAGGTCACCCCGGTTCCATTGTTCGTCACGGCGGAGGCGGGTACGCTCGCGAAGCTCCCCGACGTGCCCACCCGATACTGGAAAGTTATGCCGCTGTAGGTCGTAGCACTGCACGGGCTGCCGCATCCGCCTGTCATCTGAGCCTGCAGGCTGAAGGTGGTAGACGTCTGTCCTTCGTTCTGAGGCGAGTTCATCTGACCCGCCAGCGGCGTGACCACCGTCGGCTGTGGGTTCGCGACCGGGGACTCGAGCGCCCTGGCGCCTTGAGCCAGTCCCGGGATGCGCGTCGGGGCCGCCTTGGCGTGCCTGATGATCGGGGGATGAACGGGGATATCGCGTGGCACCGGCGGCCTGGCGTGCACGCGAAGCCGCGACCCCGCCCGCCGGGCTGCTCTTATCAGTTCGGCGGTCGTCAGATGCGACCGCGCCGCGAATGCCCTCGACTCCGCGCGGGCCTGCGCGGCCGCCGCGCCGCCGCCCGCTCCGCCATGATCCGGTTGCCCGCCAGCGATATGCCCGAGATCCTTGCACGCCTCACCTAGCCGTCGCCCGCGTGCGCCACGTGCGCCACGTGCGCCCGCTAGATCGCCAGCAGTCGCCGCGAGCGCCTGGACCAGATACTGGCCACCAGCGAACGGTATCCGGACGCCGGCTGCGGCTAGTACCGAGTCGAATGCCGCGGTGAACTTTAATTCTCCCGGACGCAGAGCAGGAATTTGAAGCGGTTAGCGTGGCCGTTGAGGTTCGTCAGCAGGTTGCGGGTCTGCTAGGTCACCCGTGCGCGCCTGACTGATTTTCAGTTGTGCCTAGGCAGCCGAGAGCTAACGGTCTGGTTGGGTTAGCCCGAGCTGACCGGCGAGGCTTTGGACCGCCTGGTGGTGTGCGCTCATGCGCGGATCCATGATCCAGACCTGGTCGGTGAACGGCTCGAATGCCAGCGATCGCCAGATGTGCTGGGCCTGATTCATTGCCGGGCCGTGTATCTCAGGGATGTCGGCGTCCTGCTCGTTTGGCTCGGCCGGGAACCGACGCAATGCGACCACCCGCGCGTCGTCAGTTAGCCACCGGAGCAGGCGCGCGACCAGCAGGCTCCCTATTCCGCGCAAACCGTGCCAGGCTGGCGCGAGGAGCACGCGGCTCATGATCACTACCCGCCCGCCGCCAGGCTCCAGCATGTCATCAAGTTCTTCGGCGAGCGTCAGCTGGCCGAAGGATCCGCGGCCTCCGAATAAGGGGAGGAACTCGGCGTAGTCCTGGTTTCGCGCCTTAAGCGCGGTGAATACATCCTGGACGCTCCACAGGTCTACTACGAGCCCGGTGGCGCGGAGGACTTGGAACTTGAGGCCTCCGCTGCCGATGTCTTCGGCCGACAGGGCGGCGTTGGCGTGAGTCCACCAGCCTGCGGATGACTCATCGTCCCCGGGCCGGATGGACAGGGTCGCTTCGCCCTGCCAGTCCATGATGCCGGGATCGGCGATGTCTGTTCCGGCGAGCGGCGCCTCGCAGCTGACCTTGAGCCGGATGGCAGCGAGTTTGTCGAGCAGCACGTCGGCGGGCTCGCGCCTTGGGGCATTGACAGAACTCACGAGAGCCTCGCCTTCTGTTGACCGGGCGGAGCGGACCGTCACCGTGTCGCCCATAGTTTCCTTATACACTAGTTGCACTATGCAAATAATATCGTCCGCAGGATCATCGAAGCCGGCAGCCGGTGAACATGAGGTCGCAGGGGCGCTCGTGGACGCGGTGCTCGCCGGGAGCAGGGTGCTGGTGGCGGTGGCGACGCAGTCGCTGGGTGCCGCCGCCGAGGAGACGACGCTGGCCCAGTACCGGACCCTGGTGGTACTGGCCTCACTCGGGCCGCAGCGGATGGTGGACCTGGCCGGGGCGCTGGGAGTGACGCCGTCGACTGCGGGGCGGATGTGCGAGCGGCTGCTGCGCAAGGGCCTGATCCGGCGGCACCGGGCCCGCTCGGATCGGCGTGAGGTACTGGTGTCGGTCACGGCCGCGGGGCGGGATGTGGTCGACCAGGCGACCGTGCGCCGGCGGGAACTGCTCGCGGACATCCTGGCCAGGTTGACCCCGGCTCAGCAGGGCGAGGTCGCCGCCGGTCTGGCCGCGTTCGCCGTAGTCGCCGGGGAGATCCCGGACAGCCAGTGGCCTGCTGGGCCGTCGGTAGCCGAAGCCGGGGCGCCAGAGCCAGGGGAAGAAAGGGAGCAGGCATGACCGTTGAGCCGACCGCCGACCGGTGTCGTGGCCGGCTGGAGCGGGCAGATGGCTCCGCGAGTCGCGGGCCGGGCTGTTCGTGATCGCGGCCGGCGTCGGGATCGGATCGGGACTCGGGGCGGTGGCATTCAGGTATCGGCCACGATGCTCGCGGACGGCGACCGGATCAATGTCCTCGCACCAGCGCCCGCGAGGCACGGCCCGTCGGCCGCCACGATCGGCGGTCCGACAGATAGGCCAAAGCAGCCCCGCTTCGGCTAGTGCAGGTCGAGGCGGCGGAACCCGAGTCCGGCGAGGGCCAGCAGGGTGAGGCCGGCGGCGGTGAGCACGGCGATGGAGGTGGCGGGCAGGCCGGTGGTGAGCTGGTTGTTGCCTGTGGACCAGTACAGCAGCGATGCGTACCTGGCGGGCCCGAGCCAGCTGACAACCGGCGCGAGGGAGCTGATGAGGTAGGAGGCGGCCGCGGCGGCGGAGGCGATGCCGAGGGCGGTTCCGCGGCTGCCGGTCCAGCATCCGACCGCCAGGGCGAGCAGCCCGAAGTCGATGCTGGCCAGGATGACCCCGATCGTGATGCCGGCCAGGTTCGCGGCGGGAACTACCAGGTCGAAGCCGCGGCCGGCCGCTGCGCAGGCCATCGTGGCAGCGCCGAGCAGGACGGCCTGGGCGGCCAGGCTGGCGGTTTTCTGGAGCAGGATGCTCCTGCGGGTAAGGGGGAGGGTCGAGGTCAGGGACAGGGTGCCGTCCTCGTCCTGTCCGGCGATGCAGGCGGCGCCGTAGCCGATGGTGATCAGCAGCATGATCAGGGGCAGGAAGTTGGCGTAGATGTTGGCGCTGAGCCAGCCGGCCGGCGACGTCAGCGTTCCGGTTGCGCCGAACAGGGCGGCGACCGCGGAGCCGTGCTTGGTGAGCTGGTTCAGGCTCAGCGAGTTCTTGAACTGCGGGTACAAGGCGACGACGACAAGGGCGTACAGGGCCATGCCGGCGGTGTAGCCGAGCAGCGACCGGCGCCGGAGCCGCAGGTCGAACAGGGTGACGTCAGCGCGCATCGGCGGGCTCCTTCGCTTGGTCGTGCCGGTAGTAGTCCAGGAACAGCTCGTCCAGGTCCGCGGGCCTGGCGGTGATGTCGACCGGGTCATGGGCGGCGGCGGCGCGCAATACGGGGGCGACCGGCCCTCGTATCGCCAGCCTGAGGTGCCGGGCTCCGCTGCCGGTCACGCTGACCCCCTCGATCGCTGAGAACCAGCCCGGGTCGGCAGGGGTGTCGAACCGGAACTCGATCGTGCGCGGCGCGGACGCCTGCAGGCCGGCGACGGTGTCGGTGACGACGAGCTGGCCGTCCCTGATGATGGCCACCCGGTCGGCTACTCGCTGGACCTGATCCAGCTCGTGCGAGGACAAGAACACGGTCCGTCCCTCGTCGGCCAGCTCGCGGACAAGCCGCTCGAACTCGGCCTGCATGAGCGGGTCGAGACCGGAGGTCGGCTCGTCGAGGATCAGCACGTCCGGATCGGCCATGACGGCCAGGATGATGCCTATCTTCTGCCGATTGCCCTTCGACAACGTGCGGACCGGCCGGTCAAGCACGGCCTCGAACCGCTCGGCCAGCTTCCCGGCGGTCCCGAGGCCGGTCCGGCCGCGGGCCCTGGCCACGTAGCTGACATGCTGCCCGCCGGTCAGCCGCGGATGCAATGCCAGTTCCCCTGGCAGGTACCCGACCTGACGCCGCATCGCGGCCCCGTCGCGGACGGGGTCGAGCCCGAGCACGGTCGCCGCGCCGGCAGTCGGCCGGTACAAGCCCATTAGCAGCCGGATCGTCGTGGACTTGCCCGCGCCGTTCGGGCCCAGGAACCCGAACACCTCCCCCCTGCCCACCTCGAATCGCAGGGCATCGACAGCCCGGCGCGACCCGAACATCTTGGACAGGCCGTCGGCGGTGATCACGACCATCGCCATCCTCCTTCATGTCGCAACGATCGGCTATACGAATGTTCAAAGTATAGAACGAATGTATAGCACGGGCCATGCCGCCCCCGGAATCGGCTTGTTGTCTAAGGTCTAGGCCATGGTGCGATCGATGCCGGATGACCGGACGCTGCGGGCAGTGATCCGCGATGAGGCGCTTCGCCTGTTCGCCGAGCATGGGCCCGGCGCGGTCTCCGTCCGGCAGATCGCGGCGGCGGCCGGGGTGTCGCCGGGCCTGATCGTGCACCACTTCGGGTCCAAGGACGGCCTGCGCGACGCGGTCGACCAGTACGTGCTGGCCGTGTTCGACCGCATGCTCGGCGACATGAGCTCGGGCCGGCCTGACCTGTTCGACGCCGCCAGTTCCGGGTCGGTCGCCGAGGAAATCATGGCGCACCTGCCGGCCGGTTCGCCCGTGCCCGGCTACCTGCGCCGCCTCCTGGTCGACGGGGGCGACGCCGGCCGTGAACTGTTTGCCCGCCTGTTCGCGCTCAGTCGCCGCACCCTCGACGCGCTGGCCGCCGCTGGCCTCGCCGATCCGGGCCCGGATCCGGCCGTGCGCGCGGCGTTCCTCCTGGCCAACGACCTCGCCGTGCTGTTGCTCAGGGACCACCTCGCCGACGTGCTCGGCGCCGATCCGCTGTCCGGCGAAGGACTGTCCCGATGGACCGGCGAGGTCCTGCTCGTCTACAGCGCCGGCCTGCTCGCCCCGCCGCCCGCAACCTGAATCCCGGGCCCGGCCGAGGCTCAACGCTCGTGCCGCAAGGGCCGAAGGCACCGCCGCAAAATTTTCTCAATGAAAAAGAATCAATAATTTGGGAGAAAGCTTTGCGGTGGCCTGCGCGTGCCAGCCCGATGCCGTTCACCGTAGCGGGTCACAATGAGCCCTGGCCGGAGCCCTGTCACAGCACGAGTTGGGGGACGCATGACCGAGCACACGGAAGCCATCAGCAAGCTCTTGCACGAGGCGGCGGAGACCCATCACCGGGTGTACAGGATCGTCGACGGCGATGATGCGGACTGGGCGTCAGGGTGCGGTGCCGGAGAGGCGGGCCAGTTCCAGGTCGAGGGTTCGCTGCAGGCCCCGGCGGCCTTGATTGCTGATCGTACCGTCGTCTGCCAGCCTGGCTAGCTCAGCGCTCTCCGCCGCGATCAGGTCGCGGCGCAACTCGCGCTCAGTGAGCTTGCCAGTCCCGCCGTCCGATTCCTGGCTGCCTGTCTCGTCGCCTGTATCGATGCGCTCCTGGAGACCGGCCCGGACGCGGTCGGCGAGCGCGTCTGAGATCGCTTCGCATTCGGCGAGTTCATCGAGGCGAGCCAGGGCTGCCTCCGCCAGCCGGAGCCGGGCGATCGCTTCCTCATGGCTCCGTGCGGTCGCGCCGGCATTGCCCAGCCCGGCAAAGCGCGCCAGTGGCTCCAGCGTGAATCCCTGGGTCACTAGGGACAAGGTAATCGTCGCGGCCGCGATCACGAGCACGAGGTCGCGGCCCGGCAGTGCGTTCCCCCCGGTCGTGGTCGCCGGGATGGACAGCGCCGCGGCCAGCGGCACCACCCCGCGGGTGCCTGCCCAGGAGATCACGGCAGGCGCCGCCCAGCCCGACTTGGTTCGCCCTCGCCACCTGGCCGCCGCCCACAAGGCAAACACCGACGCAAAGCGAACGAAGATGAGGGTGGCGGTTACCGCGAGCGCGGGCACCAGCCATTGGCGAAGCCCGCTCAGCGCGCGGATCAGCGTCGGCAACTGCAGGCCGATGAGGCTGAAGACGATGCTCTCCAGCACGAAGATGAGAGTCTGGTAGACGGCGTGAACCTGCAGCCGGGTCCGCGCGGTCGTAATCTTCGGCCGCCATCTGCCCACCGCCAGGCCAGCCACAATCACCGCGGTCACACCGGAGGCATGAAGACTCTCCGCGAGCAAGAACGCGGCATACGGCGTGACTAGCGCCGCCACGGTCTCCAGGACCGGGTCGATGATCCGGCGGCGCACGATTATGGCCGCCACGGCCGCCGCGATACCGGCCAGCACTCCGCCACCCGCTATCGCCGCGAACTGGGCTACTCCCTTAACAAGCACGTCCGGCACTGCCGCCGACGCCGCGCCGCCAACGGCCAGGGATACCGCGACCTGAAACAGAACCAGGCTGGTGCCGTCATTGAACAGGCTCTCCGCCTGCACCAGTGCCTGGACCCTGGCCGGGAGAGAAAGCCTTCTTCCGAGCGCACTGACCGCTACCGGGTCAGTGCTGGCCAGGACGGCACCCAGCACGAACGCCATGCTCACCGACAGCGAGGCAACAGTTCCGGCCACCACCGCGGCAACCGCCGCCGACACCAGCACCAAGCCGATCGCCAGGACCGTCACAGACAGCCAGACAGCCCGCAAATCGCGCAACGCCAGCTCTTCGCTCGCCGCATACAGCAGCGGGGGCAGCACGACGAGGCTTATCAGCTCGGGCGGCACATGAACAGCTGGCGCCCCCGGCAGCAAGCCGACACCCAGACCGACCAGGACCAGCAACGAGGGAGCAGGAACGCTCAGCCGACCGGCGAAAGCCGCGACGACGGTCGCCAGGGCAACCAAGAGCACAACGGTCTCAACAGTGCGCACGTCCCCGGCCTCGCCTTGTCCATCCGATGAGTCGCTGCCGACCAGACTTCCCGGCGCACCAGTGAAAGGCCAGTCTACCGAGCTTTACGCCCGGCCGCCTTGCGGCATGCCCTCAACAGCGACATGCTGCCGTCCCGGACCCGCGCGGGTCCGGGACGGCAGCGCCAGGGCTATCTAACTACAGCCGGTGGAGCGTTGTCGTACTTGTCGGTGCGAAACCTGAGCCCGGCGGCGGGAGCACCCGCATGATGCCCCAGGCACCGGACTTGATCATTGGCTGGCGGCCCAGGTCGTACTGGAAGTCGCCGGTGGCGCGGGTCGCCCCGCCCGCACCGTTGACCAGGTAGGCGTCGAACGTCTCGCCGCCCACCAGGGTCCGGGCTTCGATGTCCTCCGAGCCGGTCAGTCCGTGATCCAGCGGGAACTCGTGGCCCGCCACCTCGAAGGAGATCACGTTGTCGCCGGACGCGTCGGCCACCCGCCAGCGGACGGGATCACCGGCGTAGGCCTCGAACACCGGCGTGGCCGGATCGTTGCCGCCGTTGACGCTATTGCTCTTGGCCTGCCAGAGGTTGAACGGGTCGGAGCAAGGAGCCGGACTGCAAACACCGTTGCCACTACCTCCTTCATCTACTGGCTCCCGGTCGGTGAGCGAGGCCTCGTTGTAGTCGGTATATGAGTGGTCAGAGTCGATGTAGTAGACCATGGTGTTGTGGCCGAGCAGCGGTTCCCGGTCGCTGAAGATCGTCGCGTACTCCCGGAACGGGCTGCCGCGGCCGGGGAAGATGTCCGCGAAGATCCCGGACTGGATCGGCTGGCCGGTGAACGGGTCCTCGTACACTGAGCCGGCCGGCTCGGCGATGAGGGCGCCGTACGCGCCTTGCCTCCAGGAGGACTCGTTAGCGGTGTTGAGTATCAGGTTGGTGCCGAGTTCCCTGTCGACGTAGTAGACGTAGGTCCGCGAGCCGCCCGGAGCCACGCTTGAGTCGGGGTTGTACCCGATCGCGCCGCCGAAGGAGGTCTGCGGGTTGTAGAGGACGTTGCCGATGTTGAACCCGGCTCTGGTAGAGCCTGACCCCCAGGTCCAGGTCCAGTTGTCGGTCGGCAGGTCGTTGTGCAGTGTCACCTTGAGGCAGTCGCCCGCGTTAGCACGGATGACCAGCGGCACGGGCTTCATCTTCCCGGCCAGGATGGCGGGCTCGTCTGAG
Source organism: Streptosporangiaceae bacterium (assembly GCA_035606435.1). Lineage (GTDB taxonomy): Bacteria > Actinomycetota > Actinomycetes > Streptosporangiales > Streptosporangiaceae > Chersky-822. The sequence continues at coordinate 30,967 of DATNFM010000082.1, read as the reverse complement.
GACAGCGAGTACATCGTGGCCCAGGAGCCGCCGTCCGCGGTGTCACTCTCGCCGGGCATGCCCGTGTCGAAGGTGAACCCCGGTCCGCCGTGGTTAACGCTGGTTTGGCTGTTGAAGATGGACACGTTGTAGCTGCGGGTCGGCGCACTGCCCGGGCAGACGGAGCCGCTGTCGCTGGGGGCGGCAGCCGGCGCCTTGCCGGTCGTGGTGAGCGTCGGGAACCCTGGCACGTTCGGCGGAGCTGTCCGGTCGGGCAGCGGCACCAGGGCGTTCGGCCCGGACGTGTGCAGCGTGTTCATTACCCGGAAGATGCCCCAGGCACCGCTCTCCATCTCCAGCTGGCGGCCGGAGTAGTAGAGGTAGTCCCCTGGGAACTGGCCGGCGTTGAAGACGTAGTCCTGCTTTTCCGAGATGCCGGCGGTACCGGCGTCCGTCAGCACTCCGTTCGGGCTGAACCGCTCCTCGGAGAACCGGTGACCGGTCACTCGGATGTCGCCGACCATTTCGTCGAGGCCGACCTGCCGGATCACCACCGGGTCGCCCACGTAGGCTTTCAGCAGCGGCGTCGGCGGGTCGCCGTGAGCCACCGACGAGAACGCGTACGGATCGTTGGACGTGCCGATATTCGTGCAGTCCTGCCGGTCCGATGTGGCGGGTTCTTCGTGCGCCTCGAAGCCCATGTTGTAGTTGCCGACCCCGTCAGGGACGCTGACGTCCTCCCCATCTGCAATCGGCGTGTTGGCCGCGTTGGGATCCCGGTCGATCAGCGGCGCCGCCCGGAGGTTGAAGCTGGACAGCTCACAGCCTTGCGGGACGGGCTCGCCCTGGGGGTCGGTGGCGCTTCTGACGCCCTCGTGCTCCCAGAGCACGTACTCGCGGAAGTCGCCCTGCTCACCGAAGCCCACCGAGCCCTTGGTGTAGATGTCGGCGATCGGGCCGTGGTCGATCGTAGCCCCCGTCTGCGGGTTGTGGAAGGTCGAGCCCGTTGGCTCGATGATGTGGGCGCCGAAGAGGCCGTGGCCCCAGGAACTCAGCGCGTCCACGTGGTCGTGGAAGAAGACCGTCCCGTCGTCGACGTCGCTGTACCACCGGTACTGCACGAACTCGACTCCGGTCCGCTCACCCGACGCGTGGGCGTTCTGCAACGGGGATCCCAGCGTCACCGTCTTGCCGTTGACCGCCGTGATCTTGTTGATGACCTCGGTGTCCGTCAAGGTCTGGCCGACCTCGATGCTGACGCCAGGGCGCAGCCCGGTGGTGTCGGCAACCTGGATCTGGGTCGCGCCGGCCGACGCGGCCGCGGTCAGCGTGGTCTCCCCTATCTCCGAGCCGGTGACGGGCTGCACGGCCTGCTCGAAGTTGAAGCCGGTGATCACGCCGTCGGAGGCCTGCGGGTCGAACTGCACGAAGTGGATGTGGATGTTGGCTTCGCGGAAGATGTTTTCGTCGCTAGTCGCCTCCACCCCATTGGGGGACGGGTTCAGGTCGTTGGTCAGGGTCACCGCCACGCAATCGCCGACATCGGACCTGACGGCCAGTGGCTGCGCGGGCTCGGCACCGCTCCGGATCGCCGATATGTCCTGGTTGAGGGCGAAGACCTCGCCGTTCGGGTCAGACACCGGGTTGATGGGGTTGCCGTTGGCGTCCCGCCCGCTGTTGGTCTGGTCCAGGATCGGGGTCTGGATGGCGGTGATGTTGTAGGTGCGTAGCGGAGCGCCCTGCGGGCAGAGGCCATCCGGTCTGGTGGACGTGACGTTCGGCCCGAGCCACGGCGCCCCGCTGTGGCCGTTGGGCGAGAACGGCGGCCGATCACCCAGGTGAGGCTGCACCAGCGGATAGGCGTACCTGCCGTTGCTGGGGTCGAACATGATCTCCGGTCTCTGCCCAGGGTTGGGCGCGGTGTAATTGGCCCAGACGCGGGTATCCTCCGGCTCGCCGAGGGCGATCGGCTGGTCAGCGGTGCCGCCCCAGGTCCAGTTCCAGACCGCGGAGTCTTCCGGGTTGAGCCGGACGCCCTGTGGCGGGAGCTCGCTGCTGACCAGGTCCTGCACTGTTATCTGAGTGCTCGGGTCGGTGAGCTGGCCCTGCGGGACGACGGTCTTGCCTTCGATGACCTTGCCGATCAGGCCGGCCGAGGTGACCCCATGCGGCTTCGGCGTGCGGCCCGGCACCGTGGCCAGATCCGGCTGGGCGGTGTCGAACACCCGGATGAAGCCCAGCATCCCGGCGTCGTAGTGGGCCGCGATGTGACAGTGGTACAAGAAGTCGCCCGCGGCCTGCTGGCAGCCGCCAGCACCGCACTCGGTCTCCAGGTCATAGGACTCGCCCGGCTCGATCGTCTGCGAGTCCAGCCGGACCGAGGACTTGGTGACCGGCGGGAACTTCTCAAGCCCTCCGGCGATGTCCGGGTTGGACGAGCCCGGGTTGCGCAGCCAGCGGATGGCGCCGCCGTGCTCATGGAACACGTGGCCCATCTCCGAGCCCGCGTTGGTCAGCAGGATCTTGTAGGGGTCGCCGACGTAATTCTCCGGCCGCGGCGTGGCCATGTCGCCGTTGGCGTACGAGCTGTAGTCGTCCGCCTCGTTCGGCGTGACGCCGGCCCGCTCCTGGGAGAGCTCACGCTCGAAGAAGCACTCGCTGCGGTAGTTGATGGCCTTGCTGCAGGGGCGGTAGGCGTCGGTGAACTTGTCCACCACGGGCAGCTCGCATACTGTCTTTCCCGCATCGACGGTGCCGGCCGGCTCTGTTTCGAGTACCTCATTCTGACTGGTGTCGCACTGCCCCTTCCCTGTGCCGGCCGTCGTGACGCCGGCCGACTCCAGGATCTGCCGGTAGCCCTCGTCGCCGACCTCGTGGAATATCAGGTTGAACTCACGGAAGCTGGGGCCTGACGGCATCTGGATCGTCGCGTCCCACCCGCTGGCCAGGGGCTGGTTCGTGTGCGGGTTCAGCCACTGCGACCCGCGCGGCTCCGACACCAGGACGCCGAACAGGCCGTGGGCCCGCATCTGCCGCTCATCGCCGGTGGAGTGGAACACGTGAGCTCCGTAGCCGAGGGCGGGGTCCATGTAGACCGTGTAGCTCGCAGTCTTACCTGGTGCCGCAGTGTTGTCCGCGTTCTCGCCGACGTCGCTGGACACCTGGTCGGCGTTGCCGACGGCCGGCAAGCCGTCCACGTTCCAGGCGATGTTCTGCGGCGGCGTAGTAGACAGGTACCCGCAGGGGGCGAACTGAAGGGTAGTATCGCACGTGTCGTTCGGGTCGGCGGTCGGCGCCTGGTCCATGGCGGACAGCCCGAACGTGGTCGAGTTGGTGAGGTTGACTGTCACGCAGTCGCCCTGGTGGGCGCGAATGACCAGCGGCTGGATCGCGTCGCCGCCCTGCAGCCCGCTCGACACCTGCTGTGACTTCTCCTGGGCCCGCACCGCGGGGATGTCCGAGGTCAGCGTGTACATCATCCCGTTCGGGTCGTGCGTCCCGTAGCGGTTCAGCGGGATGTCGACGTTGATCGCGGAGATGTTGAACGTGTCGTGCGGGGCGGTGGCGCACGGATTGGTGCTGGTTGTGGTCGTTGTGGACGAGGACGTCGCAGGGCTGGCCATCACCATCGCGGAGCCCGGCCCGGCGAAGTAGGCCACGATAGCCAGGGACGACCCCACCGCGGCCAGCCGTGAGGGACGCCTCCGACCCAGCGCCTGCGGCGCCGATCTAGCTTGCCCCAGCAGTAAGAACGCGGCCAGCAGCAGTGGCAGGCTCGCCAACTGGCCGATCAGCGCGTCGCCGACTGCGTGCAGCGCCTGCGCGGTCAGGCCGGGGCTCACCCCTCCTGGGAGATGGCCCGGGACGACAGTGATGCTGGTGCCCGCGTAATACCGGCCGAGGAGGGCCGACGGGACGAACAGCACCATGAACGTGAGCGAGACCAGCGCCGCCCGGTTCAGCGCCGCGGCGAAGCCGGCCGGGCGCTCCGGATCCGGCTTGGACGCTAGACGGAGGCCGAGCCAGGCCGCCGCCAGGGCGGCCGGCACCGAGAACAGCATGTCGCGCGGCGCGTGTGCCAGGCCGCCTCCGGCCCGTCCGAACATTGCGTCGATACCGAGTTGGAAACCGACGACGCCCGCGCTCAGCACAAGCGTTAGCAGTGCGATCTTCCTACCCCACCCGGATCTCGGGGGAGCAGGTTTGCCTGGAAATGACATTAGTTCTTCCTCTCGGACCAGCCCACCGGCTGGCTAAAGGTGCTCGACTAGGCTTGCGTAAAGGTGTGCTGGTTCCTCCTTTACATCTTCATGTTGGCCGGCATTTTGCTGGTGTTGACGGGGATAGAGACCGTGGTGCCGCCGTGCGACCATTTAAGAATCAGGTGCTTGCTTTGCTTGGCCGGGACATCGAAATAGATGTCGATATTGGTCCCGAAGCCAGGTGCCAGGTGCGCCGACAGCGGCGTGTTACTGTGCGCGACACTGTCAATGTGCCAGGTCTTCCCACCCGGGCTGGATATGGTGAAATCGGTGATCGAATACGGCTGCGTGCTGGTGGTGACGTTGCTGAGGTTTACTTCGACGCGCAACCGGTCCTCGCCGACCGACTGAAATCCCGGCATCATGCTCGCGGGCATCTGATAGCCCCCACCGGACGAGCCCATGTTCATCATCCACTGCATCGTCTGGACAGATAGCGCGATGCCACCCGCCCGGTAGCCGGTCTGGTGGGCGTTGGCCGACGCCACCTGGCCCTGGAACGAGCCCATCACCAGCATGCCGATCGCGGCGGCGAGCACCGCCAGTGGCACCGGTACCCACTGCAGCCCGCGCGGCCAGGACGGCGTCGGCCGCCCACGGGCAGACCGCGATCCCCGGCGGGAAGCAGGACGCGGCATCAGTTCATTCACTCCGGTATTCAGGCGTACCGCCCGCATCACACGTTCCTTTCTGCTGCCAGATCCGGCGCACGCCAGACGCGGGCACCGCTGGTCAAGGCAGCTTCTATCCTTAGCTCGGCTAATGAATGCAGTAACCTCTCTAAGCAGATGGCTAAGGTAGCCTCTGTCATGAAAGTACTGCCGGAAGTGACTATGTGACATTGACGAGCTACCATTGGGGGCTAAATGCCCCTAGGGGATTCGCCGCATTGTGAGGTGAACCATCCCGGCAAGGCTCTGCGCAGTTGCTCAGGGCCGTGCAACTGCAAGTCCCCCTGGCGCAATGCGTCGGTCCAGGTGCGGTCGCCGCGCCAGACCTCGACCGTGCGGCGGAGCGGGCGCCTCCGGTGCTGCCCCCCACCGGAAACTAAGGTTCGCCTGATGCCGTCCCAGCCCTGCTCTCTCCTGCCGAGCCAGAGGACGCCGTCGCCGGTAAGGTGCACTTGTTACGTGCACTTGTGAGTTGTGTCGAATAAGCGCAAGTCCGTGGTATTAGTGGTCGGAGCAAGCGTGAAGGGTGGGTGAGCAGTGGGCGGGCCTGCGCAGCCCGAGCATGGCCCGGACGAGGCCGCGGTGGATGCGGTGCTGGCCGCCAGCCGCACCCTGATCGCGGTGGCGACCAAGTCGCTAGGCGCTGCGGCCGAGGAAACCACCATTGCCCAGTACCGCACCCTGGTGGTGCTGGCCTCGCAGGGCCCGCGGCGGGTGGTGGACCTGGCCGGGGCGCTAGGGGTCGCGCAGTCCACCGCGGGGCGGATGTGTGACCGACTGGTCCGCAAGGGGCTCATCCGGCGGCACCGGGCACGGGCGGACCGCCGCGTCGTCCTGGTTTCGCTCACTGCCGCGGGCAGGCAGGTGGTGGATCAGGCTACCGTCCGGCGGCGGGAACTGATCGCCGGGATCCTGGAGCGTCTCCCGCCCCGGCGGCAGCGCGCGGTCGCCGGGGCGCTGAGCGTGTTCGCCGCAGCGGCCGGTGAGATACCAGACAGCCAATGGCCGCGCCAGCCACCCGACGCGCCAGCCGGCAGCGACCCTCAGCGGCCCGATGCCGCAGCGGAGGCGGCATCATGATCCACGCCGTGAAGGCCCGCGCCGAACCTGTCCGAGGGGGTCGGCGGGCCGCAAGATCCGGCGGTAGTGCGGGCTGGCGCAGGCAGGCCGGTGGCAGCGATACGCCTTTAGGTCCTCGGCAGGCCGGCCAGAGCGGCTCGGAGCCTCCTGGCGGCTTCTTCCGCGACGGGCTTGAGTGAAGGTTCGCCGGTTACTGCCACCATCGTCATCGGGTCGAGCGCCTCGACCACGGTCTGGCCCGGTTCGGTGCGGACTACCACGTTGCACGGCAGCAGCAACCCGATGGAGGGGTCGGCGGTCAGGGCTTGGTGAGCCAGGGGCGGGTTGCAGGCGCCCAGGATCAGGTACTGTCCCGTCTCCTTGCCTAGCTTCTCGCGCAGGGTGGCCTGCACGTCGATCTCGGTGAGCACGCCGAAGCCCTGTTCTTTCAGTGCCTCGCGGACCCGCGTGCTGGCATCGGCGAATGGCAGGCCCGTGCGGACGGTGATGCCGTAGTTCATCTCGGCGCTCCTCAGGACAGGATCAAGAACATCTTCTCCATCTGCTGTTCGGTCATCAGGGCCTCGCCGTCGGGCGCGGCCAGGCACTGGCGCATGCCGCTGGCCACGATCTTGAACCCGGCCCGGTCCAGAGCCCGCGACACGGCGGCGAGTTGCGTGACAACCTCGGCGCAGTCCCGGCCAGATTCGACCATCGCGATGACTCCCGCGAGCTGACCCTGCGCGCGGCGAAGCCGGTTGAGCACCGGCCCCTCAGCTTCTTCTTCGATTCTCATTAGCCTTCTTCCTCCTTACCGCACCTCATCATACCCCGCCGGGTATTTGCCTGGTCGGTTGCCGGTCGGCTAACCTCGGTGAGGTAAATACCCCACTGGGTATATGAGGAGGTAACGGTGGACCTAGAATCCGGCCCGCACGCCAAACGGCGCAGCCCAGCCGCGGCGGAGATCATGGTGCGCATCGGCATCGACCGGCCCGCCGCGTCAGCTACCGGCGGCCCGGGTCAGTGGGCAGGCGGGCAGTCGTTGCGCAGCTACCGGTCGCCGGCTACGCCGACCTGGAAGCGGTCCGCCGCCATCGGCCGGTCACCGTGCTGGACGTACGCCGGAACCTGGAATGGGCCCAGTCGCACCTGGAAGGCACGGTGCACATCCCCCTTCACGAGCTGCCGGCCCGCCTGACCGAAGTACCGCCGGGCGAGATCTGGGTGCACTGCCAAAGCGGGTACCGGTCAGCCATTGCGGCCTCCCTCCTGGATGCCGCTGGCCGCACCGTCGTCGCCATCGACGACGACTACGACCGGGCCGCCCGGGCCGGGCTCCGCCTGGTCGCCGGCCCGCCGGCCGAGGCTGCCTCAGGCGGCACGCCCGGCCGCGCGGCCTAGCCGGTGATCCCGCTCGCCATCTTTTCCGGGCTCCTGATCGGACTGAGCCTCGGAGCGCTGGGCGGCGGAGGTTCCATCCTGACCGTTCCCGTCCTGGTGTACCTCCTCGGCCAGGATCCGCATCAGGCCACCACCGTCTCACTGCTCGTCGTCGGACTCGCCGCGACCATCGGCGCCCTGACTCATGCCAGGGCTCGCCGGGCCAAGGTCAGCACCGGCCTGACCTTCGGGCTGCTGGGCGTGGCAGGCTCCTTCACCGGGTCGCTAGCCAGCGCGGCGATCCCGGCCAATGTCCTGCTTGCCGGTTTCGGCGTGCTCATGATCGCAGTGGCCGCGCTCATGGTCCTGCGCCGCCGCAGAACCACCCCGGCCCGGCCGGACGGTCGCCCGAGGTTCGGCCCCCGGCAGGCGGCGCTGGTGGTCGCCACCGCGACGGGCGTGGGGTTGATCACCGGCTTCTTCGGCGTAGGCGGCGGATTCGTCGTCGTCCCGGCACTGGTCCTGGTCCTCGGGTTCGACCTGCCAGCCGCTGCGGGCACCTCGCTCATCGTGATCGCGGTCAACAGCGCCGCCGCACTGGCCGCGCGAGCCGGGCACGCGATCATCGCGCTCGACTGGACCCTGGTCACGGTATTCGCGGCAGCAGCGGTGCTTGGCACGTTCGCCGGCACCAAGGTTGCCGGGCGGGTCAGCCCGCAGCGACTCAGCTCGGCGTTCACGGTACTGATAACCCTGGTCGCGGCGTTCACCGTCGCTCGCAGCCTGCCCCGCATCGCCCGCCTAACTCATCCCACGAGCACGCACCGCCCCGGTTTGCCGGTAATACTACCGTTCGCGGGATTTCGTCTCCGCCACTTCCCATCCATTGCGACGACCTGCCATTCATTGCGACGACTTACCCGACGTTACCGTCGCGACAAATGACATATATCCGGCAGAACTCCGCTCTAACGGATGGGAAGTCGTCGCAATGGATGGGAAGTCGTCGCAGCGGAGGGGAAGCTGGCAGACTGGGAACTGCGGCCCAGGGAACCAGTCCGGTGCCCGGAGCGCGATGTCCGAGTTGCCTGACGGCGGCTTAGAAGCCTCGCGCTAGTGCGGATATCGGGTTAGGCGACAAGAGACCCGCAGGTCAGCGGCTGGCGATCCAGGGAACTCCAGGATCGTGATAAAAGTCAGGTCTCATCATCGAGTGCCCCGGCGGGCGAACGTTTGTCGGCAAAGGTCGTAATATGCCCGTTCGAGCCGGTCGATGACGGCTGGCCATTCGTAGTGCTGCCTGACCATCTCGCGACCGCGGGCGCCGAGTGATGTCGCCCGGTCCTTTTCCAGTAGCAATGCAATCAATGCCCGGGAAGCCTCTTCCCGATCATCGGTGGGCACCACAAGGCCAGCCCCTGACGCCACTTCAGATGCCAGGCCGACTCCCCTGGTCACGACGACCGGCCGACCTTGCTGCCACGCCTCGATGACAACTCTGGAGAATGCCTCGTACCGAGAAGGGACGAACGTCACGTCTGCTGCTGCATAAGCGCAGGCTAGATCACGCTTGTTCAGCCTGCCCATGCAGATAATAGCGCCATCCGCCGTTGCGGGACGTTCCATGCCAGCTACCAGAATGGAGGCTTGCGGACACCGGACCTTCAGGTCACGCGCTACCTCGCGCAGCAAACCAAGGCCCTTGCGGGGCTCGTCCCGCGCGGTGACGGCTAGGACGACCGGCCTGGCCGGAGAAAGGTTCAGGCGCCGACGGAAGCCGACGATCTCCTCGGTCGTGATGGGCTCGCACGGTTCTACCCCCGGCGGCGCGCATACGACTGCGCTCGCGCTTAGCGACCTGAAGTAGCTCTCTTCCTCCGAGGTGGCGACCACCACCAGGTCCGCCCTGGCCGCTATCCTCGGCGCGACGGCGTCGTACCCACGCATGCCCACGCCCAGCAGGCCGCGCCCGCGCCAGGATGCGACGCGGCCTGGGTGCATCATCGGCGACAGAACGAGCGGAATGTGGTTCAGTCTCGCTTTCATCGCCGCAGCGGTGTGCAGGAAATTCGGCGCCAAGGAGAAAACGTGGACTACATCCGGGCACCTGCGCTGGCGCCGAGAGAGCACTCCGGGCGTGAGCGACACGCGGGTCGCGGCCGACCCCGCCGATGGCACGGCAAGCCGTTCGACGCGGACGTCATCGGAAAACGCTACGTAACTATTCCCCGACGCCCCCTGAGGCGATGCGGTTGTGACGACAGTGACGACGTGCCCTCTGGCCGCGAGCCCGTTCGCTATCGTGCTGACGTCGATGCTGAGACCGCCTGACGTGCAGCCTGTCGGGCCGAACACGAGCTCAATCCGCATGGATCATCCTGCACGGCGATGCTCGCCGGGATGCCTCGCCCGCAGCGAAGCGGTCACGACGAGACCGTCGGCTACGGCCGGACGTGCCCGCGCCAGCAGGGCGATCCCCTGCCGGGCCAGATTGGCCGCATGAATCTGTGCCCGCACGCGCGCTGGCCACTGCCGGCTGGAACTCCGCCGGGGCGCCACATAGTAAGCCAGGTCATCCAGCTGCCATCCATGCCTGGTCAGGAGCGCTGACAGGGTGTGCCAGGAGAACCAGCACACGTGATCGTCGTTGACGAATTCCCGGTTCAATACGGAGCCGAGAATGTTGAGCACCCTGGTCGCGTTCGGCGTGGTGATCACGAGGGCACCGTCAGGTCGCAGCAGCCCCTTGACCGCCTCCAGGAATAGCCCGGGCTGATCGAGATGTTCGATCAGCTCGCCCGCGATTATCAACTCGGCCGGATCGATGCCGAGGGCTGACAGCGCTGCCTGGTCCTGACAGTCAGCCGCGTAAGCCTCGAAACCGAGGTTGCGCGCGGCGCTGACGCCGCCCGGGTCGCGATCGAGGCCGACGAGCTCGCCCGAGACCGCGGCGAGGCGGCTGTGCAGCCATTCCTCGCGCTGCATGCGGTCTGTCATCCTGCCTTCATCGACGAAACCGACATGGAGTACTCGCTTGCCCGCCGCGAGCCGCTCGAGCGCAACGGTGCGATCGACGACATTCGCATGCGGAATGGCATGGCTGAACTCATCTGCCGGCGCCGGCGGCACAGGGAGCGTTTTCATGCGTCCTTCTTAATGGCCAGGATACGGATACCTGATCCGGCTATTGGGAGCGGAACGAATCGCATGACGCCGTCGAGACGCCAGGTAAATGGAATAAACTGAACTGTTCCTAGTGAGAGTTTCTTCCAGGGCCCTGCCTGTGTGAACGCCGTGACCCATCCACGTTTCGATCGCACATTAATATGTGTAGGATCGCGCCAATATCGGCTAAGCGGGCTCGACCGGTTAGGGGTCGTGCACAAAATAGCTCCTCCCGGCTGCAGCATCTGCGCCCAGCTTTCGATGGCCTCCTCCGGGTTAGGCAGATGCTCTATCACTTCGAGCGCGACGATAAGATCGAAGCGTCCGCTCAGAATGGTGTCCTCGGCATCCCACACCGCAAACTGCACTCGATCTGACCGGATTTCGTCGCGGGCCTTCTCAATAGCATGAGGAGATATATCGGTAGCCAGGACACGAAATCCGCACTCGGCTAGCAGCTCGCTTGCGTAGCCGTATCCGCATCCGATCTCCAGCGCTCTCTTACCTTGGCCGGCCAGCACTTCGGGGGCCTTCGCCCTGAGCCAGTTCAGGACCCCGTTCTTGAATACCGCCCTCGTTAGCGAGCGTGACCTGCGCACCCGCCCGGCGTCGAAGTAATCTGATCCGAACCGTTCGATCTGACCTGAGCTCACCACGATCACCCCCCGTGACTATTGAGTTGCACTTCTCTCGGCCAGGCCCGATCTCGACCGGGAGCCGGTCAGGCTGGCTCGCCAGCGGCAGCCCGCGTGCCTGCCTCTGACCTTGACTTTCAGGAAACGTAGGCCCAGCGGCCAGGCGATGAGCACCACGAGTCCGATCAGCCAGGCAAGCAGGCTGAGATAGGTTCCCCATATGCCTGCTACGGCTGGCCCGTAACGCAGCTGCGACCTGGCCGCGCCCCGGCTGACCAGATATGAATTCTCGAAGCCGAGCTCGACGGCGTGCAGGTCGCTCGTCACTCCCGTTAGCTGCCAGTCCGGATCGAAGGTCTGGGAGAAGTCGAGAAATCCAGGCCGCACCTGTGCCATCGATACGGTGCTGGTCACATTCTGCGTTAGCAGCTTCGCGGGCGACGCTGCGGCCGACCTTCCAGCCGGCAGCCTGCCAGTGAAGTAGGGAAGCGACCTGGCCAGCTTCAGATGATAGGGATCGCTGATGCTGACAGGCTTGCTTCGCCACGCAGGCGACGTGCTTGAAATTGTCATCCGCGCAACCTGATTCCAGTCAGGGACTTGCCTTCCCGGAAACTCGACAGCGTAGATATTTGTCACGCTGCGGCCCGGCGCCGCCCAGGCCGGCTTACCTTCCTCGGGAATGACCGCTACGAGGCGACGGCGCTTGCTGACGTCTTCAAACTCGAAGCTTTTCTGCGCGCCGTTCCGGAAGAAGAAAGTGAGGTAGAACGCTGACTTACTCGCTGTTCCCTTGAATTCGAAGGCCAGCGGCTCGCTGGCGTTCAGGCGCCGCGGAAGCGGCACGTAAGCCAGCGTGTAAGCCCAGTGTGCTGCGGTGGCAGGGATGAGCCGAACCAGGTGATCGCGAGGGCGTGCGGCCCGTACCCCCGAGATGGGACGCCAGGAGCGCTGGCTGACGGGATGCGACCAGTCCGGCCGCGCCCGCCGGTACAGGCTTTGATCAAGACCGCTATGGTCAACGACCCGCCATGACCGGGGGATCGCCCTAGACAGCGCGGCCTTGCGGCCACGTGCCCGGACAACCGCGATCTGCGCTACCTGGGGCCTCGCGCCCCCGGTCGTGCCGCGAATGCTGATCCGCGCCCGCCCGCTCGCGAGCCTTACGAGCTCAGCAGGAAGCCAGCGGTAGCCCAGTTCTGCCGGCCGGGCGGCTGAGATGTCGCCGGCGGCCTTTCCGTTGACAGCGACCCGCACGGCCGCCGCGCCCGGCTGCTGATTCATCATGACCCACACCCGGTATGAGCCGGGCTTGCGGACGTCAGCAGTCCAGGTCAGCGACTTGTGACTCGGCAGGCCAACCCAGTAGGCCGCGGTCGCCTGGGTTTCCGCCAGCGGGTCGACAGCGCCGCTCGGCCAGTCGGCCGGCGCGATCGCGCTGGCCTGCGCTGAGGTCACGGTTCCCTGAATCACCGCTAGCTCAGCGTCGGCCCCTGGGCCCATTATCAGGCAATGCGAACGCTGGACCAGCCGGACGAGGCCCGCCCACCCGGACGTCTGCATGACCTGGTCGGCGAAGAACACCGCTGTCTTCCTGAAATCGAAGCCAGGGTCTCGGGTCAGGTCTTCGAGCACGCCGTAGCCGCCCGCGATCACGCAGGCAGAACTGGGCTGATTCACCGGGGCCTGCGGCGCGGGCACCTGGAGAACCTCGGTTCGTCCTTGACGCGTGACCAGACGCAGCCCAACTTGGGACTCCATGAATCGCGCTTGCCCCGAAGGGGCTAGCAGGGGCGGCTCGGGATTTGCTACGACGTACTTGATGCCCGCCGCTGCCAGCAGGCCGGTGAGATGCCGATCAGTTCCCTGGTCGAGCATTTCCTCGAGCGCAGCGACGAATTGCGCGGCGCGAGGGTCCCAGCCGCCATTCTGCAGAACGCTGTGACCGTCGTAGAGTGAGCTGATGTACCCGAGATCCGATTCGACCCCTTCGTAGTCGCCATACGCTGGGCCGCTCATCCATGGCTGGTCAAAGGGGAGCGTCAGCACGCGCCAGTCTCCTGGCTGGCGGGCCATCGAGGCGTAGGCCGCGACATTGCTCTGCGGCGGTCGCATCACCGGAAGACCTCGAGCTACGACAGAGCCGGCGTTGAGCATCAGCACCAGTCCCGCGACGAGTGCAAGGAGCGACGAACTCGCCGCCCGCGTCTGGGTCAGCCGCAGTGCGAGCCTGCCGATTCGCCGTCTATCCAGCCAGCCTCGTGCTCTCACCGCCAGTCGCGAACCTCGGGAGTCGGCTGCGAATCGCGCTAGCGATACCGCCAGCAACATCGCGATCGCGAACGAGGAGACCATCTGCCATCGGTCGGGCGCGCGCAGTTCCCTGAAGTAGACGACGTGCTGCCAGAAGAAGTCGTAGAGGCCGCTAGAAAGGTGGCCAGGACCGGTCTGGAAGAGCCAGGCGATCGCGGCGATAGCTATTAGCGCCCTGACGAGGACGGCTGTCCCGCGCGTGGCTCCGGCGACCGCGAGAGCGGCGATGGCAACGACGGCAACCGCTGGCACGATATAAAGCGGTGACTGAAATGAAAATAGGCCTAGGTGAGAACCCGGAAGCAACCAGGACTCTCCAGGTATTCCCGCGATGGCGTCGGCCCAGGTCAGGCTGTACTTCAGGTGAATAGCCAGATGCTCTATCGCGAGGTTCTGGCGGCCGGCAAAGGGGGCACTGGCACCGTATAGCCAAGGACCAAGCTGGACAGCGCTGGCTCCGATAAAGGCCGCGATCGCGATCGCGAGACTGCTGGCGGTGGCCGCACGGAAGAGTCCCCGCGGCCGGGCGAGCTTGGCAGCTACGATTACCGCGATCGCGAGCAGCCAGTAGGCGGCTTGCCCGGTCGTCAGGAGCAGGAGTGCCGAGGCGCACAGCCCGGCCCCCAGGCCCGCTCGCCGCGAGCCAGTATCGATCATCCGTGCGACCGCCCATACCAGCAGGGGTCCTGCCGCCATGGAGAATTCGACATCGAGGTGACCGGAAAGCCATTGCGCCACTGCCATGGGTGAGAAGCTGTAAAAAGTCGCTGCCGCAACTGCGGCCACGCGTGACCGGCTCCAGGACCAGGCAATGGAGTAGGACCCGATGCAGGTCAGGAGCATGATGGCTAGAGCGACTGCCTTGTAAGTTAGCATCACGCCGCGAAAAATTGTTGTCAGCATTGCCATAAGCCAGTACATGGAATACTGCGAGATCTGCCCAAGCGGCATCGGCAGCCATACGGTAAAGGCCTTGATATGGTGGTACTTTAGGAACGCCACGCCAGAATAGAGGAATCCCGAGTCCACGCCCCCTGGAGTGGCCGGGCTAATCCACGTCCTGAAAAGCAATAGCGAAGCCGTCGTGAGCAAGATGACCGGAATGGCGTGGTAGCTGGCCGGCCGGGCGACCGCCTGACTAGTGGCGACGGCGATCTTCAGCCGGCCGGCGGCATGTCTGCCAGGGACCTGAGGAACGGGCAGCGTGATCATGACCGCGCTCGCCGCGTTGCCAGGCAGAACGCCATGACGTCGATAAGGAGAAGAGACCCGCCCAGGACGTCGCAGGTCCACACGAGCCTCCAAGGCCCGTACAGTGCCTGCGCAGTTCTCGGCCGTACGCGCGCGCCAGAGGGTGGCAAGGCTCGCGGAAGAAAGGCGACGGTGACGCCGAACTGCGGGATCGACTTGTAGCCGGGCAGTCGCCAGCCGGCATAGGCCGGGCTGGTAAGGACGATAGGCAGTCCTCGCCCGATGTCGGCGACCGTCTCCGACACCGACGTCCTGGCGATGGTGCGCAGGGGCTTCGGGCTCGCGTTCGGCTTGCTGTCGGCTTTGCCGATCCGCAGCGGACCAGGGCCAGCGTGCCGGACGGTGATCAGGTAGTCGTCGAGCGCGGACCGCTGCGAGAAGGCGGCGACAGCGCCCCAGTCGCTGAGTCTCAGGCGTTGGCGCGGCTGATACGCGGCGAGTACCTGCTCGGTATTCTCGTAGAGCGAGATGTTGCGGGAGGCGAAGACCAGCCGCAGGTCGTGCTGTCTGGCCAGCCAGTCATAGGCACCGGCACCTGGCACCTTCGCGATAGCGACGTAACGGAGGCCGAGTGGCGCTAGCAGCCGGCCGAACTCGGTCAGTTTTCTGCCTTGGCTCAGGCAGAACTGCACGAATCGTGACCTGGGATCGCTGGTCTCGGTGTCGATTGGCCCCGCCTCAAGGCCGTCAGCGCTGACTACCGGCCGGTCGAAGTAACTAGCCATGGGGTTGTAGACAACCCGGTTGCCAATCCACGGAACTGTCAGATAGGTCCTCCAGGGCAGTGCCAGCATGCTTGCTCCCGGTTTCATCATCCGATCGGCAGCAGCCCAGGCCGCCGGATATTGAGTCGGCCTCGCATAGCCGAGGAAACCCCACAGCTCGGTGTAGCCGTAACTCACCGGTATCGCGGCGAGGCAGCAGGCGCACAATATCCTCGGCAGCTTCCGGTGGAACGCGAGCGTAATTGTCTCCGCCCCAGAGCCGAACCCCGCGGCATAGGCCAGGGCCAGCAACGCGGAGAATTTCTGAGGTTCACGCATTACCTTGAAGCCCGGAATATGGGCGAACATCCAGTTGTAGAGACCGCCCGTCATGCCATGCGTTCCCGCGGCGAGGAAACATGCGGTTATGGCGATGACCAGGCACCAAAGCGCTAGCGCCCGGCCGGCGGCCGCCTTGCCAGGGCCTTCCGCCTTGTCGGCGCCCCATAGCTGGTGAAGGCCGAATGCGGCGATTGCGAGTATGGCGAAGAGCAGGATGGTCCAGCCTGAAAGCTCGTTCTTCACCAGCGGAGGTCCCGGGCGCCAGAAGCCGTACAGGCCCAGAATGTTCACCCCCAGTCCCCAGAGCCCGTCGCTCGCGGTCTGGAAGACGGAGAGATCTGCCTTGGTGACGTGCGAAGCCGCGTAGTGAGAATCGCTGGCCGCGGGAATCAGCCAGTAAAGACTCAGCATCGCGCCGCAGAGACTAGTCCCGATGGCTGCCAGGGCCGCTTTCCTGGCGCGCAGGGGCACGCTTACCGCGATTCCTGCGATGAGCATTGCCCCGGCGATGAAGAGGTAGTGAACGGAACAGGCGACGGACGTGGCGAGGATGATTCCGCCCGCGCAGGACGTCGCGGCGAGCGAGGCAAGCGGGCGAAAGACCAGGGCCAGCAGCAGTGGCAGCAGCGAGTAGCCCATCACCACATACATCTGCCCGTTGGCCATCCGCTCGTAGATGAACGGATTAACGGTGAAGAGCAACGTAGCCGCGGCAGCGGCCACTGGCCTGCCTGAGAAGAGCCTGCTGAAGCCGATGCAGGCCAACGGGGCCACGGCCGCGAGCGGCGTCAGGTGCAACGCGGACCAGTGAAGGTGACCGAAGATCCAGTAGATCGCCACGTTTACCGGGGCTCGGCTGGTAACGCCGGGAGGGAACCCGAAAGCGGAGGTCGCCGGCGGGGGATGCGGTCCGGCCGGATAGTCCCCGATGTCTAGGAGCTGCAGGCTCCCGTGCCCGGCCAGGGGACCGACGATGACGCAGTCCAAGATCGCCACGAACGCCGTCAGGCCGATAAGGGCGCGCGGCATCGCGGCGGCGGGCTCAGTCGCGGCGCCGGTGACGGCCTCGGTCAGCGCGCCGGTCAAGGTCTTGGTCACGAGAAGAACCCGACGAGAGGGTGAGCGTCCTGCCATTCGGCCAGAGCGAAGTCTCGCAGCCGCTCCCATGAGCCTGTCTTGACGCGGCGCGGGGCCAGCGGAAGCGCGGCGATCGCCTCTCTTAGCCGATCTTCGGCGTATCCCGCCGGAGAGCCGGGATCGAGGGCGCGCAGCAGCCCAATCTGCGCGCGAGCCAGCGCCGCCTCCGCCGAAGTTCGCCGCAAGACCCACCTTGAGCGGTTCCGCCCCCGCAGTGCCGCCAGGGCTGCATACTGGGCGTTGCGTACCAAGGTCGCCGGCACCGGCCGGTACAGCGGGCTTTCGCTGATATCGCCGAGCTGCCGCAGGACGCATTCCCGTATCGACAAGAAGGCGTCAGTCTGGCTCGGCGCGGACAGCGCCGCCTCGAGCAATGCCAAGAACTCAAGCGTTCCGACCCCATCAGGACCGCTACCAGCGATCACGTGCAGCCGGTCGATGGCCTTGCACAGCGTCGACTCGTAACAACCCGAACGCAGCAACCTGACCTGGGCCACGTGGAGCGCGGCCTTCCTGATAGCCGACTCGCAGTGACCGGACGTGCGGCCGGTCCGCATCAAGGGCGGATCGAACGCCTCCAGGAGTGCGCGGGCGGCCGACAGCAGAGCGGAGCACGCGGCGAAGTCGGAGACTTTCGTGAGTCGCTGGCGGGCTAGCGACCAGTTCGCAGGTGCGGCGAGGACGACGCCTTCGGCGCAGAGTTTGGCTGCGAAGAGGCTGCCGCCCGGCCGCGCGACCCTGAACTCGGGAAAGGCATTCACCGAGACGGCAATCCCGAGATCGGTGGTCAGCTGCGCGGACGCGCGCGCCAGTGTCGGGACGGCACGCGGGATCCGCCACATAGGCAATACCACGCAGATGTCGAAGTCGCTTCCCTGGCTCGCGGTGCCCAGGGCCCGGCTGCCGCCGAGCAGGATCGGTACCGGCCCGACCCGGCTTGTCACTTCGCTCACGATCCGGTCATGCGATGGCTCGCGCTGCTCGGGTACTCGCGGCCGCGCGGGCGGGCCTTGCCGGAAGCGGTCACGCCGCTCCGCCGCTTTCCCGGCCGTGCTCTTCGTCTGGCCGAAGATCACGAGCACCGTGTCGGCCGCGACGGTTATTCCGAAAGAGGCGGACAAGACGCCGGCGATCTGCAGGACGGACCCGTGGAAGATAAAGAAGCCGGTGAACTGTACGGCGGCCGCGACAGCAAGCACGACGATGACCCCACGACGCTTGCTCGCCAGCAGGTACAGGGACATGAGGTAGCCGAGTGCGTAGAGGCCGAAGATCGCGGCCATCCACGGGATGAAAGCCTCCGCCGGGCGATAGCTGCTGCCCAGAAGAGGGATAACGACCCACGATGGCTCGATGGCGTAAAGCGCCACGATGGCGCTGGCGGTCGTCAGGACGATGCCCGACGCTGCTGCGAGCCACTTGCCGTTGCCCATGCGGCTCTCGTCGCGTTGCGAGAAGACGGGAAAGGCGACGATGAAGACCGATGACGCCGCAAAGTACGCGATCTTGCCGGTCAGCGACAGGCCCGCGTACAGGCCGGCCTGGTAGCCGGGCAGGTAGTGCTTGGCTACCAGCGTGTCCGAAGACAGCATCAGCGCCAGCAGGCCGTACGTGCTCAGCGCCGTCATCGAGTAACCGACGACGCCAGGGACTCCGCGACGGGGGACGCGGCGATGTGAAGGTCGTGCTTGGTGCTCGACCGCGCCCGGTTCCCGCTGGCGGGCGACCGTGAGGCTGCCCCTCATCAAGCCTGGCAGCGCGAGCAGCAGGTAAGTAGCGAGCCCGGCGGCGCAACTGGCCGCCACGGCCGCCATGCCTCCTAGTGCAGACTTCCGCCAAAGCCCGATGACGAGGATGCCGATGGCCGCTTTCGTCAGTCCTTCAACGGCCGTCTCGGCCGCGAAACTGGCGAACCTCTGTGCCCCCTGCAATAGCCCGCCCAGCATGTGGCCGACAAGGTAACCGGGGATCATCGCGCCGACGAGTACGACCAGCCACGGCGAGCCTAGGTGGAATAGCCGCGAGATCCAGCCACTCGCCAACGCGATTGCCCCTGCGAGCACCAGTGAGCCGGCGGCTACTCGGCGCGTGTAGTGGCTGAAGGCGGGCCGAATTCTCCACGGCTCGTTCCGCGCGAGGAATGACGTCGTCTCGCGGCTAGTGACGGTCTGTGCGGCGGCCAGCAGTGGGCTGGCGAAGCTGAGCAGCGCCATGCTGGCAGCCAGGGAGCCGTACTTGACCGGCCCGAGCGAATGAGCGCTGACCGCGCTGAAGGCGAAGTTCGAAAGCTGCCAGATCAGCGTTCCGACGAACACGACGGTCGCCCCGCCGAGCAGCCGCTTCAGGCGGATGCCAGGTCGCGATTGCCAGTCAGACACCGCGCAGGCCGGCTCGCCGCCAAGTGTCACGGCCCGCTGGCTCATGCCCGCCGGTCACCTTCGCGCGCACTCACCGGTTCGCCAAGGGCGCCGGTCACCAGCGCGGTGATCTCGGTGAGCTCCACCGGGTCCGAGACGCGGGACGCGGCGTCAGCCGGGCCGATGAAGATGCCCCATTGATCCCGGTCGGCCGGGTCGTAGGCGTGCATT
The DNA here is from genome assembly GCA_035606435.1 of Streptosporangiaceae bacterium. Lineage (GTDB taxonomy): Bacteria > Actinomycetota > Actinomycetes > Streptosporangiales > Streptosporangiaceae > Chersky-822. The sequence goes on along the minus strand of DATNFM010000082.1, from coordinate 11,478 downwards.
GCCTTTGGTTTGACGAACGAGTGGAAATTCGGAAATATCGCCGCACCGGGCGGAAGCAGATAGATGTCGTCGCCGTAGAGGCGGCCGCTGAATCGCAGGTGATGGGCGGCGAGCTCATCGGTGCCGAGGAAATGGCCCGGATACCGGGCGGCAACGCGTTCGCGCAGCTCCTCGCGCAACCGCTGGTCGTGGTTCAGGTACCACAGTCGCACCATGGTCGCGTCCAGCGCGACGAGGAAGCGGTCGGGAAACGCCGGGTGGCTGGTCAGCTCGGGGATTGCGCACTGCCGCGTGATCTGCGACATCCCGTGGTCGGAGAACACGAGCGTGGTGACGTCCCCGAACCGGCGCGCGATCCGCTCGCGCAGCCGCCCGAAGAGATCGTCTGTGTACCGAACGCGGCGCCAGAACATTGGCGAGGAGATGCCGAGGAGATGTGCGGCCATGTCCACCTGATGCAGGTAGACGAAGACGAGGCCGGCATCGTGAGGGACGGCGTCGACCTGGCCGAGCAGGTCGCTCGCACGACGGACACGTGAGGCGTCCAGGTACGCCCATGGGCGGCCGGACGCTGTGCAGACGTCGAAAATGCTGGGACAGCCGAGGGCGTTCGGCGCGGTCATCGGCTCGTGCAAGGTGAAGTCGAATTGGTCGAGCGCACGGAACGGGATGTGCCGCAGGCTCAGGTGGGCGACACCGCGCCGTTTTGCCAGCAGGCGCATGGCCGTCGCGGACGCCCCCAGCTTCAGCCCCCTGAGGAGCAAATCGCTGGGCAGCCGGTCAAGCGGGGAGAACCGGGACAGGCCCCGGTACGGGCTCGACTCCGGTCGGTAGCAGTACTCCATCCAGTACCCGGTCTCCTCAGGCAGCCGCCCGGTGAAGAAGGTCGCGCGGATCGAGTCGCTGTAGCCGAGGATCGGCTTGAGCGGGCGGTGCATCCCGGTGCTGGCTAGCTCCGCCAGGTGCGGCGCCCACTCCTCGCTCACGAAGTCGTGCCGGAACGCGTCGATTAGGACGACGACGAGCGGCGGCGGTGAGTCAGGCATCAAGCGATCCTTTGGATGGAGTAATGGCAAGCTCTGGCAACTCGCCGAGTCTCGGGCCCGCGGGTAGCGGATTCGCCTTGGTTCGCGGGCGTGGCACGGCCAGCACCGGGCGGCTCTTGACATAGAGCGTGCTCATGGTGTTCACCACCTCCGGCCAGGTCCTTGCCGTAACGCCAGCACTCGCCAGAGCGCCGTGCCGCAAGGCGGCCCTGAGCGACTTGTCCGCTTCGATCAGCGCGAGCGCCTGTGCCAGAGCATCCTGGTCGCCGGGACGTACCAGCAGGCCATTGCGGCGATGCCGGACCACCGAGGCGATGCCGCCTAGGTTGCTTGCCACCACTGGAAGGCCTGCCCCGAGCGCTTCAATGGTCACCAGTGGCACGCCCTCAGAAACGGAGGGCAGGACGAGCGCCTCCGCGCCGGAGTAGTACGTGCTGATCTCGCGCCGCTCAAGCGCTCCGGTGAAGATCACGCGGTCGGAGATGCCGGACTCTGAGGCCAGGCGTTCGAGCGCGGGTCGCATCGGCCCGTCGCCCACGAAGATGCACGGCATGCTGACCCGCGTGAGCGCGCGGAGCAAGATGTCCGGGCATTTACGGTCGATCAGGGCGCCGACGAACAGGCAGTAGCGATCCATGCCGTGTCGCGCCCGGATGCTCGCAGCGGCTGCCCGGCTCGCTTGCCTGGCCACCGCCGTCGCGTTCGGAACCGTGACGAAGCGGGACCGCGGGATGCCGGCTCGTTGGGCGATCTCGTCAGCGAGCGCGGCGAAGTTGGTAACGACCGCCGTCGCCGCGCGACACGCTCGCAGGTTGACCTGCCGGTACACGCATCGGCGTACTAGCCTCTCGAACCAGTGGCGGTACCGGCAGGACCAGGGCGTCGAGTCGTGCTCTGTGTACACGAGCGGGATGGCGCCGACGCCCGCGCCGATCACCGGACGCACCAGGATCGTGGCCAGCGCACAGTGCGAATGGACGGCGTCGAACCCGGCGGGACTGGTTCGCAGCAGCAGGCGGGCCCGGCGCGCGGCCCTTACGTTCCCTAGCAGGTGCTGCAGGACCCAGCGCGGGAATTCCAACGGCAGGCGCGAAACAAGCCAGTCGAACGCGCCTGGCCGCCCGACCGAGACGACGCTCAGGCTCGCAGGGGAGCGCGCCAGCACATCGGCGTCGGCGTCGGCTATGAGAATGACTTCCTCACCTCTATTTGCCAGGTGCCTCGCCAGTTCGTATGCCACGTGCTCAGCTCCTCCTGAACTTTTACCTATTGACACAACCCCGCGACTTATCATAAGAATTCGCAAAGCTTCACCCCCCGGTTTAACTCGCGGGGTTGATGCTATCCAGCAGACCGTCGGCGCGAAGGTTATCCCCGATCATTTCTAGGGGTATCCAATATTGCCTAAACGCAAAGGGACGTCAATTGGGATAAGTTGTTCAGCCGACGTTTCAGGCAAGTCATTCCATAAGCTCAATACCGAACGTATGTGCTGGTCATGGCCAAGAAGAATGAAGCTAGCAATTCTGTCGCTCCGCTTTGACATGACGCGTACGGAAGCTAATTACCATGGCACTAGGAGGTAAAAAATCGGTGGGCGCAGATATGGCGGACCCGCCTTGTCCGATTATTAGTGGCTATGGTTTACCGAGGCAGATGGATGCTCGCTTCATTTTCACTACGGACGCTCATGCCGACTGCTAATGTCGGCAACTGGAGGTAAGTCTCATGCAAATAATGCAGCCCAAAGTTGGCATCGTAATTGCCGGAGCGTCGTTGCTGGCGACGTGCATTACGAGCATGGCGCTCGCCGCGCCATCGCGGCGTCCGCCGCCAGCGTGCTATAGCACCTGCCCGCCGGCCGTTCAGCTCACGACCTCCTCCCGCGTCCTGCTTGCTGGCCTCGAGGAGATCGAGCGCTTCGCCGTCAGCGTGCGTTCGGGAGTCATCGGCGCGGGGAGCGTGCCTACCGGCACAGTCACGGTCGAGACAGGAACGACGGTGCTGTGCACCATAACGCTGGTCGACGGACGCGGATCCTGCTCGCCTCCGCCCAACGCGCTACCCGCTGGTTTCTTCAAGGTCGTGGCTTCCTACAGCGGAGACGGCACCTATAGCCCGGCACAGTCGCGCCCGACGGGGATCGAGGTTATCGGCAGGCGGCCGCGGCGCTTAGCCTCCGGAAACCAGGCCTGAAGCCGCCGCAAATTTTTCTTCCCGATATTTATTTAGAAAGATTGGCGCGGGCTGTGGCCTGGCCTCCCGAGGACGGTGAACGCCGAGGCTGGTCCTTCGGCCGGCGCCGGGATACCCGGCACCCGCCCATTGCGACCTGCTCGCCACTGTGGCCCCGGGCGAGTTGCCCAGGGCCACGGTGGCGGCTATGCCGCTGCGCTCGAAGAGGTGATCAGTCCTCAGCCGGGGTCACTCGAAGGGCAGGCATCCCAGGCCGGTCACGCTGAAGTCTCTGTTGCTGAACTCCTCCTGAGTCAGGTAATTGTGACCGTTGATGGTCTGGTTGTGGAGCGCACCGGCCGTGCCCGACGTTGCGCCGTAGACGAAGGCGCACTCGTCGCCGTTCTCGAAGCCGCTGGAGTCAAACCAGCCCGTGCTGGTGTCCGGGTCGGTGGTCGCTTCCATGATCTCGTGGCTGGTCGGGCTGACCTCGGTGTCTGCGTCAGGGTTTCCGTTCGGGGCTTCGATGGCCGGGAACTTGGCGTCGCTGCCGCAGGTGAACCCGGTAGGCGAGGAGTAGACCGGGAACGCCAGGTTGCCGTAGATGAGGGTGGACGCCCCCTCGCTGTGGTAGGCGCAGAAGGCCGCGCTCGGCTGGTGGTTGATCGTGCAGGCGTTACTCGAGGAAGTGGTCGAGCCCGAGTTGAAGCAGGATTCCACGCCCTTGGGCAGGAACAGCACGTAGACGTGCGCCAGGTTCTTCGGGAGGCCGTGCGCGGCGATGACCTTGTTAGTCTCGGCCTGGATCTGCGCATCGTCCAGGCACGCGTTGTAGCCGGTGTTGTCGGCGTAGATCCCGGTAGTGTCGTTGCGGGCGACCCGGCAGCCGCTCTTGGGCAGACTGTTGGTGTCGCTGATGGCGGTACCCGCTGCGACCTGGTAATTAATGGCTCCGTTGCTGCCTGAATACTCGGTCAGCGTCGAGAACACGTTCGTGTGCAAGCCGCTGTCGTGGGCCACGTCCGTCACGTAGGCGGTGATGATGGCCTTGTAGGCGGCAGTCATCGTGTGGCCAGCCGGGTTCCAGAAGATAGGTGTGATAACCAGGGGGCCGGTCGAGGTCGTGCCCATGACCGGGCCGCCGTGAAAGATCAGGGGCGGAGTGCCGACGGCCGCGTCGCTGAGTTTGTGGGCCCGGCAAAGAGCCTTGGTCGATGCCTTGGTCGGCATCGCGCGCACGACACCGGCGAAGTGACCCGGTTTGTGCGCCTGGCCGGCCCGGAACATCGTGCAGGCGTTGGGTGCCTGCGGTGAGACAGGAGTGACAGCGCGCGCCGAAACTCCCGCGGTCGCTAAGGGCGTGGCGACGATAGCCGCCAGGGTCAGGGACGCACGTAGACCGCGGCCTCTGAGTGCTCTCATCTTTCCTTCCTCCGTCATCCGGGGCGGGGCCCGGACTGTCAACCGCAGCCCTGCGGAGGCGCCCGCCTTATTCACCGTCACGTGGCCAGCCTGCGATGTCAAGAAATGTACTGCTTCACGTAGTGCCCCCGGCGACGCTCAGCCGGATGAGCACCGGCTGGTCGCCAGGCACGCCGGTATTCGCATTGACCGGCCGTCGTCTGGCCCGGCTGGATGACGGCCGCTGGCGCGGCTGGAGCGGCAGGCTTCATGATCGGGAAGACTTGCCGCTTGGTGGAGGGTTGACCGCGGAAAAGCGCGGCAAACTCTCCCCGATACGGAAACTCTCCCCCAGGAATCGGGCATACTGGACGGAATTTCATGATCAGGGAGAGTTTCCGCCGCCCGCGCGGCAAACTCTTCCCGATCCGGGCCCAGCAGGACGGCCAGGGTCCACATGGTGATGTCGGCTGCGAATGCGACAGCTTGGATTCCCCGCGGCGCCAGGCGGGAACGGGAACGGCCGCAGGTACTCGCGCCCGGTGAAGGCAGGGCGTCAGGTGACCCGGGCGGGGCGCCTTGCAGTAACGGTCAGGTCTAGCTGGGCGGGCAGGGCAGGGTTGCCGAGCGCGACGCGGGCATGGGTGATCGCACCGGTCTCGATGCGGCTGCGCAGTTCAGCGATGTCGGTGGTGGCCTCCAGATCGACAGAGACGACGAGCTTGGGGTCGGCGGCCGCGCCGATGAGACGGGCGCTGGCGGAGTCGACGCCTTGGTAGCTCTCGATTTCCTCTGCTACGGCTTCAGTCAATGCTCCGGCAGCGAGTACGGTCCGGCCAGCAGAGCTGACCGGGCGGATCGGAAGGTCGCCGGCGCGGTCGCTAGAGAACAGCAGCGTGAGCAGCCAGCGAACGGCAAGCAGCGCAAGGATTGCTGCTGCGGCAGCGACAGCGGGCCAGAGCCAGTCACCTTGCGCGCCGAAGAAACGGCCTGCGGGGTTGTCCATGAGCGTGCTGTGCCTGGTGCCCGTGCCGTACGCCCCGATGGAGGCGGCGAAGGCACCGCCGCCGGCAGCGATCATGAGCACAGCCAGCAGCAGCAGTATGACGCGATTCGTCCGGTCGGCGTGCACTAGCGACTCCCTGGTGTCACCCGAGCCGACACCCTGGGCGCCCGGCGCAGCCGCAATGCGGCCAGGCGCTGGCGCGCGGCTGCGCGGACGGGCTCGCACAGCCTCTGTGCGACCGTGCCGTCCGCGGCTACCGCGACCGCCGTAATGGTGATCTTGCGCCGTCTGACCTTGACCGAGGCTGCTCGGACACCGTCGATCGCGGTCACCGCTGAGCGGATGGCGGCGGCCACGCCGCGGCGTGTGTAGGCGGCGTCTATGCCGGCCTGACCGGGTTCCGTCGCCAGGCGTGACGTGCGGGCTGGCTTCAGTTCGGCGATCAGCAGCACCAGCCCGGCCACGATCAGGATTACGCTGGCCACCCGGATGCTGCCAGCGTTCCAGGTGGTGCGCCCGGCCCAGGCGTAAGCGCTATGCCAACCGATGATCGCCGCGTGATGGACGATCCGGTCGGCGATGACTTCGATGATCAGCAGGACGCCCGCGCCGATCAGCGCCAAGCTCAGCAGGGCGGCCAGGATGCGATTGGCGTGTCTCACATGGCTCCTTTCCTGCCGTCAGCGGACCCGCGGAGCGGCGGGAGGACCGGTGACCAGGGCAGTGACCGAGATGGATATCTCGGCGACCGCGAGGCCGGTGAGCTCGGTGACCCGGCCACGTACGTGCTCGCGGACCGCGTTGGTCACGTCAGGTACCGACGCGGGCCAGCGGACGCTAAGGGAAAGGTCTAGCGTCACGATCGAGCCATCGACGCGAGCCCGGGCTTTCGGCCGCGCCGCCAGGCTGGTCTGACGGACTCCGAGCGCACTGGGGCCAGTCACGGTGCGGCCCAGGACGCGGGGCGCGGCCCCTCCGGCATCGGGAATCTCGGCCGCCGAGAGGGCGGCTATGTCCTGGACAGCGCTGTCGCTGACGCTGATCACGCCCAGCTCGGTACGCCCTCCAGGGAAGCGATCTGCTGCCTGGTGCGGGGCTTCGCTGGTCGTCATCGGTCAGCTCGCTGCCTCGGCAGGTACTGGCTCAGGTCCACGCTTCCGTCAAGCACCTTCGCCACGACGAACCCGATCACGGTGAACAGCGCCACGATCAGCATCTGCCCGAAGCTGCCGAATGCCACGGCAAAGCCGAGCGCGATCCCGACCAGGATGCCGATGGTGCTACGTGTCATGTCATCTCACTTTCACCAAATACAGACCGCGGACCTCACTTGACCCTCGGCGGCGGGCGGTGCCCGCTGATCCCGCGCGCTAGCGCCTTGAGCAGGGCCAGCAGCAAAGGCGTGTGCCGGACCACCACCACCCGCGCTGGCGGGACCGGGACGAGCGCCAGGTCCAGTTCGGCTAGTCCGGCGGCGAACGCGGCGGGATCACCGCCACGGTCTGGATGACAAGCACGGATGAACTCGCGCCGGGCTCGTCGGCGCCACTGCTGGTCGTCCACGAACTCACCTCGCCGCTGCGCACTCCAAACGCGGAGTGGCCGGCCCGTCTACGTCTGGCCCCGGTTTCGGGAGCGGGATCGCTCACGTCGGCCAGTACCAGGTCCACGTTCCTGGGTGCCACCAGATCTGCGACAGCAGCCAGAACCTGACGAGCTATCTCTGCCGCCGGCACCCCCCACCGGCCGCGCAGGGAGATCACCACATGATCGGACGCGACGCGCACCCCTGGCACCTGGCGGCCAGGCAGATAGGTCACCACTCCGCCCCAGGCACCCGGCGTCAGGTCATCGACGCCCGCGCAGCTTCGAACTGCCGCAACGACGGCGTCTAGGTCGACGCCTTCGACTACGGCGCCTGCCCCGGAGGTGAACTCGGTCATGACACGCGCGACGTCGCGTCCTCGTCCTTGTCGTCGCTGCCCGGCAGGTACAGGTCATCGACGTTGACGTTGACCTCGACGACGTCCAGGCCAGTCATCCGCTCTACGGCCTGCTTGACATTGCGCTGGATGCTCCTGCCCAGGTCATCGATGCTGACGCCGTAGTCCACGACGATGTCCAGGTCGACAGCGGCCTCGGTCTCGCCAACCTCGACGCCCACCCCCTGGGCGAAACTCGGGCCCGTGCTGCCAGGTATCCGGTCGCGGACCGCGCCGAACGCGCGGCTGGTCGACGCACCCATGGCGTGCACGCCGCTGATCTCGCGGCATGCGATGCCAGCGACCTTTTGCACGACGCCCTGAGCGATGCTGATCTTGCCGCTACCGGAATCCAGGCGACTACGGATAGCCGGGCTGGCGTTGCTGCTAGCCGGGGCCGGCTTGGCCGGCTTGCCAGAAGGTGCCGTGGTTGTCTCGGTCATAACATTGCGCTCTTTTCCTGGAGAATATGGATAATGCGGTTTCGGCCGCGCAGGCCCCGGAGGTTCTCCTGTCGGGCCTCGCATTGTTAGACACGGCCTGGCCAGAAACGTCGCACATAAATCTCGACCTCCAGGTAAGGGAGGACAACAGGAGCGCCAGCCGCGACTCTGGAAACCCCAGGTCACCGGCAGCGTGCCAGCGTGGTCCCCCCCACGCGACCACAGGAAAAGAAGTGTCCGAATCTGCCGGGGGGAGGGCCCGTGGTATCGGAGGTTGGGGACACCCACCTGGTCCAGCAGGCCCAGCATGGGTACCAAGACGCATACGCCGAACTCACAGACCGGCACGGCCAACTGGCTTACCGGGTTGCACTGAGGTTGCTAGGCAACCATCACGACGCTGAGGAAGTCGCGCAGGAAGCGCTGATCGCCGCCTGGCAGCGGCTGCCGGGATTCAGCGCCAAATCGAGCTTCTCAACCTGGCTCTACCAGATAGTCACCCGCAGGGCGCTGAACCGGATCTCACGGACACGCACCGCCGAATCCCTCGATCTGGTCGGTGATGTCCGAGACCAGGCTCCCGGCCCGGGCGACACCGCCGTCCAGCGGGGCGCCGCCGAAGCGGTCGTCAACGCGATCACCGCCCTTCCTCCACAGCAGCGCGTAGCGATCGTCCTGCACCACTTCGAGGGCCTGCCCAACGCCGAGGTCGCCCGCCTCACCGGCAGCACCGTCGCTGCGGTTCGCAGTCACCTGTTCCGGGGAAGGCGCGCACTAACCAAGACGCTCCAGGAGTGGAGGTGAAACGGAATGACCGAGATCCTCTTCAGCCGATGATCCCGGCCGCAGCCCGTACGCGCAGCTCTTCGAGGACGTCCGCCTGGCGCTGCGCCCTGACGATGAGTTCGTCTATCCGACCCGAGTCCAGCCGAGGGTCTTTGTCCGCCAGAGTCCGCAGCGTGCGCCATCCCGCGGCCTTGCCCTCGACGCCCAGCCGCAGCATTTCCAGCTCCTCGAGGCTGCTGAGGGGCGATCGGGTCATTAGGTAGCCGTTGAGCTTCAGCCGTGCCGCCTTCTCACCGACCCACGCGGCGCCAATCTTGTAGGCCCGAGCCGGGACACCGAGCGTGGCCATGAGGTCCAGCAACGCGAGGCGATCCTGCTCTACGTCGGCCGCGAATCGCTGAAGTGCGCCGTCGGCCGCCGTACCCTGTGCCGATCGTGCCGCTCGGCGCGCCAGCTCAGAGCCGCCAGTTGCTCCTGCTAGATGGTCATTGAGATAGATACCGAGCAAGTCGTGTCCGGACCGCCTGTTTCCCGCAATCTTGCCGATTCCTGCCATGATTCCTCCACCTGCGTGGTGTCGTCAGGACAACGGCCTTAGCCGACGATCAGATCTTTCCCCCGACGCGAAGCCGCATACCAACGGTTCGGGTTGCTTAGCCAACGCCTTAGGGCGGGCTGTCGCTGGCCGGGTTGTGTTCTGGCTCGTTGCCGAGAAAGACGGCCAGGACGTCGCCGACTGCCGGTGCCTGGCTGTCGGGCTCGGCGAACGGGCGGTGGGCCTGGATCTGGTAGCGGTTGCGGCGGCCGTCTTTCTGCTTGATGACGAACCCGGCCGTAGTCAGGTCCGTGAGGATGCCGTAGGCACTGCGTTCGGTGATGTCAAGGGCGGCGGCGATGTCTCTCAGCCGGGCGCCCGGATCCCGGGCGATGCGCAGCAGCACCCGGGCGTGATTGGTCAGGAAACTCCACCGCTCCATAACCAGGAATCTATCATCAGTATTCTGGAAATGCATTACTAGTTTTAGGTTGCTAGTTCCGTATTTCCATGTAACACTGAGTGGAGACACCGGAAGACAGCTGCCGAAGGCCGCCTCGTATCCCGGTGCTCAAGGAAGCGCCAGACGCGAACGGCTCGCTTCCATTCGGAAGAAGCGCCATGACAGAAACACCGCGCCCGCAAGGCACGACTAGTTCGATGCCGCCTCCCTCAGCCAACGGCTCCGCATCGTCCCCGTCTCCGTCCCCAGCAACTGAAATCTCGCGGGGGCGGATGCGTTCCAGGATCAGCGGCATGCGCACCGCCCTGATCGTCGGCATCCTCGGTCTCATAGTGGTGATGATCTTCATCATCCAGAACGCGCATGCCGTCAGCATCAGCTTCCTCGGAGCTCACCTGCGCCTGTCCCTCGCCGTGGCGCTGTTCCTCGCTGCCATCGCGGGCGCCCTGCTCATGGCCGCTGCCGGCACCGCCCGCATCACCCAACTGCGCCAGATCATCCGGCGCGACCGGCGCCGGCCACAGGCCAGCTGACCAATTGCCGCACCCCGGTACCCGGGGCGAATCCGCTGGGGCCGGCCGCGCCCTGGCTAACTCCACCGCACTCTCGGCGCACGCCAACCAGCATCAAAGGAGTCACCATGGGTATCATCGCCTGGATCATTCTCGGGCTAGGCGCAGGACTGCTCGCCAACCTGCTCATCCCCGGCCGCAGGCAGCAAGGGCTCATCCTGACCTGCCTCACCGGAATCGCCGGCGCCCTTCTTGGTGGCTGGGCGGCGACCAAGATCTTCCACCTGCATCACCCGCTCCAAGGATTCTTCAACGCCTCCACCTGGCTCACGGCCATAGCTGGCGCAGCGGCCCTCCTGCTCATCTATTGCCTCGTCACCGCACGCTCCGGCCATCGGCCAGCCCACCGCTAATCCGAATTGCGCTGGAGGCCGCGCTCAGCAGGCGGGCTCCGGCGCAGCCGCAAGTACGCGAAGACCCGATCCCAGTAGGATCGGGGGCGAAGTACTCCGAGTTACAAGGACCCGCCCGGAGGTTCGGCCGAGGATCAGAGTCGGCGGCTCGCATGATCGTTCCAATCGAGGACCGGGCGACGGGAGCCGCTGATCCGGTCGCAGCGCTGGCTTCAGGTTCCGCGGATGGCAGCTGATCTGGCCGCGCTGGCTGGCGCCGGTGTGCATCGGCCTGCCGGTCGCTGATTCAGCCGGCGCAAATCTTTCTTCATAAAATATGGGTTAGAAATTTTGCGTCGGCTTCCTTAACGCTTCTGCCTGGATTGCCGCTTGACCCGGCTGCCAAGGCGAGGTTCCGTGCGCTCCTGCTAGGGAACCTTGAGTACGAGCACGGCGGTATCGTCGCTGATTGCTCCGCCGCTGAAGGTCCTGATCGCCTTGATGACGGCCGTGGCGATTTGCCCTGCCGTGAGGTTGGCGGGTCCGGCGAGGAGTTCGGCGAGCCGCTGATCGCCGTAGAGTTCGCGGTTGATGTGGCTGCGCGCTTCGGTGACGCCGTCGGTGTACATGATCATGGCATCGCCCGGTCGCAGCAGAAGGCGGGTGTCGTGCAGGTCGGGGTCGTCGAACAGCCCGAGGAGGGTTCCCGGGCGCCCGGCTGTCTCAACTCGCCCGTC
>DATNFM010000081.1:0-2526 GCA_035606435.1 Streptosporangiaceae bacterium | reverse complement strand
GAACCCGGTGATCGCCCGCGCCGACAGCTGCCAGGCCGCCGACGTCCGCATCAGGATCGCTCCGGCCGAGCCTGCCGATCCGTACCTCAGGAGGCTTCGCTAGAAGCCACCCGCAAATTTTTCTCACTAATAGAAGGGAATGATTTAGATGACTAAGCCAGCCGGCAGTCCGGTTCGGCGGATCGTTGCCGGAGTCGATGGCTCAGCGTCCTCGGTGGCCGCCCTGCGCTGGGCGATCAACGAGGCCAAGCTCGGCGGCGACACCGTGGAAGCCATCATCGCCTGGGAGTATTCGCCGATGGCCGGGGGCTACGACTGGGTGCAGATGGCCGTCGACTACAACGTTGACCTGCGAGCAAACGCCGAGAAAGCGCTCGCCGAGGCCATAGACAAGGCCGCAGGACCTGATTGCAAGGTCACGATCGAGGGCCGAGTCGTCCAGGGCTACGCACCCTCGGTGCTGGTCGACGCGTCCGGTCACGCTGATCTTCTCGTCGTCGGCAGCCGCGGACACGGCACGTTCGCCGACGCGCTGATCGGATCGGTCAGCCAGAACTGCGCCCACCACGCCAAGTGCCCCGTCGTCATCGTGCGAGGCAAAAGCTGAGCAAAAGCGATCGCATGGGACCAAGGTCCCTGACGATCCGGTACGCAGTGCCCTGCCTGCAGGGCCGCGACGAAGCGATCTTTGACATAGGCGAGCGGATTGCCTGCCCCATTCTGAGGAGGAGAAATGTCAGGAATCGTGGTAGGAGTCGATGAGTCGGCGCATGCCCGCAAGGCTCTGGACTGGGCCGTGCGCGAGGCTGGTCTGCGGCAGAGCCCGCTGACCGTGCTGACCGTGATCCCGACGATGAAGAGCCAATGGACGGGCGAGCCGTTGTCGGTACCCAATGCCGACCATGCGATCGAACAAGCACGCCGGGCTGTGGAAGAAGCGGTCGCCAAGTCGGCCAGCGATCTCACCGGGCCGAAGCCCCCGTCGGTGACGGTGAACGTCTTTACCGGTTTCCCCTCCCAGGCGCTGATCGACGCGTCAGCTGACGCTGACCTGATAGTGGTCGGATCCCGCGGCACCGGCGGTTTCAGGTCGCTCCTGCTGGGCTCGGTCTCCAGCCAGGTCGCGCACCACGGCGGCTGCCCCGTCGTCATCGTGCACACCGGTAAGTAAGCGCCCTACCCGATCAGGCGGATGATGGCAACGGCACCCGCCATTCCAGCCGGGTGCCGCCCCCGGCCGGCTGCCCCAGATTCAGCTGGCCTCCGAGCGCGTCGGCGCGATGCCGCAGGTTGGCCAGCCCGCTGCGGCGGCTGGTGTCGCCGATGCCCGACCCGTTGTCCTGGACAATCAGGACCAGTTCGGTTCCCGCGCTGACGGTCACGTCGACGCGGCTGGCCTGAGCATGCCTGGCGGCGTTCGACAGGGCCTCGCGCAAGACGATGAGCATGTCATCGGCGGTGTTGTCGTCGACCGCGGTGTCCAGGTTGCCGTCCAGGCGAAGCGAGGGCGTGAAGCCTAGTCCCGGAGTCATCTCGTCGGAAACGGTCATGACCTGCGCGCGCAGGCCGACCTTAGTGTCGGAGCCTGCGTGGGTCTGCAGCATAAAGATCGAGGAGCGGATGTCCCTGATGGTTTCATCGAGGGCATCGACGGCCTGACCGACTCGGCTGACGGCTGGTCCTTCGGCCATCATCGCGGTCGCGGCCTGCAGGGACATGCCGGTGGCGAACAGGCGCTGGATCACCAGGTCGTGGAGTTGGCGGGCGATGCGGTCGCGGTCGGCGAAGACCGCCACCCGTTCTGCGTCCTTGCGGTGGTCGGCCAGTTCGAGGCCGATTCCGGCCTGGGCGGCGAACGTGGTGATCATGCCGACCGCCTCGGGTGACAGCGGTTTCGAGCCGAGATTGCGGCCGGCGGTGAGCACGCCGCGGACGCTGCCGGGCGGCCCGAGCGGGATGATGATCGCGGGGCCGAGGTTCAGGTTCTCGCGGGCAACGGTGGCAGTCCTGTGATCTGAGCTGAAGTCGTCGACGGACAGCGGCTCGCCGGTTTCCATGACGATTCCCGATACCGATGCCCCCGCAGGCAGGACGAGCCCGATGGCATCGTCGGCGTGGCGGCCGCTAGCGTATTCGATGATCAGGTTTCCATCGGCGCTCGCGGGCAGGGCCAGGACCGCGAGGTCCGCGCCGGCGAGTTCCAGGGCCAGGTCGGTGATCAGGCTCAGGACGTCGGCCGAGGCCGCGTCGGACAGCAGCCGCTTGGTGACCTCGGCTACCGCGTGAAGCCAGCGCTGCTGGCGGCGGGCCTCGGTGTACAGGCGGGCCTTGTCCACGGCGGCGCCGGCCGCGGCGGCCAGCGCGACGACCAGCGCCTCGTCGTCTTCGTCGAACGGCTCGCCGGTGCGCTTGTCGGTGAGGTAGAGGTTGCCGAACACGGTGTCGCGGATCCGCACCGGCGCGCCGAGGAAGGTCCGCATCGGCGGATGGCCGGCCGGGAAGCCAGAGGACCGCGGGTGAGCGGCG
>DATNFM010000080.1:0-23804 GCA_035606435.1 Streptosporangiaceae bacterium | reverse complement strand
GATGCCTTGCCTGAGGTACTCGCTGCGGCGGATCATGACCGGGCCGCGCCGACGCTGTTCCTGTGCGAGGGCCTCCTGGTCTACCTGGACGAGACGGCCACCGTCGAGCTGCTGTCCGGGGCCCGCGAGGCGGCCGGGCCTAGCCAACCCAGTGTGCTCGCCGCCAGCCTGGCGGTACACGCCGACGGGCTGGACTCGGCGGAGGTGCTCGCCGTCGCTAACGCGCGGCGCCGGACCGCTCAGGCCGAGCCGTGGCTGACCATCTTGCCGGCTGAAGCCCAGGCGGCGCTCCTGGCCAGGGCAGGCTGGACGATCACCACATCAGTCGATGCCGCCGATCTCGGCACGGGGGCTGTTCCAGGACGGTCGCTGCTGGTGAGCACCACAGTGCTTGCCCGGGGGGACGCTCCGCAAGCCGGGGGACACCCCCGAACCCCGGATGGTCCGGAACCCTCCGTGGCCAGCTAGCGTGTGCTGGTGACCGAACCAGGCCCGGCGCTGCTCGGCCCGGCCGACATCAGGGCGCTCGCGGCCAGGCTGGACGTCCGTCCGGCTAAACGGCTCGGCCAGAACTTCGTCATCGACGCCGGGACGATCCGCAAGATCGTCGCGCTGGCCAAGCTCGGCCCAGACGATGTCGTGCTTGAGGTCGGGCCCGGGCTGGGATCGCTGACGCTCGGGCTGCTCGAGGCGGCGGGCAAGGTAATCGCCGTCGAGGTCGATCCAGTGCTGGCGGCCGAACTCCCTGCGACAGTTGCCGTCAGGGCGGGCGACCGAGCCGCAAGGCTTACTGTCGTGACGGCCGACGCGGTCACGATCAGCGCTGGAGACCTCCCTGGCGAGCCGCCGGTCAGCCTGGTGGCGAACCTGCCCTACAACGTGGCCGTGCCCGTGCTGCTGAACCTGCTCGACGTGCTGCCTTCGCTCTCGCGGGCCGTCGTCATGGTCCAGGCCGAGGTCGCCGACCGGATCTGCGCGCCGCCCGGCAGCCGGACGTACGGCGTGCCGTCGGTCAAGATCGCCTGGTACGGGAAGGCCCGCCGGGTCGGCACGGTTTCGCGCACGGTTTTCTGGCCAGCACCGAACGTCGACTCGGCCCTGATCGAGTTCACCCGATCGACTGTCGTCTCCAGCCAGTCAGAAGCCAGTCGCGCCGACGTCTTCGACGTGATCGACGCCGCGTTTGCCCAGCGCCGGAAGACGCTGCGAGCGGCGCTGGCGCCTTGGGCCGGGTCCGCCGACGCGGCCGAAACGGTGCTGAGGCAGGCT
The DNA here is from genome assembly GCA_035606435.1 of Streptosporangiaceae bacterium. Taxonomy (GTDB): domain Bacteria; phylum Actinomycetota; class Actinomycetes; order Streptosporangiales; family Streptosporangiaceae; genus Chersky-822. Next base: position 22,535 of record DATNFM010000080.1, on the reverse strand, counting down.
GGAGTAGACCCGGCGCTGCGCGGCGAAGCAATCGGTGTGAGCCAATACCTACAGATTGCTACGGCTGCGCGAGCCGGACGTAGCATCATCGAATCGTGGCGCAAGTGACAACGATCACCAGACCGGCAGGAACCGTCAGCGTGCGGGTACCCGCCAAGATCAACTTGCAGCTGTCGGTCGGCCCGTTGCGCGCCGACGGCTATCACGACGTGGTGACCGTCTATCACGCGGTTGCGCTGTTCGACGAGATCACGGTGTCGGCGGCGGACCGGACCAGTGTCGAGGTCACCGGTGAAGGCGTCGACTCGGTCCCGATCGGACCCACGAACCTCGCCGTCAAGGCCGCGGCCGCGCTGGCCAAGGCCACGGGCAGGCGCTTCCGAGGTCCTTCCGCGGTGGGTTCCCCATCGGGGGCTCGGGGGCGTCCCCCGGCTAGCGGAGGGCCCACCCGGGCTGGCACTGGGTCAGTGAAGATCGAGATTCGCAAGCGGATCCCGGTCGCGGCCGGGCTGGCCGGCGGCAGCGCCGACGCGGCCGCGACGCTGGTCGCCTGCAACGAGCTGTGGCGCACCGGGTTGCAGTCCAGCGAGCTGGCCGAGATCGCCGCTCAGCTCGGCAGCGACGTGCCGTTCGCCCTGGCCGGCGGGACCGCGGTCGGGCTCGGTCGCGGCGAGCAGCTGACGACCGCGCTCGCGGCCGGAAGCTATGACTGGGTGCTCGCGTTCGGCGCGACCGGGCTGGCTACCCCGGACGTGTACGCCGCGTGCGACCGGCTCAGGGCGGCCAGGAAACCCGGCGACGGCGGGTCGGCGGCGAAGCCGCCTGAGCTGTCCAACGAGTTGATGGCGGCGCTGCGATCCGGCGATCCGACTGAGTTGGGCCCGCTGCTGAGCAACGACCTGCAGCCGGCGGCGTTGTCGCTGCAGCCGCTGTTGCGCCGGGCGCTCGCAGCCGGCAAGGAGCACGGAGCCCTGGGGGCGATCGTCTCTGGATCAGGGCCGACGTGCGCGTTCCTGGCCAGCGACGCCGACGCCGCCAGCGAGCTCGCGGTCGGGATCACCGGGGCCGGCGTCTGCCGCGCCGTCGTGCAGGTCACCGGCCCGGCACCGGGGGCCTGCCTGGTCGAGCACGGAATCGCTACGTGAACCTGGTCAACCTCGAAGCCGCGGTCAAGGCGTACGGCACCCGGGTGCTGCTCGACCAGGTATCGCTGGGGGTGGCGGCCGGGGACCGGATCGGCCTGGTCGGCCGCAACGGCTCAGGCAAGACCACGCTGCTAGCGGCCCTCGCGGGCGCGACCGACCTCAATTCCGGGCGATCGACCCGGTCGGGGAACGCGCGGATCGGCTACCTGGCGCAGTCGGACCGGCTGAGCGGGACGGTGCGGGAGGTCGTGTTCGGCGATGTGCCGGAGTACGAATGGGCCGCCGACGTCAAAGCCCGCGCGATGCTTTCTGCCCTCCTAAAAGATCTTGATCTTGATTCTCGAGCCGAGCAGCTATCGGGTGGCGAGCATCGTCGGGTCGCGCTGGCCGCGCTCTTGCGGGGCAGCTATGACCTGCTGCTGCTCGACGAGCCGACCAACCACCTGGACATCGAGGCGATCGGCTGGCTGGCGGGGTACCTGTCGACGCTGGGCGGTGCTGGCCAGGGTGGTGGGTGGGGGGTGAAGCGGGCGGGACCCCCTGCGAACCCCCGCATGGCGTTCGTGGTGGTGACGCACGACCGCTGGTTTCTCGACGCGGTGTGCGACCGGACGTGGGAGCTGGCCGACGGGCAGGTCCATGCGTACGACGGCGGGTACTCCGCCTACGTGCTCGCCAAGGCCGAGCGGGCGCGGCTCGCGGCCGCCAGCGAGGCCCGGCGCCGGAACTTGCTGCGCAAGGAGCTGGCCTGGCTGCGGCGCGGGCCGCCCGCCCGGACGTCTAAGCCGAAGTTCCGGATCGAGGCGGCGACCGCGCTGATCGCGGATGAGCCGGCGCCCAGGGACGGGGTTGAGCTGTCGCGGCTGGCGGCGGTCCGGCTCGGTAAGACCGTGTTTGATGCGGAGGGGCTGACCGTTGGGGTTGGTGACCGGGTGCTGCTGCGAGACGTGAGCTGGCAGCTCGGGCCCGGGGACCGGGTGGGCGTCGTCGGGGTCAACGGGAGCGGGAAGACTTCGCTGCTGCAGGTGCTGGCCGGTTCGGTTTCGCCGGCTGGTGGCTCGGTGGTGCGCGGGAAGACGGTTCGGCTCGGGTACCTGACCCAGGAACCGGCACCGGTGGACCCTGGGCTGCGCGCGCTCGAGGCGGCCGAGAGCGTGCGGGGGTCGGTCCGGATCGGCAAGGGTGAGCTGTCGGCTGGACAGCTGCTTGAGCGGCTCGGGTTCGGGGCCGACCGGCAGTGGACGCCGGTCGCTGAGCTTTCCGGCGGGGAGCGGCGGCGGCTGCAGCTCCAGATGGTGCTGATGGCGGAGCCGAACGTGCTGCTGCTGGACGAGCCTACGAACGACCTGGATATTGAGACGCTTACCGAGCTTGAGGATCTGCTGGATGGCTTCCCGGGGTCGATCGTGGTGGTGAGCCACGACCGGTACTTCCTGGAGCGGGTTACCGATCACGTGCTGGCGCTGGTGGGCGAGAAGCTGGCGTTCCTGCCGGGCGGCGTGGATGAGTACCTGGAGCTGGTGGCGGCTGGTGAGGCCGCTGTTCCTGGTCCGGCTGGGGGGTCGGCCGGTGCCCGGGCTGATGCCGCGCCTGAGGCCGGCCCGTCCGCGGGCCCGTCGTCCGCTCGGGTGCGCGAGGCGAAGAAGGAGCTGGCCAAGATCGACCGCCAGGTCGCGCGCCTGACCAGCAAGGAGTCCGAGCTGCACGAGGCGCTGGCCCGGGCCGCGTCCGATTACGGCCGGCTGATCTCCCTTGGCGACGAGCTGAAGGCCGTGCAGTCAGAAAAGGCCGGCCTAGAAGACCGCTGGCTAGAACTAGCCGAAGAAACCTCCAGCTAGCCCTAGCTGGCAGGGCCACTTTTCACGGATCACGGCGACTTATCAAGGAATTCCGCCCCTTCCCACGGCTCGCCACGTCTTCCCACGCCACGTCTTCCCACGGTTCGCGACGTCTTCCCACGGATTTCCGCGTCTTCCCACGGTTCGCGACGTCTTCCCACGGATTCTGGACAAATTTTGTATAGATACGCGGCTTTTGCGAGTCCAAAATCCGTGGGAAGGCGTCGTAACCCGTACTAAGTGAGCGATCCGAAATTACCGCCGGCCAATCCGGGCCCGCAATTGACGGCAAAGTGCACCCGCTCCTTGTGGCGTCTGTGACAATTGGGGCGAGAGTGGTCGCAGATGTGGGTCTGTTGTGAGGCCGGCGGGAGGCGAGATGGCGAAGACCTCGATCGACGTGGATGACGAATATCTGGCGGCAGCGCGGGAAGTGCTCGGAACTCAAACAGAAGAAGAAACGGTGAACGCCGCCCTGCGCGCGGTCGCGGCAATGGCGGATCGACGCCGGGACCCGGCTCACCTGCTGGCAGGCGACCCGCCGGACTTGCGGGACGAGGAGGTAAGGCGAGAGCCGTGGCGGTAGCCAGGGTGCACCGCCCTACCGGTCAGTTTGTCCAGGACGTGATTGATTGGGCGCCTCGCCGAAGGGTCCGTTGTACCTCGCAGTTGATGAATACGTGGTTTCGGCTGTTTTATTGATCTCCGGTCACGCCGGAGCGGTTCATTTTTGGGTCGGTCTTGACTGGTTGAGGCCTGACAGAGTCGGTAATACTGTCACTGAAATGCTCATTGCCATCTATGTATTTGGCGCGTGAGGCGGCACTATTTATGTCAATGAAGATGCTTGACGCGGACGAGTTAGTCCCGGTCGGACTGTGATGTTGGCCGTGGCGACCGTGCTCTATGCCTTGCCCCAGGCCGGACCACGCGAGGTGGTCACTCTGGCCGACCAGAACTGGTCCGTCGCGGCCGGTTTCGTCGGCCTGGTTGTCATGCTCATTGCCATGCCTCGCGCTTTGCCGTCGTTCTGCCGACCTAAGCGCGAGAAGCCAGGCCCCGCGCCACTAGCTCCGCCCCGGCAAAGGACACCCCGGTGACTCACGACAACGACAAGCCGTCCCCAACCGAACCGCCCGCTCAGGACACCGCGCTGTCCTTGCTCACGATCGCAACTCCGGCGTTCCGGTTCAGTTTCTTGTCCGCCGGATTTCACCGCGCTATCTGGCCTGCGCGCCGCCGGAAGCCTTCCGGGACTGGCGCGAGTACCGATGTAACCCCCGACCAGGAAGAACTGCAAGAGAATCTCGGCCCGGCCACCGTCCCGTCGGACTCGAATGGCGTCCAACCGAACCCGGAACACGCCGGAAGCTAAATGCGGCCGGTCATTGTCGTTCTGGCTTCTGTTGCCAACGCTGCTAGCCGTCGATGGCTTGCCAGAAGGCTTGGGCTATTACCTTGTAGCCGGCCGTGTTGGGGTGCTCGTTGGGGCCGGTTGGCTTGGGGGCGCACATCCAGGTGAGGGTGCAGATGGCGGCTACGTTGGGCGGGACCGCTGAGACGGCGTTGTGCCTGGCCTTGAACATCATGCTCTTGAAGGCGCCGAACACGTTTGCTACCCGGTCACCGAATACGTGGTAGCGCCTGATCAGCAGTTGATTGACCCCGGCGGCGAAACCCTCGGTCAGGATCGCGATGGCCTTGCCGGTCTGGCCGGTGCGCCAGAGGCCTAGTTCGGGGACGTAGTACGTCATGCCTACGGTCAGGACCTTCGGGCCGGCGGCGGTCCTGAGTTTGCGGAGGATGGTCTGGGCGTTGCGCTGGGTCTGCTTGATGCGGTAGGACAGGCAGCCGAACATCGAGGAAACCGGCTGGTGGAGTATGCACGAGTTGGGGTCGTTGGCGCCGATGTCGATGGTGATCAGGGCCACGCTGCCGCGGTGGTGCCGCAGGAACCTGACGGCCTGGGCTAGCTGGCTGCCGGCCGGGTAGCTGCAGGTGCCGCCGCGAATCATCGTGTATGTCGTCTCGCCCGAGCAGCCGAGCTTGACCAGGCGCAGGTCGGGGATGCCGCTGCGGAGCCTTCCGGCGAGCTGGTCGGGGTAGCCCTGGGCGGTCGGGCCGTTTCGGCCGGTTGGGCCTGGCTGGACGCCCACGGCCAGGGAGTCGCCTAGCGACAGGTAGTAGGGCGCGCCGTGCAGGTGCGGGTTGAGACCGGCCCAGAGCGCGGCCAGGCCGTTGATCTGGGGGCGTTTGACCGTCGCCAGGTGGATCTCGGGATGAGAGCATGCGGTCAGCGCGATCAGGGCGGCGGCGAGCGCCGCTATCCAGGCTCGGGCTCTTAAGCGCGTCATACCTGATCCAGACTGTCGAACGGACTGAGCAGCACCCTCAAGAGTGACGCGAGTTCAGCCCGCTGACCAGCATCCAGACGGATAAGCAACTCTCTCTCGCGGGTAAGGAGGGCGGTCAGCGCGCCGTCGGCGGCGGCCTTGCCTAGGTCGGTGAGCTGGACGAGAACACCGCGTTTGTCGAGCAGATCGGGGTGGCGGGCGACCAGGCCACGGAGCGCGAGCCGGTCGATCCGGTTCGTCATCGTGCCCGAGGTGACGAGCGTCGCGCGCAGCAGTGCACCCGGGCTGAGCTGGTACGGAGGGCCCTGCCGGCGCAGCGCGGACAGCACGTCGAATTCCCAGGCCTCCAGCTCGTGGGCCGCGAAGGCGCTGCGCCTGGCCAGGTCAAGGTGCCTGGCCAGCCGCGAGATGCGGCTGAGCACTTGCAGCGGCTCCAGATCGAGATCAGGTCGTTCCGCGTGCCAGCCGGCGACCAGGTCGTCAACCTCGTCGCGCGCCTCAGAAATCGTCACGTCTTCATCCCCGCAGCCCAAGACTTGATCAAGTCCATCTCCCGCAGCATATCTCTTGACATCGAGAGTTCGCATCGGTAGAACTGGAAAAGAATCTCGACATCAAGATACTTTCGTGTTGCGAGGAGCGCATCATGTGGGATCCGAAGCAGTACAACCGGTTCAGTACCGAGCGGTCACGGCCGTTCTATGAGCTGCTTAACCGAGTCGGGGCCAGCGCGCCTGAGTCGGTGGCTGACATTGGCTGCGGCCCGGGCGAGTTGACCGCTGACCTGGCTCAGCGCTGGCCTGAGGCCGAAGTGGTCGGTGTGGACAACTCGCCCGAGATGATCGAGGCGGCTCGCCGGCTGCCGGACACATCCAGCGCCAGACTGCGGTTCGAGGTGCAGGATGCCTGGGACTGGACTCCGTCAGGGCCGGTCGACGTGATCGTGTCGAACGCCTTGCTGCAGTGGCTGCCGGGTCACGATGAGCTGCTGGCCAAGTGGATCGGGTGCCTGGCCGACGGCGGCTGGCTGGCCTTCCAGATCCCGGCCAACCACGACCAGGAGGCTCACAGCCTGCTTCACGAGCAGGCGGGCTCGCCGCGGTGGCGCGCCCAGGTCGGTGACGTGCTGTTCAGCCGGCAGACCGGGGATCCTGGCTACTATCTGGAGTTGCTAGCCAAGCAGGGCCTCGCGGTCGACGCCTGGGAGACCACCTACATGCAGGTGCTCTCCGGCGAGAATCCGGTGCTCGAATGGTTCAAGGGCACCGCCCTGCGGCCAGTGCTAGCTGCGCTCAGCGACGAAGAAGCCCGCGCAAAATTTCTCGCTGAATATGGTCCTAAACTGCTCAGCGCGTACCCGCCTGCCAGTTATGGCACTCTATTCCGGTTCCGTCGGGTTTTCGTGGTTGCCCACAAGTAGTCAGAATTTGGACTTGTCGCGCAGCAGCTTGGTCGACTGCGGGGAGAGCTTCGGCTTCGGGTCGAGCTCGGATAGTCCGTTCCAGGCCAGGTTGACCAGGTGCGCGGCCATCTCCTCAAGCTTCGGCTTGCGCACGTCCAGCCACCACTGACCGGCGAAGGCCACCATGCCGACCAGCATCTGGGAGTACACCGGGGCGAGTTTCGGGTCATAGCCCCGGTCCTTGAGTACATCGGCCAGGAGGTACTCGACCTGGCTGGCGATGTCGCTCATCAGGCTGGCGAAGGTGCCTGAGCCTGAGGCCGAATTCGAATCGCGCACCAGGATGCGGAACCCGTCGCTGTTGTCCTCGATGTAGTGCAGCAGCGCGACGGCCGCGAGTTCGAACTTTTCCATGGTGTCCTCGCCGCTCAGCAGTTCGGTCGCCATGGTCAGGAACCGGTCGACCTCCCGGTCGACCACTACCGCGTACAGGCCCTCCTTACCGCCGAAGTGTTCGTAGACGACCGGCTTAGAAACGCCGGCCTGGGCGGCAATCTCCTCGATCGAGGTGCCGTCCAGGCCGCGTTCCGCGAAGAGGCGTCGGCCGACGTCCAGGAGCTGCTCTCGCCGCTCCTTGCCGGTCATTCGTTTACGGCCAGACGCCTGGGGCTGGCTAGTCACTGCCCCATCATGCAGTCATCAGCTCGTTATCGGCCAATCGGATTAGCTGTGCTCCGCTTGGTCATGCCGCCCAGCTGACGAATTACGCCCACCTTTTTACCGGTCAGGCGGGTTTCATCAGGCCAGCGCACGTCCCGGACCCAGCCGAACTTTTCGGCCAGCCAGATGCCGCGGGCGGCGATGTCGATCTGGCCCTTGAACACGCCGTGCCGGGCGCACGTCGGGTCCGCGTGGTGCAGGTTGTGCCACGACTCGCCGAACGAGAGCACGGCCAGCCAGGCGACGTTCTTCGACTTGTCCCTGGCGTCGAACTCGCGCTTGCCGAACGTGTGGCAGATCGAGTTGATCGACCAGGTGACGTGGTGCAGGAACGACACCCGGACCAGCCCGGCCCAGAAGAACGCGATCAGCGCACCCTTCCAGGACATGGTCCAGAGCCCGACGATCACTGCCGGGGCGAGCAGGCTCACGCCGACCAGGACTCCGAACTGGCGGTTCAGCTTGCGGATGTCGGAGTCAGCGAGCCAGTCAGGCGAGAACTTCTCATGGGAGGTAGCGTTCCGGTCGAACAGCCACCCTACGTGAGCCCAGACCAGGCCCTTGGTAAGCGCCTTGAGGTCGGTGCCGAAGCGCCAGGGCGAGTGCGGGTCGCCTTCCTTGTCGCTGTACTTATGGTGCCGGCGGTGGTCGGACACCCAGTCGAGGATTGGCCCCTCGATCGCGAGCGAGCCCGCTAGGCCGAGGGCGATCTTGAAGGCCCGGTTCGCCTTGAACGAGCCGTGGGTGAAGTAGCGATGGAAGCCCATCGCGATGCCGAGCCCGGATATGAGGTAGAAGATCGCCCCGACCAGCACGGTCTGCCAGTCGAGGAAGCCCCAGATCCAGGCCGCCGGAACGGCGGCGACCAGCGCGACCATGGGCACGCCGGTGAAGATCGCGATCAAGGTCCGGTGCAACGCGAGGTGCTTGGCGGGTTCGGTTTCTGGGATAGGTCCCTGGCGCCTGGCCGGCGTCAGCTCGGCCACCTGATCTGGCGTGCCGGCGATGTCGGTAGTGGCGGTCATCACGTTTCCTCGTGGGCTCGAAGGGGCGGGCCGGTCGGAAAAGCGATCGCATAACCGAGGTCATGGGCGGACGCGAATACGCTTACGTAACCGTAGCTTACGGTACCGTAGGTTTTCCTTGCTCCCTAGAGTGACCTTCCACAGAAATCCGCGCTCACACATGTGGTGTTCACTGCATGTAACCAACAACCGGTGAACAGCGCTGTTCTGGCGGGCCCGGGTCGAGGGGCTCGAGGGAGCGGATCGGGCCGGTGGAGGTCGCGGCCGGGGCCGGCGGAGGGGCGCGGCCGGGGCCGGCGGAAGCAGGGGTGGTTCCGGCGCCTGGACTCGAACCAGGACAACCAGAGTCAAAGTCTGGCGGGCTGCCAATTACCCAACGCCGGATCGCCGCCTCGGATCGCGACCCGACGGCTCCTCGCATCAAGATACCGACCCGGCCATTGCGAAGCCACTTAGTACTTGCGGGCGGGCGTATCTGAGGACGGACGTACCTCGGGCCGGCGGCGACAAAACTTGTCACCGCCGGCCCGGAGTCGGCCCGCAGCTGTCAGCTAGAGCGCTCGCTACTTGCCAGAACCGTTCATCGTCTTGGCCCAGTGCTGGTCGACGAAGATGGTGTACCCCACCACCGCCGGGTACGCCGTCAGGTGCAGTGCCGGCGCACCGGACAGGAGGAGATCCTCCGAGCCCAGAAGCTGGCCGGTGGACGGGCTGATGATCAGCACCAGCCGCTCGCCTGACCGTTCGCTGAAGGCCACAGCGACACCAGCGCGTCCGGCCCGGTCGGTGACCTTGCCCAGGTAACTAAGGTCGGGCCGGGCTGCGAGCACTCGCCACATCGCGGCGTCGAGCCGAGGCGAAACGATCTGCTCGTGCAGCATCCTGATGGTGTCGACCAGGCGATAGGAAAGCGGCTGGCCACCGGGGTCGGCGTGCAGCAACTCCCGCTTAAGCGCAGCCGGATGGAGCGACAGGCTCGCCACGACCGGGTTTTCCGGTTCCGCCGGGAAACGGTCACTGCTGACTGGCGGCCCACCCTGCAGGGAGCGCAGCGTCTGCCTGCTGCCGTCCACTACGGTGACGGGGTGGCCTTGCCGCGACAGCACTCGCGACTTGCCGTTCGGGGCGAACCAGGTGTCGTTTACCTGGGGGGTGATGACCGAGGATGTTTTCCCGCCGCCGGTTGAGCTGTCGAGGAACCAGTCGTTGGTCACCACGAAGCTGATCCGGGCCCCAGGTGGCTGAGGCAGCGGTGCGCGGTGCTCGGCCGCGCGGGCCAGCTTGAGCAGCACTGAGCGGGCCGTGGGCGACTCGAAGGTGTTACCGGGCTTGACGATGCCGGTCAGCGTGTAGTGGAGCATCGGAGCCGTGCCCTTGGCCGATTTGGCCGTGCTCGCTGGCCAGGTAATGCTTCTTGTCGGAAGCTTCGGGCGGGTGATGCCGGTGGGCGGCCGGGTCGTGCCCGTCGTCCCCAGCAACCGGGATGGCACTCCGCTGATCACCAGACCAGCCGCGACGCTCGCCGCGACAACGGCCGTGCCGATGACGAACCCCCCGGACCGAGAGCGGCTAGTTGCGTGCCTGGACGGCGAGCGGCCCGCTTCCCTGCCCGGGTGCGTGCGAACGATGGCCTGGTAGGTGGCCCGCCCAGCCGAGTCACGCCAGCTGTCGGTGACGGCGCTGTCGGGCACCGGGTTGGCGTCGGCCAGCAGCGTCTGAACCGACTCCCTCGCAACGTGATCGCGGCTCATCTGATTTCCTCCAGGAATTCGGTCGGTCCAAAGTTGGCGGTGGCGCGGCCGTTGGTCGTGCTGCGGCCGTTTGCGGTGGCGCGGTCGAATCCGAGCGGCTCGACCTTGCCGAGTGCCTTGGCCATCCGGCCGCGGGCCCGGTGCAGGCGCACCGTCATCGCCGATCGCGAGCAACCCATGACCTTCGCGGCCGCGGCCAGGTCAAGGCCCTCCCAGGCGACCAGCCGCAGAGCCTCTTGATCGACCTCGCTGAGCATGTCGAGCGCCTCGCGGGTGCGAGCCCGCTCCACCACTCCCTCGGCCAGATCGGGGGTCAGGCCGACGGTGTCCGCCGTGGAGTTGAGCTTGGCGGCTACCCGCTCTGACCGGCCTCGTGACCTTTCGGCGTTCGCCAGCGTCCGCCGCGCGACGCCGTAAAGCCACAGCCGTACGGCATCTGGATCGCGGGGGACGGCGGCCAGTCGGCGCCAGGCCACGAGGAAGGTGTCCGCAGCGACGTCACGCGCCGTAGCCGGATCGGTCCGGCGGGAGGCGTAGCCGAGGATCGCGTCGTAGTGGGTTCGGTAGAGCAGGGTGAAACGATCTCGCCGCTGCCCGTCCAGTTCATCGGTTTCCAGTAGCGTCACACCCGTACTTGTCCGGCAGCGCGAGAATCCTTGCGACCGCGGCGAGGAAATCAGTCAGCGCGGCCCGACGGCTGCGCATCGCGGCCTGGCCGAGAGGAGCTTTCGGCGAACTCGGCCCTGACGCCGAGCAGCCGCACCGGATCCCGCCGGGTGAATCCCCCCAGCGCGGCTAGGGCCGCCGCCTCGATGGCGGCCGGATCCTGCGTCGGCTCCGCCAGCGCGCGGCCATGAGTCTTGGTGAAGAACGGCGCAAACCGCACCTTCACCACGATCCGGGCCGCCAGGCGTCCTTCGGCGGCCACGTCCGAGCTGACAACCTGCGCGATCTTGGCCACCTCCGCGCCGACTTGCGCCCAGTCGGTGAGGTTGCTCTGGAACGTCACCTCCCGGCTGCGCGACCGCGCCACCCAGGGCTCGGCGCTCACTCGCGACAGGTCGATGCCGCGGCCGAGTTGCACCAGCCACGGCCCGATCGTCGGGCCGAAGTGCGGCGCCAGTTCACGCGGGGAAGCGGCGGCCAGCTCGGCGACGGTCATGATCGACAGCTCAGCCAGCCGCTTGGCGGTACGGGAACCGACTCCCCACAACGCATCGGTCGGCTTGTCGCCAAGCACCTCCAGCCAGGTATCACTGGTAATCCTGAACACGCCCGCCGGCTTGCCGAACCCCGTGGCGATCTTCGCCTGAAGCTTGTTCTGCCCGATGCCCAGACTGCTGTCGAGCTGGGTCACCGCTTTGACCTGCCGCTGAATCCCCCGGGCGAAGCCTTCGGGGTCGGAGGTCTCCACCGCCAGGAACGCCTCGTCCCAGCCCATCACCTCGACCACGGCGTCGAATTCGCGCAGCGTCGCCATCACGACCTCGGACGCCGCCTCGTAGGCGGCCTTGTCCACCGGCAGGAACACGGCCTCCGGACACCGCCGCGCCGCCGTGCGCAGCGCCAGCCCGGAATGCACCCCGTGTGCGCGCGCCTCGTACGACGCCGTGCTGACCACGCCGCGCTTGGTCGGGTCGCCGTCGCCGCCGACCACGACCGGCAGCCCGCGCAATTCCGGGTGCCGCAGCACCTCGACCGCCGCGATGAACTGGTCGAGGTCGAAGTGCAACACCCACTGCGCCACACCTCAGTGTCGCAAACGCGCCATCGTAAACCGAACAGCGTAAACCCCGCAGTGTCGCAAACCACAGTGGTTTGCGCCAACCACTGTGTCGCAAACCACTGTGGCGCAAACCACTGTGGCGCAAACCACAATGACTGGTGGCAGGCCCGACTATCAAGCCGGGAGGTATTCTGCTGAGGTCGGGGGTAGGAACACCGCTGGCCGATGGCCAGTTCCGCGATGGATCTGTCAGCGATGTCGAGGAGACAAGCCGAGTGAGCGCACCGCGTCCGGCCGCCGTTATCGTGCTTGCAGCGGGCGAGGGCTCCAGGATGAAATCCTCCGGGATCCCCAAGATGCTCAATCAGGTCAGCGGCCAGACCATGCTCAGTCGCTGCCTGGCCGCCGCCGCAGAACTCGAACCCGAGCGCCTGATCGTGGTCGTCGGTCACCAGGGCGAGGCCGTCGCCGCCCACGCGAGGGAACAAGCACCCGACGTGATCATCGCGGTCCAGGAATACCTCGGCGGCACGGGGCACGCGGTGAGGGTCGCGCTGGAGACGGTCGGCCTGATGAGCGGCACGATCGTCGTCACCTACGCCGACACTCCGCTGCTGCGCGGTGCCACGTTGGCCACGCTGGTCCAAAGGCGCGACGCATCAGGTGCCGCCGCGGCGATCCTGACCTCGCGTCCCGCCGACCCGACCGGCTACGGCCGGATCATCAGGGACGACAGCGGCAAGTTTCACGGAATCATCGAGCAGGCGGACGCTACGGCCACCCAGCGCGCGATCAACGAGGTCAACTCGGGCCTGTACGCGTTCGACGGTGACCTGCTGTTCGACGCGGTCAAGCGGATCGGCTCCAACAACGCGCAGGGCGAGGAGTACCTTACCGACGCCGTCTGCGTGCTCGCCGACGACGGTTACCCAGTGGTGACCGTCGAATGCCCTGACACCGATGAAGTCCAGGGCGTCAATGACCTGGACCAGCTCGCCCTGGTCAACCGCCTGATGGAAGCCAGGCAAAAGTAGGACCGGCAGTACAGAGAAAGTAGGGTCTGGTGACTGGCAGCACCGGGATAACCGACAAGCGGATGATGCTCTTCTGCGGCCGTGCTTTTCCCGAGCTTGGCCGCGAGATCGGCAGTTACCTCGGCATCCAGCCGACCCCTACCACCTTGTTCGACTTCGCCAATGGCGAGATCTTCGTGCGGTTCCTCGAGTCGGTCCGCGGCTGCGACGCGTTCGTGCTGCAGAGCCACACCTCGCCGATCAACCAGCAGATCATGGAACAGCTGATCATGGTCGACGCGCTCAAGCGGGCCTCGGCCAAGCGGATCACGGTGGTGACGCCGTTCTTCGGCTACGCCCGCCAGGACAAGAAGAGCCGCGGCCGGGAGCCGATCTCGGCCCGGCTGATGGCCGACCTCTTCCTGACCGCGGGCGCGGACCGGCTGATGGCCGTGGACCTGCACACCGCCCAGATCCAGGGCTTCTTCGACGGCCCGGTCGACCATCTTTTCGCGCTGCCAATCCTGGCCTCTTATCTAGAGGGCAAACTCGACCTGTCCGAGGTGACGGTCGTGGCCCCGGACGCCGGCCGGGTCCGGGTCTGCGAGCGGTGGACCGACCGGCTCGGCTGCCCGCTGGCGATCATCCACAAGCGCCGGGACCCGGACGTCGCCAATCAGGTCAAGGTTCTCGAAGTGGTCGGCAAGGTCCGAGGCCGGACCTGCATCGTGGTGGACGACATGATCGACACCGGCGCTACGATCGCCAACGCGACCGAGATCCTGTTCGCCCAGGGCGCCGCTCAGGTGATCGTGACCGCGACCCACGGCGTCCTGTCGGGGAACGCGGTCGACCTGCTGAAGAACTCAGCGGTCAGCGAGGTCATTGTCACCAACACGCTTCCGATCCAGCCGGAGAAGCAATTCGATAAGCTAACGGTGCTGTCGATTGCGCCGCTGATCGCCAGGGCCATCACCGAGGTGTTCTCGCAAGGCTCGGTCACCAGCCTCTTCGACGGCCAGAGCTGACCCACATCCGGCATTGCGGATCGTGGGCTAGAATCAGCCCCCGAACTATCTAGCCGTTCGGCCGTCAAATTCAGGAGTGCGTTGTGCCCGAAGTACACATGTCCGCGACAGTGCGGAACGACCTCGGCAAGGGTGCCGCGCGGCGCGACCGTCGTGCTGGCCTGGTGCCGGCGGTGCTTTACGGGCACGGCGCCGAGCCGAGGCACCTCAGCTTGCCCGGCCACGACGTGCTGCTCGCCCTGCGTACCGCGAACGTGCTGATCAGGCTGGATGGCCTCGCGGGCGGTAGCGAGATGGCCCTGCCCAAGGCCGTGCAGCGGGACCCGATCAAGGGCACGATCCAGCATGTCGACCTGATCCTGGTCCGGAGCGGCGAGAAGGTGACCGTCGAAATCCCGGTCACCACCACCGGCGAAGTCGCTCCCGACGGCATGCTGAATCAGCAACTCGTCCAGGTTTCGGTCGAGGCCGAGGCCACTCACATCCCGCCTGGCATCGAGATCGACGTCGAGGGCATGGCGATCGGTGCCTCGGTAACCGCCGGCGACCTGGCCATGCCGCGCGGCGTCACGCTGGCAATGGAGCCGGACATCCTCGTGCTGCACGTCATCGCCGCGCCGACCGCGGCCCAGCTCGAGGCTGACCTGGGAGAGGTTCCGTCCGAGGCCGAGGCGGCTGCGGAGGCCGCGCCGGCGCCAGTCGGCGAGGCGCCAGCCCAGCCCGAGGCACCGTCAGAGTAAGACCGCCATGCGGTTGGGCGCTGCGGGGGGTTCCGGGGGGTCGCCCTCCCGGGTTGGCGCTGCAGTTAGCCGGTTGCTCGGCAAGTCAGCGGATAGGTCATCGGTCACAGATAGGCAGGAAGCGGTAATGGCCGATGACCGATGGCTGGTCGTCGGGCTGGGCAATCCCGGCCCGCAGTACGCCGGCAACCGGCACAACCTCGGTTTCGGCGTCGTCGACCTGCTCGCCTCAAGAATCGGCTCAGGCTTCAAGCGCGACCGGGCGCGGGTCCACGCCGCGACCGGCCGGCTCGGCGGCCCCGGTGGCTCCCCGGTCCTGATCGTCAAGCCGACGTCGTTCATGAACCTCTCCGGCGGTCCGGTCGCCTCGGTCAGCAGCTTCTACAAGATCCCGCCCGACCGGACCGTGGTCGTCCACGACGAACTGGACCTCCCGTTCGGGACGATCAGGCTGAAACTAGGCGGCGGCGACAACGGGCACAACGGCCTGCGCTCCGTCACCAGTTCCCTGGGCACCCGCGACTACTACCGAGTCAGGGTCGGCGTCGGCCGCCCGCCCGGCCGCCAGGACCCGGCCGAGTTCCTCCTGCGCGACTTCACCCCAGCCGAGCGCAAGGAACTCCCCCTGATCATCGACCGCGCCGCCGACGCCGTCGAGTCCCTCCTGGCCCAGGGCCTAGCCGCCGCCCAAAACGAGTTCCACGCCACCTAAAACATCATTTATCCAGAAAAATTTGCGCAGGCTCTCTGCCCCATTCCAGAGCCCAGTCCAGCGGCCCGCACTCGCAGGCCATGGCGCGGACCTTGACGTTCGGAGCCGGGTCCGGTGGAGTGGCCGGGGCTGGCCGGGTGGGGCGTGGGCCTGGTGGCGGGTGGCCGGGGCTGGCCGACCGCTGGCCCGCGAGCCACCTCGCAAACCACCCAAACCGCTCCACTTTCCCGGATGGCGCACCACTTACCACGGCTCGCGACGTCTTCCCACGGATTCTGGACATTTTTTGCACCAATTTAGACCGTTATGCGAGTCCAGAATCCGTGGGAAGACGTAAAAATCCGTGGGAAGACGCGGAAATTCGTGCTGAAGGGCTTCGAGAAGGCCGAACTTTGTAGTACCCATGCGCCCATAGAGCCTGATGTGGCTGATGTGGCTGCGGTCGTCGATGCGGCGGCCGTGCGGTCGATGAGTCGTTGCGTCCTGGGCGGGGGCTACCGCGGCGACGGCGCTCTGGTGCGGTTGGCGGGCCGGCCGTCACGGGTGTCACAGGGCTTACTACACCAGCCGGCGTAACTTCCTGATCAGGTCGGATTCGGCGTGATCTAATCGTTGAGGTCCGGCGTCATACCTAGTGGGCAGATCGTCGGCTTGGTGCGGTCGGTGTTGGTTGCGACCTCTGGGCTGGCATCGCCCCGGGCTGCCGTCGGGTGACGCCGAGAGCGGCTGAAGTGAAAGGGGTAGGAGCTGGCGCACGCCGCGTCTGTTCGTGGAGCGGAGCCAGGCCCTGTCCGAGGGGTACGCGACCGGCCGGGCTGGGAGGGGAGGTGCTGGTGTCGGGACATGCCGTCACGAGTACTTCCCCTAAGAGCAGTCTGTTCGCAGGGCTCGCCACTCTCGGGGCCGGATCGTGGACCACCAGGTACCTCCGCCTTGCCACGCTGGCCGATGCCGTGTGCGGACTCGTCGCCGGCCTGCTTGCCTTCCAGATCAGGTTCGACGATCAGGCCGGCGAGTACCTGGCGCTCAGCTTGGCCCTGCCGCTGGTCTGGGTGGCTACCGTGGGGTTGTCGGGCGCCAACGACGTCCGGTTCATCGGCGTCGGCACCGATGAGTTCCGTCGCGTCCTCAACGCCGGCGCGTTCCTGATCGCGGCGGTTGCGATCTTGTCGTACGCGTTCAAGGCTGAGCTGGCCCGTGGCTACGTGGTGATCGCGCTGCCGAGCCTGACGGCGTTTGACCTGCTCGCCCGGTTCGCGCTGCGCAGGCACCTGCACCACGCCCGTAAGCAAGGCCACTGCATGCGCCGGGTCGTGGTCGTCGGGCACGCGCTCGTCGTCGCCGACATCGTCACGGTGCTGCGGCGGGAGACTTATCACGGCCTGACCGTGGTGGCCGCGTGCGTCGCCGACGCGCTGCCGGCCGGGCTGCTCGGGGAGACGCCGATCGCCGAGGGCCTCGACGGCGTGCCCGAGATGGTCAGCAAGTTCGAGGCGGACACGGTCGCGGTGCTCGCCTGCCCCGAGATGGCCGGCGCGCGGCTGCGGAAGCTGGCCTGGGATCTGGAGAAGACCGGGACCGACCTGTGCGTGGCTCCGGCGTTGCTCGACGTGGCCGGTCCGCGCACGACGATCAGGCCCACCGCCGGCCTGCCGCTGCTGCACATGGACCATCCCGAGTTCAGCGGTGCGCGGCTGATCATGAAGGGAATCTTCGACAAAGCGTTCGCGCTGCTGGCGCTGGCCCTGCTGGCGCCCGTCTTCGCGCTGCTCGCGCTGGCGATCAAGCTGGACGACGGGGGTCCAGCGCTGTTCAGGCAGACCAGGGTCGGCCGCGATGGCCGCCGGTTCTCGGTGGTCAAGTTCCGCACGATGGTGCCGGACGCCGAGGCGCTCAAGTCCGCGCTAGCCCAGCGGCAGATCCAGCAGGACGGCGTGCTCTTCAAGATCAAAGATGACCCCAGGCTGACCAGGGTCGGGCGGCGGCTGCGCCGGTGGTCACTTGACGAGCTGCCGCAGCTGCTGAACGTCCTAGCTGGCGATATGTCAGTAGTTGGGCCAAGACCAGCGCTCCCGGAAGAGGTGGCCAGGTATGGTGACTTTGTACGGCGCAGGCTGGTGGTCAAGCCAGGCATCACCGGTCTGTGGCAGGTAAATGGCCGGTCAGACCTTTCCTGGGATGAGTCTGTGCGCCTGGATCTGCGGTATGTAGAGAACTGGTCACTAGTGCTTGACTTGCAGATTCTTTGGAAGACATGTGCCGCCGTCGTACGCGGCTCAGGAGCATACTGAGCCGCCGCACCAGACTGCCGGCAGCGACTAACTTGGAGCACCCTTGGTTTTCCCAGCCGATGACGCTTTTGCCCGCGACGTCGCTACCGCGGCGGGTGAGCGGCTGCTCAAGATCCGTGAGCAGGGCGCGAGCCATCTACACGCTGGTGCGGGGGGTGCGGGGGGTAGTCCCCCCGCAGGTCACACAGACGAACTCAGAAAAGCTGGCGACCTTGGCGCCCAGGACTTCCTGGCCGCCGAGCTGACCAGGATGCGGCCGGGTGACGCGGTGCTCTCCGAGGAGGCCGCAGACAATCCGGTCCGACTCGCCGCAGAGCGTGTGTGGATCATTGACCCGCTCGATGGCACCAGGGAGTTCGGCGAGCCGCCCAGGGTCGACTGGGCCGTCCACGTCGCGCTCTGGGAGCGGGGCGAGCTGACCGCTGGTGCCGTGGCGCTGCCCGCTCAGGGCAAGACGCTGTCGACCGCCGAGCCGCCGCCTACCCCGCCCGCGCTGGCTGAGGGCGCTCGAATAAGGCTGGTCGTCAGCCGGTCGAGGCCGCCGGAGTTCGTCACCAGGCTGGCCGAGCACATCAACGCAGAGCTGGTACCGCTGGGCTCGGCCGGCGCGAAGGCCGCGGCCGTGATTACCGGCGATGTCGATGCGTACGTCCACGCGGGCGGCCAGTATGAGTGGGACAACGCTGCGCCGGTAGCCGTGGCCAGGGCAGCTGGGCTGCACGCCTCGCGGATCGACGGGTCCAAGCTGGCCTACAACTCCGAGAAGCCCTGGATGCCGGATATCCTAATCTGTCCGGTCTCTCTCGCAGACACGCTGCTCAGCGCGATCAGCGAAGTTAGCTAGACGCGTCCGACCTGCTACGACCAACGCGGAGTCACCAGATGGGGCTCGCCTGACGCCAGATGGGGTTTGCTAGATGACCGCGCCACGCTCTGATTACCAGCTCTCGCAACTCGACGTGCTTGAGGCTGAATCGATCCACATGATGCGTGAGGTGGCCGCCGAATTCGAACGGCCGGTGCTGCTCTTCTCGGGCGGCAAAGACTCGATCGTGATGCTGGCGCTCGCCGAGCGGGCGTTCAGCCCGGCGAAGATTCCGTTCCCGGTCATGCACGTCGACACCGGGCACAACTTCGACGAGGTGCTCAACTTCCGTGACCGCCGGGTCGCCGAGCTGGGCGTCCGGCTGGTCGTGGCCTCGGTCCAGGAGTCGATCGACGCGGGCCGGGTCGTCGAGGAGCGCGGTCGCTGGGCCAGCCGGAACCGGCTGCAGACGACGACGCTGCTCGACGCCATCGCCGACAATCGGTTCGACGCCGTATTCGGCGGGGCGCGGCGCGATGAGGAGAAGGCTCGGGCCAAGGAGCGGGTCTTCTCGTTCCGGGACGAGTTCGGCCAGTGGGACCCGAAGAACCAGCGGCCCGAACTGTGGAGCCTGTACAACACCAGGCATAACCGGGGCGAGCACATCAGGATCTTCCCGCTGTCGAACTGGACCGAGCTCGACATCTGGCACTACGTCACCAGGGAAGAACTCGAGATCCCGGCGATCTACTTCGCGCACAAGCGGTCGGTGTTCGAGCGAGACGGGATACTGCTCGCCGACCACCCGTTCACCAACCGGGCCGACAGCGAGACTCCGTTCGATGCGATGGTCAGGTACCGCACCGTCGGCGACATCTCCTGCACCGGAGCGGTCGAGTCGACCGCCCAGACGCTCGAAGATGTCATCATCGAGATCTCGGCGACCAGGCTCACCGAGCGCGGCCAGACCCGCGCCGACGACCGGGCCAGCGAAGCAGCCATGGAAGACCGCAAGCGGGAAGGTTACTTCTAATGCCGGGCGCAGACTCTGAGCGCGTAATGGACATCCTGCGGTTCGCTACCGCCGGCTCGGTCGATGACGGGAAGTCGACGCTGATCGGACGGCTGCTCTTCGACTCCAAGTCGATCTTCGAAGACCAGCTGGCGTCGGTCGAGCGGACAAGCAAGGAACGCGGCGAGGGCTTTACGAACCTGGCGCTGCTTACCGACGGCCTGCGGGCCGAGCGGGAGCAGGGCATCACGATCGATGTCGCCTACCGCTACTTCGCGACGCCCCGGCGGAAGTTCATCATCGCTGACACTCCTGGCCACATCCAGTACACGCGGAACATGGTCACCGGCGCGTCCACCGCCGACCTGGCGATCGTCCTGGTCGACGCGAGGAACGGGCTGACCGAGCAGAGCCGACGGCACGCCTTCCTGGCCACCTTGCTCAAGGTGCCGCACCTGGTGCTGGCGGTGAACAAGATGGACCTGGTCGACTACGAGTCGGCGGCGTTCGAGCGGATCAGCGAGGAGTTCACCGCGTTCGCCACCAAGCTGGACATCAGTGACCTCACGTTCATCCCCATCTCGGCCCTGCACGGCGACAACGTCGTCGAGCGCTCGCTCAACATGCCGTGGTACGACGGCCCCTCGCTGCTGCACCACCTCGAGCACCTGCACATCGCCTCGGACCGCAACCTGATCGACGTCCGGTTCCCCGTGCAGTACGTGATCAGGCCGCACCAGGCCACCGATCCCGACCTGCACGACTACCGCGGTTACGCCGGCCAGGTCGGCGGCGGCGTGCTCAAGCCCGGTGACGAGGTCATGCACCTGCCCTCTGGGCTGACCACCACCATCAAGCGGATCGTCGGCCCTAACGGTCCGGTCGACGAGGCCTTCCCGCCGATGTCGGTCACGTTGCTGCTGGACAACGACATCGACATCTCGCGGGGCGACATGATCTGCCGGCCTGGCAACCAGCCGCAGGTGACGCAGGACGTCCAGGCGATGGTGAGCTGGATGACCGACGCGCCGGCGCTGGCCCCGCGCAGCCGGCTGATCGTCAAGCACACGACCAAGACCGTCAAGGCGATGGTCAGGGACATCGCCTACCGGCTCGACGTGAACACACTGCACCGGGACGAGGCGGCGACCAGCCTCGGGCTCAATGAGATCGGACGGGTGTCGTTGCGGCTGACGCAGCCGATCTTCTGCGATCCGTACGCACGGAACCGGGTCACCGGCGGCTTGATCTTGATCGACGAGGCGACGAACGCGACCGTCGGCGCCGCTATGATCACCGACGCGAGTTAGGAGCCAGCCATGACTAGTCGGCGCGCAGCACTAGCCGGATCCCTGCTCGCCTGCGCGCTGATCGGTTCCTTATCGCCTGGACTGGCCCGGGCGGGACTGGCCTCGCCTGGACTGGTCCGGGCGGGACTGGCCCGGGCGGCTAAGGCGCATTTCCCGGTCTTAGCGTCACACCCGCTGATCGGGACCCCGCATTTCCCGGTCAAGACCAAGACCACCGAGCAGGTCAGGCAGCTGGTCCAGTGCGGCGGCACCATGTACGCCGTCGGCCGTTTCACCACGATCGAGCAAGGCGCTCACAGCTACACCCGGCACAACGCGTTCAGCTTCCGCGCGTCTGCGCCGTTCACGGTGACCAGCTGGAACCCGGACGTCAACGGCGAGGTCAACTCGATCGCGTTCGTCGCCGGCCACTGCGAGAACGCCTACCTAGGCGGAAGCTTCACCAAGGTCCGCCGGGCCCAGGCGCACAACATCGCCGAGGTCAGCACTGCCGGGGCCGGTGTCCTGCGAAACAAATTCGCCCACTCCGCCGGAGGACCAGTCGAGACGCTGGCCGCCTACAAGACGCACATCCTGGCCGGCGGCTACTTCTTCGAGATCAACGGCACCACCGCCGACCGCTTCATGGCCAGCCTGAACGACCGCACCGGACGAGACGACGGGCTGCTCCGGCTGCACATCAGCGGCCACTACAGCTATCCGGGAGTCGCCCCCAACGGGACCAGGATCTACAACCAGCAGCTCAGCCACAGCGGGAAGCTCGATCTCGTCGAGGGCGACTTCACCTCGGTAGGCGGCAGAAGACACCGGCAAATTTTTATGCTAAATCTAGGCAGTAAGCCGAGGGCGACAGTCACGGGCTGGTCCTCGCCGCGCTTTGACGGTGGCAGCGGTTACCCGCCGCACGGCTACTTCTATAACTGCACCGGCGCCGAGCCGTTCTACCTCAGGTCGGCCGCGTGGTCGCCGAACGACGGCACCGTCTACGTCGCGAGCACCGGTTACCGGCCGTGGAATTACAAGAGCGGCTACCCGCTCATGGGCCTGTGCGACATGGCGGCCGCGTTCACCGCCAACCAGCACTTCGCGTCGCTCAAGTGGATTAACTACGACGGGTGTTACTCCCTGTACTCGGTCGCGGCCGATTCGCACACGGCGTACTTCGCTGGTCACGAACTGTGGTCTGGGGCCCCGGACGGCTGCAAGAAGTTCCACCTTGATCCGCACGCGATCTCGGCGCCGGGATTCGAAGGACTGGCACCGCATACCGGCCGGCTGATCTTCAACCCGACCCGGTCGCGGGGGCTCGGCGCGGACGACCTGCTGGTCACCGGCGCCGGCTTGTGGATCGCCAGCGACAACTTCGGCGGCAGCCAGATGTGCGGCAAGGTCAACGGACTGGCCGGAATCTGCCTTTTGCCCTATCGGAGATCGAGTCTATGACCTGCACGTCGTCACTCTTTGTAATGCCTTGACAGCGAACAGTCAGTTTCTGCATGTCACAGCTATAATGACCAGATGCCGGGCAGAATGGCTGTTTCGGAGTGAGCGTTTACCTGCTGTTTGACCCCAGGGCTGGTGTGATGAGCTTCGGTGAATACCGAGTTATCTACCTCGGCGGCATGGGACGCAGCGGCAGCACGCTCGCGGAGCGACTACTCGG
>DATNFM010000079.1:0-21440 GCA_035606435.1 Streptosporangiaceae bacterium | reverse complement strand
CGAGCCGACGGTGAAGCCGATCAGGCCGAGCGAGAACACCCGCCGCCGGCCGATCCGGTCGGCCCATCGGCCGGCTGGCACCAGGATCGCCGCGAACACGATCGTGTAGGCGTTGAGCACCCAGGACAGCGAGCCGAGGCTCGTGCCCGCGTACTCCTTGCCGATGTACGGGAACGCCAGGTTGACGATGAACAGGTCCAGGCTCGACATGAACACCGCGAGAGCCAACACGGCCACGATCGCGGCTACCCGCCGGCCGCCGGGTTCGACTCGGCCCGTCGTCGCTGACGCTACCGCCGCGGTCGATTGCGTTGTGGTCACTGGCAGTCCTCTCGGTGGGTCCAGACTCCGTGAGTCCAGTTTGGTTAGTCCAGAATCTGGACTCACAATAACCCGAGGCTAGCGTGTGCGTCCAGTTTTCGGACTTACCTGATATGCTCGATGCATGGTGACCGCATCAGCCCAGCCGAGAGTGTGCTCGGTAGCGCGCACGCTGGAGATCGTCGGCGAGAAATGGGCACTGCTCGCGGTCCGCGAGGTCTTCCTCGGGAACCGCCGGTTCGACGAGATGGTGCGCCGCATCGGCGCGCCGAGAGACACGCTGGCCTCTCGCCTGCGCGTGCTGACCGGTGCCGGGATCCTGGAGCGCAGGCAGTACAGCGAGCACCCGGCCCGCTTCGAGTACTTCCTGACCGAGGCCGGCCGCGACCTGTACCCGGTCATCCTCACCTTGATGCGGTGGGGCGACACCTACCTCGCTCAAGGCGGCGGACCGCCCTTGGTGCTCGAGCACGAATGCGGCGAGCACCTGAAGGCCCAGGTGGTCTGCGAGGCCTGCGGCAAGCCCGCAGCGGCCGGCACCGCGAAACCGCTATACCGGAAATCGCCGGGAGACTAAGGAACTGGTGACGGGCACCGCACCGGTTGGCACCGTGACCGGCAAGTTCATCCGGATTGGCGGACCGCTGGGTCCGGGCGGCACGACGCCGACCGCGCCGCTGCGCGCGATCAGTCAAAGGCAGAAGGGGAGCGGTGTGGGAGACTGTCGACCGTGCCTGAGCCGCCGACACCGCAGCCTTTTCTCGGTCAGCTCACCTCCTCGGCGATCTTCCTGGTGCTGACCATCGACCCGGGCGGCGAAGACACGGTCGCAGGCCTGCTCGAGGATGTCACCGGCCTGGAGCGCTCGGTTGGTTTCCGGCTCCCCGAGGGCAAGCTGGACTGCGTCGTCGGCCTCGGCTCGGAGGCCTGGGACCGGTTGTTCGACGGCCCCCGTCCAGCCGAGTTGCACCCGTTCCGCCCGCTCGACGGCACTAAGCACCACGCCCCGGCGACCCGAGGCGACCTGCTGTTTCACGTCCGGGCCAATCAGATGGACCTGTGCTTTGAGTTCATCGCTCAGGTGATGAACAGGCTGGCCGGCTGGGTGACGGTCTGCGATGAGGTACAAGGATTCCGGTACTTTGACGAAAGGGATCTGATCGGGTTCGTCGACGGCACCGAGAATCCGGTCGGCAAGGACGCCCGGATAGCCGCGCTGGTCGGCGACGAGGACCCGGACTTCACCGGCGGCAGCTACGTGATCATCCAGAAGTACCTGCACGACATGGTGACCTGGAACCAGCTGACGGTCGAAGAGCAAGAAAAGGTGATCGGGCGCAGCAAGCTGTCTGACATCGAGATGCCCGACGACATCAAGCCGTCGAACTCGCACGTCGCGCTCAACACGATCATCGATCCCGACGGCACTCAGCGGCAGATCCTGCGGGCCAACATGCCATTCGGCTCGCCCAGCCGGGCCGAGTTCGGCACTTTCTACATCGCTTACGCAGCGACTCCCTCGGTCATCGAGCAGATGCTTGTCAACATGTTCATCGGCAAGCCGGTCGGGAACCATGACCGGATACTCGATTTCTCTACGGCGGTGACCGGCTCCCTGTTTTTCGTTCCCACTATTGAATTTCTCGACAATCTGCCCGATCGGCCAGATCCCTCAGTCGGCGCGCCCCGCGCCGGGGACGGATCGCTGCGGATCGGCGGCCTGCAAAGGAGCGCTCAGCAATGAACAACCTGCACCGTGAGCTCGCCCCGATCTCGGCGGCCGCGTGGGCGAGCATCGAGACCGAGGCCAAGCGGACGTTCACGCTCCACCTGGCCGGCCGGCGGATCGTCGATGTAGCCGAGCCGGGCGAGGAGGTGCTGTCGGCGGTCGGCACCGGGCACCTGAGCGACATCACCTCGCCGGGTGAAGGCGTGTTCGCCCGGGCCAGGGTCGCGCGGCCGGTGGTCGAGTTCCGGCTGCCGTTCACGCTCAGCCGCGAGGCGATCGACGATGTCGAGCGGGGTGCGGAAGATCCGGACTGGCAGCCGGTGAAGGACGCGGCCCGCCAGATCGCGATGGTCGAGGACCGGGCCGTGTTCGACGGCTACCAGGCCGGCGGTGTCGAGGGGATCAGGCCGGGTTCGTCTAACCCGCCGATCAGCCTGCCGGGGGAGCCGACCCGCTACCCGGACGTGATCGCCTCCGCGCTCACGGCGCTCCGGCTGGCCGGAGTCGACGGTCCTTACGCTCTGGCGCTCAGCGCGGACGCGTACACGGCGGTCAGCGAGACCTCCGATCACGGCTATCCGATCCGCCAGCACCTGGCCAACCTCATCGACGGCCCGATCATCTGGGCGCCGGCCATCGAAGGCGGACTGCTGGTCTCGACCAGGGGCGGCGACTACGAGCTGCACCTCGGCCAGGACCTGTCGATCGGGTACCTGTCGCACGACTCGGGCACCGTGACGCTGTATTTCGAGGAAGCACTGACGTTCCTCACTCACACGGCCGAGGCCTCGGTTACCTTGACCGCATAGCTGGAGGCGCGGGACGCTGGGCATGTGGGTGTCCAACGGGCTCTCCGGGTCGCGAGTTACGCGCTGCTGATCAGGCGAAGACCTGGTCCAGTGTTTCGGCGATGACGGCGCGGGCGGTCCAGGCCTGAACCTGGTCGCCGGTGGCCAAATCCACCGTCTGGGACACGTCTTCGGGTAGCGGGCCGAACCTGACGGTCAGCACCTGCACCAGTGCCTCAGCCCAGCCTTCAGTCAGGCCTTTGGTCCGCCCTTCGGCACGGCCTTCCGCCCGGCCTTGAGCACGGCCTTCCGCCCGGCCTTCGGCGCGGCCTTGGACGCGGCCTTGGCTGCGCAGCACTTCTGCGGTGGTCATGTATGCTTCCTCTGCGTCCGGCCCGAGCGAGGCGGCCAGGTCGTGCAGTTCGCTGGCGGGTGCTTCGCTGACAAGCTCAATATAGGTCAGGATCGCGATGAACGCCTCGCCGCCGCCGGGCTGGTCCAGGATCGCCCGCAGCTGATCGGCCCACGGCCGCAGCTGGGCGGGAACCTCGGGGTTGCCGGCGGCGGTCTTGAGCGGCCGTGGTGAACGACCAGGGGGATCACCGCCGGCAGCAGGCGGGCCTGCGGATGGCCGCGCAGGTGCTGGTCCCAGATCCGGATGACGTACCGGAGCATCCGGAAGGACATCAGCGGATCGGTGCTGCTCTGGTGCTCGGCTAACAGGTACACGTAGGCGTCCCGGCCGTCCAGCGGCGCGGTGAACAGCAGGTCCGAGTATCGCCACCTCAGCGCTTCGTCGACGAAGCTGGCCGGTACCGGGGTGAGATTGTCCAGGTCGAGCCCGGCCGTCAGGCCCGGCGGCAGCACCGCGCGCAACTGGGACGCCGCGTTCTCGGGCACGCCGAAGATGCGGCGGAACACCGAGTCATGCGCAGTAGGCCGGCCGCCTCCCGGCCTCCGGCCCGGCAGCGGCAGTTGGTGCGGGGGCGTCGGGGACTGACCAGGGCCGAGCTCATTCGGCATGGCCGCACCGTAACGGCAGCCACCTACACCTGCGCGATGGTGCCGAACGGTGCGCAGCCTTTCCTTGGTGCCCTATTCTCTGTCAGCAACCCGCTGGCAGGCTGTAGGGATGCCGCCCACCAGAACACCCAACAGAGGCGGGCGGTTCCGGTCCTTACAGTGTGCGGCGGAGGGTAGAGTCCGCTCGTGAATTCCCCGTCCGACAAGTCATCCAGCCCCGAATCGGCCGAGCCCGAGCCCGCAGCTGAAACTGCGGCCGCGAGCCAGCCGGACGTCAAGATCCCGGCCCCGGTGCCCGTGCAGCGCACGATCGCCGAGGAGCTGTCGGTCGCCGAGCGCCAGGTGGTCGCCGCGATCGAATTGCTCGATGGCGGGGCGACCGTGCCGTTTATAGCCCGGTACCGCAAGGAAGCCACCGGCGGGCTGGACGACGCCCAGCTCCGGACGCTCACCGAGCGGCTCACCTACCTGCGTGAGCTCGAAGAGCGTCGCACCGCGATCATCGAGTCGATCCGGTCGCAGGGCAAGCTGACCGACGCGCTGGCCGCCCAGATCATGAACGCGCAGACCAAGGCCCGGCTGGAAGACATCTACCTGCCGTACAAGCCGAAGCGGCGGACCAGGGCCCAGATCGCTCGCGAGGCCGGACTTGAGCCGCTCGCCGAGCTTCTGCTCACCGACCCGACGAAGAACCCGCACACCACGGCGATGGGCTTCGTCGACGTGAAGCGGGGCGTGTCCGACATCGCGGCCGCGCTGGACGGGGCCCAGGCGATCCTGGTCGAGCGGTTCTCCGAAGACGCCGACCTGATCGGCGTGCTGCGCGAACGTACTTGGTCCAGGGGCAAGCTCGTGGCCAGCGTCAAGGACGGCAAGGAAGAAGCCGGCGCAAAATTTTCCGACTATTTCGACTTTAACGAGCCTTATCCCAAGCTGCCCTCACACCGTATCCTCGCGATGTTCCGAGGCGAGAAGGAAGGGTTCCTGGACCTGACCATGGACCCGGGCGACGGCGAGCTGGCCGGCTCAGGCTTTTCCGACTCCGAGGCCCTGGTCGCCGATCACTTCAAGATCGCCGATCGCGGCCGGGCCGCCGACCGGTGGCTGTCCGACACCGTCAGGGTCGCCTGGCGGGCCAGGATCAGCGTGCACATCGCAGCCGACCTGCGGATGCGGCTCTGGCAGGCGGCCGAAGACGAGGCGGTCAGGGTCTTCGCGACGAACCTGCGCGACCTGCTGCTCGCCGCCCCGGCCGGAGCCCGCACCACCATGGGCCTTGACCCAGGGTTCCGCACGGGGGTCAAGGTCACCGTCGTCGACAAGACCGGCAAGCCGGTCGCGACCAAGACGATCTACCCCCACGAGCCGCAGCGCAAGTGGGACGAGTCGATCGCCACGCTGGCCAAGCTGGCCGCCGAACACAATGTCGACCTGATCGCCATCGGCAACGGGACCGCGTCCCGGGAGACCGACAAGCTCGCGGCCGACCTGATCAAGGCCAGGCCCGACCTGAAGCTGACCAAGGTGATGGTTTCCGAGGCCGGCGCCTCGGTCTACTCGGCCTCCGCTTACGCCTCCCGCGAACTGCCGGAGATGGACGTGTCGCTGCGCGGCGCGGTCTCGATCGCACGCCGCCTGCAGGACCCGCTGGCCGAACTGGTCAAGATCGACCCGAAGTCCATCGGCGTCGGGCAGTACCAGCACGACCTGACCCAGAACAAGCTGTCCAAGTCGCTCGATGCCGTCGTCGAGACCTGCGTGAACGCGGTCGGCGTAGACGTCAATACGGCCTCGGTGCCGCTGCTTACCCGGGTCTCCGGCATCAGCGAAGGCCTGGCCGGAGCGATCGTCGCCCACCGGGACGAACGCGGTCCATTCGCCACTCGCCAGGCTCTCAAGGAGGTGCCAAGGCTAGGCCCGAAGGCGTTCGAGCAATGCGCGGGCTTCCTGCGGATCACCGGCGGCGACGACCCGCTGGACACCTCGGCCGTTCACCCGGAGGCCTATCCAGTGGTTCGCCGGATCCTCGAAGCAGTGAATACCCGGGGGACGACCCCCGGAGCCCCCGCGGGTAGCACTCCGGTGAGCGAGTTGATCGGCAACACCGCGATGCTGCGCTCGCTGAAGCCGGCCGACTTCACCGACGAGCGCTTCGGCCTGCCCACGGTTACCGACATCCTGGGTGAACTGGAAAAGCCCGGCCGCGACCCGCGCCCCGCGTTCACCACGGCGGTCTTCGCCGAAGGCGTCGAGTCACTGGCCGACCTGAAGCCAGGGATGGTTCTGGAAGGCGTGGTCACCAACGTGGCCGCGTTCGGCGCGTTCGTCGATATCGGCGTCCACCAGGACGGGCTGGTCCACGTCTCCGCGATGTCCAAGGGCTTCGTCAGCGACCCGCGCGAGGTCGCCAAGTCCGGCGACATCGTCAAGGTCAAGGTCCTCGGCGTCGACATCCCGCGCAAGCGCATCTCCCTCACCATGCGCCTCGACGAGCCTGGTGCCGGGTCCGGCGGCAAATCAGGTGACTCCCGCCCCCGCGGAGAACGCCAGCCCGCCGACTCCGACCGCCGCCAGCGCAATGACCGCGGCGGCCAGCGTGGTAATGGCGGCAATAAAGGCTCTGGAGGCAGACCAAGCGGCGGCCGTCCAGGTGGCAACCGGCAGCCTGAACCCGAGGGAGCAATGGCCGCAGCCCTGCGCCGCGCCGGCCTAGCCGGGCCCGCAGCCCCCGGCAATCAAGGCAAGCGCGACCGCAAGAAGTAGCCCGGGTTATGCCACCTACTGCCTTAGCATGCGTTGATTGATGTCTGGCATGCGATACTCAGGAGCGTCTTCTGGAGGAGACCAGCGGAGTAGGCAACTATGACGGATTGGCCCGCAATTGTCGGCCTCGGGGCATGCGATGCTTCGTAGTGTTTTTACCGGCCAACGGCACGCGCCGCCGGACGGACTCCGGCCAGGCAGCGACGGTCGGTCGGCGGCCGACGTGAAACCCCAGGCCCCGACATGATCACCAGCAAGCTGAACGGCATTGCATGATCGTGATGAGTTTTCGCTTGACGGCGATTTAGCAGTGACATATGCCGAAATCTCACCGCGCGGCGAAAAGTCGCCACCAGAAATCGGACAAAAGCTACTAGATTTCATGATCGTGGCGAGTTTTCGATGGCCGGCCGGGTAATTCGCCGTGATCACCGACCCGGCGGACGGGCGCCGCGGTCGTGTTCGTGGAGAGTTCCCGCGTGCGCTGGTCACGGCCATGATCAGAGATAGCTTGAGGGCATTGCGCCTAGAGGCGCAGGCCTGGGGCGGATTGCTCGGCTAGGGCGATGATCAGGGCGGCTACTGCTACTACGGTCACGCTGATGGCGACAGTGAGGACGCGGCGGGGGGCTAGGCCAGCGCGTCCTGGGGTCCGGCGGGAGCGGCCGATTAGCCAGATGACGGCGCTGAAGAGCAGCAGCGGGGCGCCGACCACCGGTCTGGTCTTC
The DNA here is from genome assembly GCA_035606435.1 of Streptosporangiaceae bacterium. Classification (GTDB taxonomy): domain Bacteria; phylum Actinomycetota; class Actinomycetes; order Streptosporangiales; family Streptosporangiaceae; genus Chersky-822. The sequence continues at coordinate 14,088 of DATNFM010000079.1, read as the reverse complement.
AGGATCGCGCCGCCGATCGCGGCGAAGGCGATCGCGCTTCTGGTCCAGGCCAGGCTGGTGCGCTCCTGGGCCAGTCCGGGATCGGGTGGCCGGGCATCCTTGGGCGGCCGGGCATCCTTGGGCGGGCGGCCGCTCACTTGAACACCTTGGAGTACAGGTCCACGGCGGCCGCGATCAGGGCGATCAGGCAGACGGTGACGGCCAGGATTTTCGGCAGCTGGCTCTGCGGCAGGGGCTCGGCCAGCCTGATGGCTCGCTGGTTGCGGCGCCACTCCAGGTAGCTGAGGCCAGGCAGGGCCGCGCCGAGCAGGATCAGCGGCGTCGCGATCACCGAGCGGCCCCACGGCACGCCGGGGAACGGCGGCAGGAGCTGGGCCACTGCCAGGCCGGCCGCGATCAGGGCCAGGGCGGTGCGGCTCCAGGCGAGGAACGTCCGCTCGTTCGCCAGGGTGAACCGCACATCGGGCTCGGTGCCTACTGGCGTTGACCCGTCTTTGCCCGCGTCAGAGGTAGCCGTGGCTGGCTCCTAGTTAAGGGTTCTACCTGCAAGGGCGATGATAGCGAGCCTGCCTGCGGCTGCCTGACAACCAGTTGCCAACGATGGGCGTCAACTACGCGAAATCACGAACGACGGAGGTGGATTCGGTGCCGATATCGAGGATCGTGAAGGTGGCCGCTGCGGTCCCGGTCCTGTTTGCCGCCGCGGCCGGGTTCTCGGCGCTGCCGGCGCTTCGCGGCTCGTTCCCGATGCCACCGTCGGCGGCCTGCGCGGCCTGGAATGGCGCCCAGCCGTCTGAGCCGCAGGCCTCATTGACCGGGGTCGCGATGCTGTCTTCCTGCCAGGTCCTGGCCGTCGGAGACGTGCTCGGCCCGAACAACTTCACCGCGCTGGCCATGCGGTTCGGCGGGACTTCCTGGTGGCAGCAGGCCTCCGCGGCGCCGGGCGCGTCGAGCAGCCTGCACGCGCTCGCTGTTACCTCCGGCACCAACGGCTGGGCGGCCGGGACCTACGCCAACGCCAACGGGACGCATGCCCTGATCGAGTACTGGAATGGCACCGTCTGGGCCCGCCAGGCCGTTCCGGAGCCGGGCAGGGGCAAATGGAGTACCGCCCTGTTCGGGGTAGCGGCGAGTTCGGAATCCAGCGCCTGGGCCGTCGGCAACTACCGGACGCGCGCCGGTCATCTCCGGACGCTGATCGTTGCGTGGAACGGTACGGCGTGGCGGCAAGTGGCTAGCCCGAACCCGGGCGGCGCGGGTCGCGATGACCGACTAACCAGCGTCACGGTCATCTCGGCCAGGGACGCCTGGGCGGTTGGCTACTACCAGGACGCCAGGTCGCACCGGCGGGTACTGGTGCTGCACTGGGACGGCTCATCCTGGCGGCAGGAACGCACTCCCTCTTTCAGTCGGTCCGCCGACGCCATGCTTTTCGGAGTCACCGCGATGTCAGCCAGTGATGCCTGGGCGGTCGGATACCTGATCCACCCGGGTTCGAGGACGCTGGTGCTGCACTGGGACGGCCGCAACTGGGCGCGGCAGGTGACGCCTGACCCCGACCCGTCCGGCGATGTCCTGTCGGGCGTGGCCGGGGCATCGCCCAGCAACGTCTGGGCGGTCGGGCAATCGAAAGAGAGCTCGGGCCACGAATCCGGCCTGATCCTGCATTGGAACGGAGTCATCTGGACCCAGCTGCCAAGCCCGGGCCCGGATTCAGGCGACTCGGCGCGGCTGATCGCGGTCACCACATCAGGGCCGGACGACGCGTGGGCCGTCGGTGCCTACCGTACGCCCAACGGCTACGCGCAGGGGCTATTCCTGCACTGGAACGGCCGTACCTGGCAGGCACGACAGGAACGGTAACTCAGTTCCGCGGGCGCCGGGTGGCAAGGGCAGCCGGCCTGATCCTGCACTGGAACGGCCAGCATGGGTCCAGCACCCAGTTCCCGAGCCCACCGCTGGCACCGATCAGACGCTGCTGTTCCACGTCGCGACAGCGGCGACCGGGAACGCGTGGGCGGTAGGCCAATACGCCGATAACGGTGCGCACGGGCTGGCCGTGCACTGGGACGGTCGCAGCTGGCAGAGCTGAGATTTTCACCGGCACGGCACCGCATCCGCCTCTGGCCGACAGACCCTACGGCAGGTAGTTTTGCGGCAATAAAGAGCATTTCTTTCGGAGGTGCGCATGGCCGAGCTGGTCGCAGATCTGGAGCTGCCGGAATTCGATACTGCCGAGCTGAGCGCGGACGGGTACCACGATCGGCTCGTGACGGTCAGGGAGCACGGCTGGCTGGCCAAGTCGCCGATCTCGTACGTCGTGCTGGACCGGGAGTCAGGGGAATTCTTCCTGCGGGCCCGGGGGACCAGGTTCCCCGGCAAGGAGATCGCGGAGCTGTTCGGGATCACCGGCGGGCGGCTGGCCGAGCAGATCGAGGCCAACATCTTGAATCTCACCGGCGACCGGCACCGCCGGATCCGGAGCCTGGTGTCGCCGGCGTTCACTCCCCGGGCAGCGGCGCAGTGGCGGCCAGCGATGCGGGAGATCGCCGCTTCGCTGTGGGACGAGCTGAACGGCGGAAGCGAGTGCGAGTTCGTGTCGGCGTTCGCTGGGCCGTTCCCGGCTCGGACGATCGCCGAGGTCATCGGCGCGCCCCAGGCCGATGCGGCCGAGCTGCAGGAGTGGTCGGGCTGGGTGCAACGGCAGTTCGACATCAAGGCGCTCGCCGAGGAGCCGGAGCGGATCGAGCGGGCCGTCAACGAGCTGTACGACTACGTCGCCAGCCTGCTGGACCGGCGTCGACGGGAGCCGTCCGACGATCTGATCAGCACGCTGCTGCGGGCCGAGGAAGAAGGTGACCGGCTCTCGGCCGGCGAGTGCGTCAACCTCGTGCTCAATGTCCTGGCCGGCGGCGTCGACACCACGGTCGCGCAACTGGCGCACGGGATGCGGCTGTTCGCCGCCCATCCCGACCAGTGGGAGCTGCTGCGCAAGCAGCCAGACTTGGTGCCGGCCGCCGTGGATGAGGTGCTCAGGTACGAGCCGATCACCCCGTTCACCGCCCGGATCTGCACCGAGGACATCGAGCATCGCGGAGTGATCTTCCCGGCCGGGACGATCATCGCGATCTGCGCCGAGCAGGCCAACCGGGAACTGGTCGACGGAGGGGGTGCGGACTTCGACATCGCCGTCGGCCGGACGGGGGAGCGGGTGCTTACCTTCGGCGCCGGGCCGCACTTCTGCCTGGGACAGAACCTGGCCAGGGCCGAGCTTGAGGAAGCCTTCACGTTCCTCGCGCCCCGCATGCCCGGCCTGCACGCCAGCGGGCCGGTGCAGCTAGGCGGCGTCGAAGGTATCTTCGGCATCGACTCGCTGCCGCTGGCCTGGTCGACCGCCTAAGTTCCAGGTCGGGTCAGGTTGTGGCGGCCAGCGCCCACGAAGTTCCATCGGGAGAGTCTCGCAGTTCGACGCCGACGGCACCGAGCGCGTCCCTGATCGTGTCGGCGGCGGCGTAGTTGCCGTCTTTGCGCAGCGCGGCCCGCAGGCTGATCAGGGGCTCGACGGCCGGGCGGAGCTGGTCGGCCGGATCGGACAGGCCGCTCTCGGCGGACTTGCCGAGCCGCACGACGAGCCCGCGAAGGACCGCGCGGGCGCGGTCGGAGTTGTCGTTCTCGTCGGTGTCGGAGGCCCAGGCCTCGATCGCGGCTTCCAGGTCCAGGATCGCCGACACCATCGCGTCGCTGTTCTTGTCGCGGACGGCCGCGTCGAACTGGCCTTCGGCGGCGACGGTCAGTTCCGGCAGCTCGCCGAGGGCGGCGGCGCCGCCCTCGGGCTGACCGGCCCCGGGACCAGAGTCGCTGGCGCTTTCACCGGCCGGCGCGGCGCTGCGGCAAGACTGCCCGCTGACGGCCAGCGTGCGCAGGTCGGCCAGCGAGATCGTCGAGCCGGCCGGGAGCACCGTGCTGACGCCGGCCTTGCGCACGGTCGCCCCGCCCTTGCCCAGCACCTGCGCCCGCTGGGTCGCCAGGTCGATCACCAGCGCGGTGTGCTCGTCGACTCCGAGCACGGCCGAGTCGGCCGCCAGTTCGCGCTCCAGCATGGACAGCCGGCGCTCGCCCAGGTAGCAGAACCGGGTGTCGTGGGTGCCGCCCTCGGCGTTGTCGTAGTGCGGGATCACGACGACCTTCAGGCCGAGCACGCTCATCAGGTCCAGGCCCTCGAGCCAGTGCGGGTCGGCCCCGACCTTGTAGATCTCGTAGACCGGGATCGCGAGGAAGCCTATCGCCGCCGCAGCGGCCGACGCGATGATCGTGATCCCGGTACCGGCCGCGATCCGGTCGCGCAAGGCATCGGCGACCGGGCCGCCGCGCCACTTGGACAGCGCATAGGTCGGGCTGCCCGGCCCGGCGAACACCCAGTCCGAGCTGCGGATCGCCGCCACCCCAGCGGCGGCCGCGGCTCCTCCTGCGGACAGGCAGTCCTCGGTCACCGCATCGACCTCGAGCCCGACGCTGCGGGCGAAGTAGGCGGCCGAGCGAGAGGAGATGTCGGCGGCGTTCTCCTGGAACGCGTACGGCGTGTCGAGCAGGACCGCGCTGTGTTTGCCAGGTCCGAGCCGGGCCACGATTTCCTTGTGGATCGTCACCATCGTCGGGCTGGTTTCGCCCGACCCCATGATCGCGAGCACGCGGGCCTGCGCCGCATCGCCCATCGGGTCCCTCCCTGCCGGCGGGGCCGCCTTGAGTCTCTAGCCCTAAAGATGATTCATTCTAGAAACAGGCTAACTGGATAGCTCGCGTTCGGTCGGGGTGCGGAACCGCGGGATCACGCGCACCGGGCCAAGCCAGTCGCCAACCCGCTCGGCTTCGGCTTCGATCAGCTTCTGGGTGTCGGCACCGACGTCGTCGAAGATCCTGATCGCGATTTCCCCGGCCGGGGTCTGGGCCCAGCCGCCGACGATCCGGCCATCGACCCAGATCGTCGGGCCGGCGTTGCCGTTGGTGTCGAACAGCGTCTGCCTATGCTCGCCGAGATACCAGGAGCGTTCGGCCCAGCCCATGGTGGTCGGATCTAGGGCGGGGAGGAAAGCTACCCAGGGGTTTGTTTCGTCGGTGGAGGCCAGATCATCGGGCAGCGCCATGCCGGTACCTGAGCCCAGATCGACCTCGACCGCACCGAGCGCGGCGAGTGCCTGCTTGGTCTGGGCCACCGTCCAGCCGGTCCACCATTTAAGATCGGTCACCGGCGCCGGGCCGAACGCCGTCAGCCACAGCCGCGCCAGCTTCGTCCTGGCGGCCTCAGCGCCGGGCGGAGTCACCGCGTGCACGGCCGGGACCCAGTGCTCGAGCAGCGACCAGCGGTACTGCTGAGAGACCCAGGTGCCGATCGGCCGGCCGCGCACGATCAGGCCCTGAGCGGCCATCAGCAGCAGGACCCGGCTCGTGATGTTGACCGTCGCCTGGTACGCCTTGCCCTCGGCCATCTTGAGCTGGGTCTTCAACCGCGGCTCGGCGGCCGACAGCTCGGTCGCCGCCAGCGGACCTGGCCGCTCGTTGAAGACGCGCAGCACCGAGGCTTCCACGTCGGCCAGCCACGGACCGGCATCGGCCACCCCGCCGAGCTCGCGCAGGTGCTTGACCAGCGTCGTGCGCTGATCCATCGCGATCTTGTCGGTCGCCGCCGCCTGCACGACCGGCACCGACTCGGTCGGCACGATGAACACCGTCCGCCGCATCGCTAGCATCCTGACCAGGTCCCGGCGCTCGTACAGGCAGTCCTCGATCACCGCCGGCGTCACCGAAGCGGCAGCCCGGGCCCGGATCGACAGATACACCGTCGCCGGGTCGGTCGAGTGCAGCACCACCACGGACCTGGCGATCTCGGCCGGGTCGGAACTCGTCGGACCGGCCAGCCCGTGCCGCACGCCCAGGCGTCGACGGCGCTCGTCGGTATCGATCCGATGCATACCCGACATCATCGACCAAGGCACTGACAGTGCCAGCCAATCGCCGACTCCGCGTTCGTGGGCGGGATTAGCTGTGGGGCGGGTGCTGGGCTTTGGCGAGGGCTCGGTTGATTGTGGCGGCGATATCGGGGAGTGGGATGCCGCCGTCGGGATGGTGAGGTGCGCGGGTGTGCCAGGAGAGTTCTCCGTCGTCAGTGATGAGACGCTGCCAGGACGCGGCACCTACGTCCTGTAACGCCCGTGGGCCCTTTTCTGCCGGTCTTGCCGACAATCAGCTAGTCCTCGAGTTGGCGCAGCAGGTCTTCGCGTCGGGCCAGCAGATCCTGCACTTGCCCGTCAAGTTCGTCCGCCTGCTGAATCAGCGCACCGCGGTCGGCCGGATCCTCTTCCTCGCCGACATCGGATCGGACATCCGCCGCCGTCCGGCGCAGATTCTCCAGGTCCCGGTCGACCTCCTCGATCTGTGCCCTGAGTTCGCTAGCCGACGCCACAGTCGTTCCTCCTCGCCATTATCCCGCAACCCCCAAGACGATAGCTGGCCGCGTTCGCGCCGGCTCCAGCAGGCGCACCAAATCCAGAGCTACCTCAGGCTCGCGACCGCGTTGGGCGCGACGCGTGGTGGTAAACCAGGCGGGCGTGCCGGGCGTCATGTCCGTGGAAGGTGTGAGAAATGATCGTGCGACGTTGGGTCTTGGTCGCTGCTGCCGGTGCAGTTGCGGTGCTGGGTGCCGGGCCGCCGCCGGTCCCGGCCGGGACGGTTCCGGCTCGGGCAGTCGGGGCGGCTGGCCCGTGGGGCGAGGCGGTCGGGGTACCGGGCCTCGAGGCTTTGAGTCATGGCCGGGCCACCCAGGTCGTCTCGGTGTCGTGCCCGTCGCCGGGTAACTGCGCGGCCGCCGGGGATTACTGGAAGCACGGCGATCGTCAGGGGTTCGTGGTGGACGAGCGCAGCGGCCGGTGGGGCCGGGCGATTGAGGTACCCGGCCTGGGAGCACTGAACACGGGCGGGCGGGCCGAGGTCAACGAGGTGTCCTGCGCCTCTGCGGGCAACTGCGCGGCTGGCGGAGATTACCAGCACAGTGGTAGCCATCCGTTTGTGGTGAGCGAGCGGAATGGCCGCTGGGGCCGGGCGATCGAGGTGACCGGCCTCGGACGGGCGCAGGCTCTAGTTCTCTCGGTGTCGTGCGCCTCGGTCGGCAACTGCGCGGCCGGCGGGAACCACTGGGATGCTGACGCCACCCAGGTGTTCGTGGTCAGCGAGAAGGACGGCCGGTGGGGCCGGGCTATTGGGGTGCCCGACCTGGGACCACTGAAGAAGGGCGATGACTCCGACATCTCCGCGGTGTCGTGCGGCGCGTCCGGCAGCTGCGTAGCCGGGGGAGCCGACGAACGTGGCCAGGCTTTCGTGGTCAGCGAGAAGGACGGCCGGTGGGGCCGGGCGATCGAGGTGCCGGGCCTGCGGGCACTAAACAGAGGAGGGGGCGCCGAGGTCGATGCCGTGTCGTGCCCCTCGGCGGACAGCTGCTCGGTCGGCGGCCAGTACACCGACGGTCACGACGACGGGCAGGGGTTCGTGGCCAGCGAGAAGGACGGCCGGTGGGGCCAGGCGATCGAGGTACCCGGCCTGGGAACGCTGAACAGGGGAGGCCTGGCTATCGTCTTGTCGGTGTCGTGCACCTCGCCGGGCAACTGCGCTGCCGGGGGGTGGTACACCGGCGCCTCGTTCCCGTCCCAGGGGTTCGTGGCCAGCGAGAAGAACGGCCGCTGGAGCCAAGCGATCCAGGTGCCTGGCCTGGCGGCACTGAGCAAGGGCGGACATGACACCATCGTCTTGTCGGTGTCGTGCGCCTCGGCCGGCAGGTGCGCGGTCGGCGGAAACTATGAGACCCGTAACGGTCAGCAGGGGTTCGCGGCCGTCGAGCGCGACGGCCGCTGGGGTTCCGCGGTCGAGGTGCCCGGCCTGCGGTCACTGAATACGGGCGTACATGCTGAGGTCGACGAAATGTCATGCGCCTCGGCTGACAGCTGCACGATCGTCGGAAACTACAGTGACCCCCGTCGTCTGCACGGGTTCGTGACCAAGAGCTCGGCCACGAAGCTATCCCTCGAGCTGGCGCACTAGGTCCTCGCGGCGGGCCGCCAGGTCCTGGACCCTTCACGACGATAGCGGGCCAGCGCGCTACGAGCGCTGGCCGGACAGGGCTCGCTCGGTGAGGACTCGGGCTAGGTGCTGGCGGTACTCGGCGTCGGCGTGGATGTCGGCTGCCGGCGAGGTTCCCTCGGCCGCGTACTGCGCCGCCTGGGCCGGGTCGGCGCCGCTGGCCAGCGCTTGCTCGGTCGCGGTCGCGCGCAGCGGAGTCGAGCCCATGTTGCCCAGCGCGACCCGCCCGGCGACAGCCGCGACCCCGACGATCGCCCAGTCGTTGGCTCGCCGCACGAATTTCTGGTAGCCCCAGGGCTCGTCCGGGCGGCGCGGCACCCGGACCGCCGTGAGCAGTTCGCCCTCATCCAGCGCGGTCTCGAAGTACCCGGCAAAGAAGTCGTCGGCGAGCACGACCCGGGTGCCGTCCGGACCGCGAAGCTCCATCGAGCCGCCGAGCGCGACCAGCGCCATCGGCAGGTCGGCGGCCGGGTCCGCGTGCGCGAGCGACCCGCCGATCGTGCCGCGATGCCGGATCTGGGGGTCGCCGACCAGCGAGGCCGAATGGGCCAGCAGCGGAGCGTCGGCCTTGATCACCGCCGACGAGACGATGTCGGCGTGCCGCGTGGTCGCGCCGATCACCAGTTCATCGCCGTCGACGCTGATCCCGGACAGGCCCGCCCTGGTGATGTCGATCAGCACCTCGGGAGCGGCCAGCCGCAGCTTCATCATCGGAAGCAGCGAGTGCCCGCCCGCGAGTACCTTCGCATCGTCTCCATGCTCAGCCAGCAAAGCGATCGCATGCTCGACGGACTCGGCCGCCACATAATCGAACCGCGCGGGAATCATGCGGACACCCCTGCTTCTGACCCGTTGGCAGCCGCAGCTAGGACGGCCCGGACGATGTTGTGATAGCCCGTGCAGCGGCAGATATTGCCCTCAAGACCCTCGCGGACCTCTTGCTCGGTCGGGTTCGGGTTCTCGGCCAGCAGGCTGACCGTCGCCATGACCATGCCCGGGGTGCAGAATCCGCACTGCAGCCCGTGCTCGGCGCGGAACGCCCGCTGAACCGGATGCAGCTCCCCGTCGGCGGCCAGTCCCTCGGCAGTCGTTATCTCGGCGCCGTTCGCCTGGGCGACCAGCACCGTGCAGGACTTCACCGACTCTCCGTTCACCAGCACCGTGCAGGCTCCGCAGGAGGTCGTATCGCAGCCGATGTTCGCTGCCCGCAGGCCGCAGACCTCGCGGAGGTAGTGCACCAGCAGCAGCCTCGCCTCGACGTCGTCTGACCGAGACTCGCCGTTGACAGTCAGTTCGACTCGCATCTAGGCACTCTCCGATCCAGCTGCTTTAGAAGCCCCCGCAAAGCTTTCTCCTTGAAGATTGTCTTTGGTTTTCTCGGCTTTATCCTTAGCCGCTTGAATGGCGCGCCAGATGCGCATCGGGGAGGTGGGCATCTCGACGTGACGGACGCCTAGATGGGCGACCGCGTCGACGATCGCGCTCTGGGTGGCCGGAGTCGCGCCGATCGTGCCTGCTTCGCCGATGCCTTTGGCGCCGAGGGGGTTGTAGCTGGTGGGCGTCTCCATCGTGGCCAGGTCGAAACTCGGCAGCTCGGTGGCGGTCACGATCGGGTAGTCGGCGAAGCTCGCGGTCAGGGGGTTGCCGTCGGCGTCGTAGACGACCTCCTCGACCAGCGCCTGGGCCGCGCCCTGGGCGATGCCGCCGTGCCGCTGGCCCTCGGCGAGCAGCGGGTTCAGCACGATGCCCGCGTCGTCCACGGTGACGACGCTTCGCAGCGTCGCCTTGCCGGTCGCGGTGTCGACCTCGGCCACCGCCACGTGGGTGCCGAACGGGAACGTCGCGTCGGGGGCGGTGAACACCGAACGCACGAACAGCCGTTCCGACTCCGCCAGCTCGGTCAGCCGCACGGCCGCGTCGGGGTCGCCGGCCACCTCGAACGCGCTGCGCTCGACGTTGAACTTCAGGTCGGCGGCACTGGCCTCAAGCGCGGTGGCGGCTCGTTCCCGCGCGACGTCGATCAGCTCGCGCGACGCCTGCTGAACGGCTGCGCCACCTTGCTGTAGGCTGCGCGATCCACCGGTTCCTCCCCCTTCGGGGATAAGATCGGTATCACCCCATTTTAGGGTGAAATTTTCTACGGGGATTCCTAGTTCTTCCGAAGCGATCATCGCCCACGCGGTGCTGTGACCCTGGCCGTGCGGCGAGGTCCCGGTGAGGATCGTGGCTGTCCCATCGGGATGAACCTCGACGGTGGCGTTCTCGCTCGGTCCTTCGTCTTCGCCGTCGCCGCCGCCGGTGATCTCGACGTAGCAGGCCACGCCGATGCCGAGCTGGACGATGTCGTGATTGGCCCGGCGCCGGGCCTGCTCGTCGCGCAGCTTGTCGTAGCCGGCCGCATCCAGCGCCTTGTCCAGGGCGGCGGCGTAGTCGCCCGAGTCGTACTTGGCGCCGAACTTGGTGGTGTGCGTCTGCGTGAACGGCGGCAGCAGGTTGCGCCGCCTGACCTGCGCTGGATCCATCTCGATCTCGGCCGCGAACAGGTCGAACGCCCGTTCCAGAGCGGCCGTCGCCTCTGGCCTGCCCGCACCTCGGTAGGCGCCGGTGGGCGTCGTGGTCGTGGCGACGGAGACCGCGATCGCCTCGGCCTTGGGAATGTCGTAGGGGCCGATCGCCATCAGGATCGTCAGCATCGGGAGCACGGCGCCGAGGCGCGGGTAGGCACCGGAGTCCTGAATGACCTCAAGGCGGTAGGCCTCGACGTTTCCGTCCTTCGAGCCGCCGATCGTGATCTTGTGCCGCTGGGCGCGGCCGTGCGTCATCGCGATCAGGTTCTCGTACCTGGTCTCGCTCCAGCGGGCGGGGCGGCCGAGTTGCTTAGCGACCCAGGCGACGACGATGTGCTCGGGGTCGGCGCCGAACTTGGCACCGAACGCGCCGCCGACGTCGGGGGTGATCACCCGGACCATTTCTGGCTCGATGGCGAGCATCTTGGCGACGGAGCCCTTGGTGCCCTGGGCGCCCTGGTTGGGGATCCAGGTGGTGAGGCGACCGTCGTCGCCCCAGACGGCGGCGGCCGCCCGGCCCTCCATGGGCGCCGGCGCGACTCGCTGGTTGGTGAACGTATGCGAGACGACGACGTCGCAGCCGTCGAACAGGTCCGCCGTCAGGCTCTCGGCGTTGCCGAACTCGGCGACGACGTTGGTGCCCGCTTCTTCGAACAGGATCGTCTTGCTGGCCAGGGCCTCGTCGAAGTCGATGACGGCCGGGAGCGGGTCGTAGTCGACGCTGACCAGTTCGATCGCGTCTTCGCCCTGATAGATCTCCTCGGTGACGACCGCCGCCACCGCGTCGCCGACGAACCTGACCACGTCGGTGCAGAGCAGATCGCGGATCATGTGCTCGTTGTACAGGCCAGGGAAGGGCGGCGGGATCTTCGCGACGCCGGCATCGTCTAGATCCTTGCCGGTATAGACGGCCAGGACGCCCGGCGCTTCCAAGGCGGCGCTGGTGTCGATGCCGGTGATCCGCGCGTGAGCCAGCGGCGAGCGGACGAAGAACACGTGGCAGGCGCCGGTCAGCCGGTCATCGGTCAGGTCTTCGGTATAGACGCCCCCGGTCGTCAGAAACCGCGGGTCCTCGGTACGCAGGACCCTCGTGCCAAGGATGCTCATCGGCGACTGACCTTCCCCTCGCTAAGTGGTGAACGCGACTTTACCGATGTCAGCGCGGTGACGAGCGGTCGGGGCTCGCCGGGAATGTTGGGAGGGTTGACCGGGTTTGGCCCTTGGGGGGACTTGTGGGCCTCGCTGGGGCATTCCCGGCCCGGTTCGGGCGAAAAATCACTTGGGCGCCCCTGACCAGGGCAGATAGTATCGCTCGGCTGGGCACCTTTGAGGCGCCCGGCTGGGCGTCGATAGAAAAGGACTTAGTCATGTTCACGCGTGCGCTGACGCGCCGCTATCCAGCGCTGGCGAACCGCAACTTCCGGCTCTTGCTCGCCGACCGGTTGCTTGCGCCGCTGGCGTTCTCGTTCTCTTTGGTGGGCGTGTCGTTCGCGGTGCTCGCGGCGACGACCTCGGCGGCGCATCCGGCCGGATCGACCGCGGACCTGTCCTACGTGCTGGCCGCCCAGATCGCGCCGTCGCTGATCTTCATGCTGATCGGCGGCGTGATCGCCGACCGCATCGCGCCGCAGCTAGTGATCGTCGCCGCGAACATCATGATCGCGGTCGGCGAGGGCACCTTCGGGCTGCTCGTGCTGCTCGGCCGGCCGGGCATGCCGACCATGCTCGGCCTTGAGTTCCTGACCGGTACCGGCATGGCGCTGTTCTACCCGGCGTCCGCCGCGCTGCTGCCGCGCCTGGTCCCGAACGGGCAGTTGCAGGAAGCCAGCGCGATCAGCCGGCTCGCGATGAACGTCGCGATGATGGGCGGCGCGGCGCTGGCCGGTGAGTGCGTGGCGCTGTTCGGGCCCGGGTGGGCGCTGACCGTCTGCGGCGTCGGCATGTTCTCGGCGGTGCCGCTGATGCTGGCGGTCCGGCTCGGTCCCTCTGATGCTTCGGCCTCGGAGGCGGAGGAGCCGGCGCCTGCTCCCAGCATGCTGCGGGAGCTGCGCGAAGGCTGGTCGGAGTTCTGGTCGCACAAGTGGCTCTGGGTCACAGTGCTGCAGTTCACCGTGGTTCTCGCCGCCTGGTACGGAGGGTTCCAGGTGCTCGGGCCGGCTGTCGCCAGAGCGCACCTCGGCGGCGCGCAGGCCTGGGGCCTGATCACCGCGGCCGAAGGCGTCGGCTTGATCGTCGGCGGCGTGGTCGCGCTGAAGTGGGCGCCCCGGCGGCCGATCGTGTTCGTCGTGTTCGGCGGTGCGGTGATCGCGCTGTCGTTGCTGTCGCTCGCGATGTTGCTGCCGCTCGCGGTGATCTGCCTTATCGCGTTCGGGATCGGGGTGACGATGGAGGCGATGATGGTGGTCTGGACCGTCACCATGGCCGTCAACATCCCCTCGGAGATGCTGGCCCGGGTCTCGGCCTACGACGCCCTCGGCAGCGTGATGGGCATGCCTGCCGGCGCGCTTATCGCGGGCCCGATCGCTGCGGCGGTCGGCGCGTCGGCGACCCAGTACGGCGCGGCCGCGATCATCTTGGTCGCTTCCGCGCTGGCGCTGCTGCCGCGCGAGATCCGCGTCATGCGGTGGAAGGCCGCCAAGCCCGAACTGGCCGAGACGGGGCTGGTCGAGGCCGAGCTGGTCGAGGCCGAGCTGGTCGAGACGGAGCTGGTCGAGGCCGAGCTGGTCGAGACGGAGCTGGTCGAGACGGGGCTGGTCGAGGCCGAGCTGGTCGAGGCCGAGCTGGTCGAGGCCGAGCCGGCTGCGGGTGAGCCGGCTGCTGCCGAATCGGCTGCGGCTGAGCCGAGCTTGCCCGTCCGGCTCGAGGACCTGGCGACGGCGGACGCGTAGTTTCGCCGTTTGGACGCCGGCCCGATGGCTGCTGTTTTCAGCGACTCCGGGCCGGCGTTCCGGCATTCGCTAGGTCACCTCAGTCACATTAATCACGGAAGCCTCATTAGGTACTTCTGTTAATCTCGTGATCGTTTCCGGGCCGGGTGAATCTGCATATTCACCGGGTTTTTTACAGGTGTATCTGCATATTCACCGGGTTGAATCGCGCATTCATGGACCTGAACTTAGCCACGGCTGACAGCAAACCCTCACAATTCGCTCAAACCGCGCCCATGATTTCGTCGCTGCCGCCCTAACCTGACCCCAACCGACTTCGGCGGCCTGACCCGGCGCCCAACGGGGCGCGGGGGACTTGACAGGGCCACCCCGGACGTTGCTTGGTAAGCCTCGCTTAGGTTAGCCTTACCGGCCGGCCTGACACCGCTCCCGCCGCTGCCGAACGAGGACCTTGATCCGAACATCGCCTACATGAAGAGCCCGCAGCAGTTCATCAAGCTCCCAGACCG
>DATNFM010000078.1:0-4246 GCA_035606435.1 Streptosporangiaceae bacterium | reverse complement strand
GACCTGGTGTTCAACGGGCTGGACAGCCCGTGGGCGGTGGAGATCCTGCGCGGTGTCGAGGAGTGGGGCACCGAGCACTCCACCGCTGTGACGGTTTCCGCGGTAAGACACGGCAATGCCCGGCCGGCGAGCTGGACGAGCGGGCTGGCGAGCCACGATACCGACGGGGTGATCCTGGTGACCACGGAGCTGACCGACAGGCAGCTTGAGCAGTTGCGGGAGGCTGAGATCCCGCTGGTCGTCCTCGACCCGGGGAACCCGCCGCCTCCGGACCTGCCCAGCGTCGGCGCCACGAACTGGGCCGGCGGCCTGGCCGCCACCGAGCACCTGCTGGGCCTGGGTCACCGCCGGATCGGGGCGATCGCCGGTCCGGGTGACTTCCTGTGCAGCCGGGCGAGAACCGATGGATACCGGTCGGCGCTGGAACGGGCGGGTATCAAGTTCAACCCGACGCTAGTCCGTCACGGTGACTTCCAGCACGAGGCCGGCTTCGTATGCGGCGGTGAGCTGCTCGGCCTGCCCGAGCCTCCGACGGCGATCTTCGCCGGCAGCGACCAGCAGGCGTTCGGCCTGTATGAGGCGGCCCGGCAGCGGGGCCTGCGGATACCGCAGGACCTGTCGGTCGTCGGCTTCGACGACCTGCCGGTCTCGCGCTGGGTGCCCCCGCCGCTCACCACGGTACGGCAGCCGCTGGACGAGATGGGCCGGTCCGCGGCCCAGATGCTGGGTGACCTGATCGAAGGACGGCCGCTGCGCTCGAGCCGGGTCGAGCTGTCCACTGAGCTGATCATCCGGGAGTCGACCGCGGCACCCACCCGGGTGTGCTCATGACGGCCCTGGCGGCGTCCGGCACCGAGGCGGCGGCCGAGCCCGGGCGGGACCCGCCCCGGCCGGTCACGGAGCGCGTCGCCGACCTGCTGGGACGGATGACGCTGGCCGAGAAGCTGGCTCAGCTCGGCAGCGTGTGGGTCGGGGCGGCCGACGACGGGGCGACGGGTTCGCGCCGATGCAGCATGAGTTCAGCGCCGAGCTGCCGCCGCTCGACGACCTGATCCAGGATGGCATTGGGGCAGCTCACCCGGGTGTTCGGCACTCGTCCGATCCCGCCGGCCGCGGGCATGCTCGCGTTGGCCGAACTGCAGCAGCAGATCATGACGACGAGCCGACTCGGCATTCGGGCCATTGCTCACGAGGAGTGCCTGACCGGTTTCGCGGCTTGGTCGGCGACGATCTTCCCCGCCCGCTTTCCTGGGGCGCGTCCTTCGACCCCGACCTGGTGCGGGACATGGCCGCCGCGATCGGTCCAGCATGCGGGACTGCGGCGTGCATCAGGCGAAAAGTCCCCGTCCCCCGGTACACCTACCTGCAGGGCGTTGTCGCGCTCGGCCCTTCGAACGTCTGGGCCTTCGGCTCGTCCGATACCTTGCCAGGTGACGTATTTCACTGGAACGGCCGTAAATGGCGGTCTTACAACCTCAACTTCTCCCCGCAGTTCATTTCTGGGTCCTCGGCTCGCAATGTCTGGCTGACCGGTCTGGCCCGGGCAGGCAAGAAGGACAAGGCGGCCGCCTACCAGTGGAGCGGCAGCCGCTGGCGATCGGTTCGGACCCCGCACCCGATCGTTGACTTCGGCCCGGGCGTCACGGCTATAACTCGCTCTAATGTCTGGATCGGATGGGACACCGCCACCACGGCCAAGGCGGCGCACTGGGACGGGCGCCGATGGACCGAGGTCACCGCACCTGGCAATGTCGAGGCCAACGGCTACGACATAATTTCGGACGCACACCATGGTTACTGGTTCGGCCCCTTTGCTGACTGGACCGGGAATGCTTGGCGCAGCGCCCTTATCTCGCCAGAAGAGCCCGCCGGAAGCTTCGGCGGCATCGTCCAGATGCCACGAACCGAGTCCTTCCTGATGGCCGCCGGTGTCGCGAACACACCAGCTTCAACCCAGCACCCAACCATCTATCGCCTCAACCTGAAGTGACGACCGCAGCCAGGACGGAGTTTCGCGCATAGCAGACCGGGAGCCTGGCGCGCCGGGTTCGCCGCGTTCGGGCGCGAGGAAACACCGGGCAGGACCTTACGGCAGATGACGCCCGGCTCCTAGCCAGGCATCCGAAATCCTGGTCCGGAGGCCGTACCTCGGGAAGGCTACGGCGGCCCACGCCGACGCCGATCGGCGAGCAGCGTAAGCCGACCTGCAGGTCACAAAATCAGTGGGGCGGGTGGGGCAGGTGGTGGGTGGGCCTAACGTCCCACCATGCGAACCGCCCGATTCTCATCGAAGGTGACCCGCTTCCGGTCGGTTTGCGCAGGTCACGCGCACTCAAGGCCTCGGAGTGAGCGCGCTTGCACCGACGCCCGCCAGTGCTGCGGCACGTCGGATAGGCATGGCGGACCGCTGGATCAGCCGTACGGCGGGCGCTACGGTACCTGGCCTGGCGGGGACTGCGGGAGCGCTGCCGGGTAGCCCTGGTGCATTGCTGCACCAGGGCCCCCTCAGGACCGCGCATGCCACTCGTCGCGGCACGCGGCCCAAGCAAGCCGCCAGGGCGGTTCAGGTTGTCTGCTGCAGCACGGTGTTTCCTGCCGTCCGGGGCGGTTGCTTGCTCCGGTGGCAACTGGCGTGCACGAGGTGTGTCCGTTTGCTGCGTGCGGTGCTGGGCGTGTCGTGGTGGACCAGGTAGCCCGCCTTGATCGCCTTCTTCGTGACCCACAGGAACCACAGTTCCCAGCCCTGGGGGGACTGGGGTGGCTGGTCGGGGGTCAGCAGGTTCTCCCCGCACAGGCTGCACCGCCCGTCCTGCCTGGACAGCAGGCGCACGAACGTCGCACCGTCGTTCGCGACGAGCTCGCATCGCTGCGGGACCGAAAGGGGCGCGTCCCCAAACGCCTAGACGACCTGCGACGGATTGTCGCCGACACGGCCCGCATTCCGGTCGGAGAACTTCCGTTCCTAGCCGAGGTCATCGACATCGCGGAGGGCGAGCGACGGTGGCGGCTGGCCGCCGAGACGGTTCTCGGAGGTGACGCTCGCCGCATGCTAGTACCGAACGCGAGGTTCCAGGCGTTCTCCGAGTCCATCGACCACTTGCAGCTTCGCGGCCGCATCACGTTCGCGGCCGCGGAGGCGGACCGTCCGCTAAAGTTTCCGCTCGCAGGGGCCGACGAGCCCGAGCAGCGGGGTCGGCTCGCGGGAAAACTGCAGTTCGCGGACCACCCGTACACTGGCTGGATTCAGCGCCGGATGATCGCTCCGGGCCGCAACGCGCTGTGTGTAGAGACCGCTGCCGGACTGGATGGCGAAGGATTCCGGGTTACGCTCGCGGGCCAGACCCGGAACGGGACCGAGGGCTCGCATGGCCGGAATAGTTCCGAGTACGTCATCGGATTCAGCAATGCGTCTCTCATCGAGGAGTTCGAGGCCGAAATTGGCTCTCTAGAGCAGGCCCTTGTTCTCGTCGACGCGGCGCTCGAAGCCCTCACCCGCCGCGCCAGTGAGGACGCCGAGGTGAACGACGCATACGTCGCGCTGAGCGCTTACACGTGGAGCCAGGTCGACGTCACCGGAGCCGCCACTGTCATGAAAGAGCTGATGGCGAAACGTGACCGCATCAAGAACGCGAGTAAGCGGCTCGCAGAACTCGACCAGCTCATTGGCAAACTCGGACAGCAGCACGAAGATGCGATTGGGGAGAGGCGGCTGCTAAAAGACGAGCTAGACAAGCTCGAAAAGCGTCACGTCAGTCTTGTAGACGAGCAGGACAGCATCTCCGACGAGCTTCATCGCTTGGAGGACGAGCACTCGGTCGCCCTCACCGAGGTGCAGTCCGAACGGCTGGACGCCGAGTTCAAAAAGGCCGTCGCACCGGGCGATCCCGAGAACCTGGCTGACTTCGGCGCGAATCTCGGCCGACTCAACGTGCGACTGCGCCAGGCTCTCCAGCAGTCAGAGGATGAAGTGGCCCGCGGCGAGAGCGAATTGGTCAAAGTTTTCATTCAGTTCAAGAACATGTGGCAGGACGAGTTTCCAAACCTGGGCACCGCACTGGAGTCATACCTGGACTACCAGCGGATTCTCGACGAGATCGACGCCGGCGGCCTTGCGGAGAGCCAGGCCGCGTGGCAGCAGGCTCTGACGCAGTGGTCGGGTGAGGACCTGGTACCTCTGGCGACATCTATCCGTAACGCGGTCAGCGACATCTTCGATCGCCTCGCACCCGTCAATGCCATCCTCGCC
>DATNFM010000077.1:0-22616 GCA_035606435.1 Streptosporangiaceae bacterium | reverse complement strand
CATCGACAACAACCCCCGCCGCTACCACACCTACGGCGAACAAGCCCGCGACACCTACACCAAAAAATTCGACCCCGACCGCAACATCGACCAGCTACTCGAGATCTACCGCTTCGCCATCACCAACCCAGCCTGACACCTGGAAAGTTTCTGTGGACGATGCACAAGCGCGCCTAGGCGCAACCGAACCGGACAACTATCCGATCGACGAGCGAGAAGTCAGAGCGTTCTGGCAAGACAACGCCTGCGGCGACGAACAGGTCGGCGGGCTGCATTCGCGCTTCGGCGGTGATTACGAGAAGTTCTTCACCGAGTACGACCGGTTCAGATATGACAATGAGCGCCACCTGCTCGACTGCCTGACCGACCTTCACGTGGTCGGCAAACAGGTGCTCGAGATCGGGCTCGGCGAAGGATCGGATTCAGAGCAGCTGATCCGGCGCGGGGCGGAATGGTCGGGCGTCGACCTGACCGCCGAATCGGTCGGCCGGGTCAGGAAGAGGCTGTCCCTGCGGGATCTGCCCTACCGGGACCTGCGGCAGGGCACCGCGCTCGACCTGCCGTTCGCCGACGACTCGTTCGACATGGTGTTCAGCCACGGCGTCCTGCACCACGTGCCTGACATCAGGCAAGCAGAAAAGGAGATCCACCGGGTCCTGCGTCCCGATGGCGAGCTTGTCATCATGATGTACGCGCGCTGGTCGCTGAACTATCTCATCTCGATCGGGCTGATCAGGCGGGCGGGGCTATTGCTCACCTACCCGCTCGCCAGCCTCGGGGCCGGCAAACCCAGTACCGCGGACACGATGCTGGCCGACCACATCGACAACGCGAGAAACATGGGACTGCTCCGCTACCTGCACATGGCCGAGTTCATTCATCACAACACCGATGGCCCGGGCAATCCCTACTCGGCGGTGTACGACCGGCGGCGGGTCGCCGAGGACTTCCCGTCGTTCAGAATCAAGCGCGTCTACAAGCGCTTCATGCACGCGCCGCCGCTGCCGGTGCACAAACTGCCGGGGCAGAGCCTGGCCGGCTGGCACCTATGGGCCCATCTGGTACCCGCGTGAACATGAAAGAATGCTGACCACTCGATGACGACTCGAGCGACGATGGAGCGCCCGGTGGCGACGCCGCACCGGAACGAGAGCCGCCCGCCGCCCGCCGCGATGGCAGCGGTGGCGCGTCGTCGTCGCTCCGCCAGCCTGACCGGCCTGATCAGCCTCGGCTATATCGGCGCGGCGATGCGGCGCCGGGCCTGGGTATGGCTCGGAGCTACCCTGGCCGGACTGGTGATCAGCCTGGGCCTGTTCATCGTCGCGCCGCCGGCCTACCAGGCCCAGACCTCGGTCCTGATCACCAACGACTCCACGGCCGACCCGGAGCTGCAGATGCAGGGTGACGTGGAGCTGGCCGAGAACACCCAGGTCGCCCAGGCCGCGATGGTCGCGCTGGCCGATGCGGGCAAGCCTTCCTCTGCGCACGGCATCGGCGGCTTCGCCGCGTCCTATTCGGCGACCGCCGTCTCCGACCGCATTCTGCAGATCACGGCAAGGGCCAGTTCAAGTGACGAAGCGGTCGCCGAAGCCGACGCGGTCACCAGGGCCTTCCTGCGGTTCAGGGCGTACACGCTCCGGAGCGGGCAGGAACTCGCGGTCGCCGCGATCGCCCCGCTGGTCAAGCAGCGGACGAAGGAATTCGACGCGCTGAGCACGCTGCTCGCCAAAGTCGAGGCCGATCCGCCGTCGGCGGCAAGGACCGCCTCGCTCAAACAGCTGCGCAAGAAGTACCGGCAAGAGGGCACGGCCCTCGGCGCGCTCACCTATACGCTGCAGAACTACCCGGTGGTCACGACGACGGAGATCCAGGGCACCCAGATCCTCGATGGCGCGGCACCGGTCCCGCCGTCCAGAAAGCACCTCGCGGTGCTCAATGGAATCGCCGGGCTCTGCAGCGGCTTTGGCCTCGGCGTCATCATCGTGGCGATCGGCGCCGTCCTGTCCGACCGGCCGCGCAAGCGCGAAGACATCGCCCGGGCGCTCGGCGCTCGGGTACGCAGTGTCGGCAGACCCAGACTGCTCGGCCGGTTGCCACTCGGCGGGCCGCTGGGGTACTTCCGCGGCCGGACCGCACGGCGACTGGCCGACCAGCTCCGCGACGCGATACCACCGGGCCGCCAGTCCGCGCTGACCGTTGTCGCGGCCGACGATGTACGGGCCACCTCGGCCGCGCTGGCCAGCCTGGCCACCTTGTGCGCCGAGCAAGGCCAGCGGGTAGTGCTCGCCGACCTTTCCGGCCGGGCCAGGGCGGCGCGCTTGCTCGGCGCCCGCGGACCGGGAGTCCACCAGGTGCAGGCCGGTGAAGCCCAGCTTGTCGTGGCCGTTCCCGATCCAGGAAACCCAGTACCGACCGGACCTTTCACCACCGATCACTCGGCCGGCCCGGGCGAACGACCCGCGGGGGGTTCCGTGGGGTCGTCCCCCCGGGCCAGCACCGATGTTATAGACGCCTGCCGGTCCGCCGACCTGGTGCTGAGCCTTGCCACCGTCGACCCGGCGACCGGTGCCGAGCACCTGGCCACCTGGGCGACCGACGCCGCCGTGGTGATCACCGCCGGGAGATCGGACTTGACCACCATTCACTCGATCGGCGAGCTGATCAAAGTCGCCGGCCTGCGCCTGGCGTTCGGGGTGCTCGCCAAAGCCGACAAGGCCGATGAGAGTTTCGGATTCGCGAGTTCGCAGGTCGGCTGGCGCCAGCCGAGCCGAGTGTAGGGGGAGCTAGCTGATGGCCTCGACCGTCGCGATCGCCAGACATCATGACCTGACGCTGGTCGAGAACTTGCCCGCTGAGGATCGCTGGCTTCGCCGACGGGTCGGGCTGGCCTGGAGCTTGCTGATCGTCAACGTCCTGACCTTTTACACCACGACCTGGAGCGGGCTGCCGCTCGCCATACCCATCCCCTCGATCCTCGGCAGGCTGATCACCCAGGGATCGCTGCCGCTGGCACTACTCGTGGCCATATCGGTGAACCGGCGGCTGGCCATCCGCCCGAACGCTTTCTTGTGCCTGCTGAGTTTGCTGGTCGTCGCGGCCTTCGTGGTGATGCTCGAGCCTGGTCACATCGGCACCATTTACCGCACCTTCAGGTTCGCCGGCTTCGTGGCCACGCTGTGGCTGCTCACGCCCTACTGGGGGCGGCGCGACCTGCTGCTCGTCCGTTGCTATCTGACCGCGATCACGGTCGTGATCGGGACGGTGCTGCTTGGCATCCTGGTATCGCCGGGAACGGCCTACGCCCAGGGACGTCTGGAGGGCGCGCTGTGGCCTTATCCGCCGACCCAGGTCGCGCATTTCGCCGCGGTCGCCGCCGGGATGATCATTTTGCTCTGGCTGTGCGGCCTGGCGTCCGGGCGGCTTTGCCTGCTCTCGGTCGTCATCGGGGTCCCGGTCCTGCTGGCGACCCATACCAGAACCGCCCTGGTCGCCATGCTCGCGGGAATCCTGGTGGCCGGGCTCAGCCTGTTCACGGTCAAGGCCAGAGTGCGCAAGCTCTTCGTCGGCGCCAGCCTCGCCCTGTCGATCGGCGCTATTACATTGTCGGGCTTCGCGACGACCTGGCTCGCCAGAGGGCAGAACTCAGCCGACCTGGGCAACCTGACCGGACGCACGAACGTGTGGGCGCAGGTGCTCAGCACGCAGCGCAACCTGTTCGAGACGATCTTCGGTTTCGGGATGTCCAACCTGTCGTTCAATGGCCTGTCGATCGACAGCAACTGGCTCGGCGCCTACATGGACTTCGGACTGATCGGCGTGGCGCTGACCGCCTCCCTGCTGCTATTCCTGCTGGTCAGCGCCTACTTCCAGCCGGCCGGACCGCAGCGTGCGATCGCGCTGTTCCTGGTCGTGTACTGCGCGATCTCCTCGTTCACCGAGACCGGGCTTAGCGATCCTTCGCTCTATCTGCTCGATCTCGCTCTCGCCGCGTCGCTGCTGGTGCCGATCGCTCACCGGAGGCATGCGTGAGGGTTCTGGTGGTGCATAACCGGTACCGGTCCTCTGCTCCGAGCGGGGAGAACCGGGTGGTTGATAACGAGCGGGAGGCACTGGCCGGGCGGGGTCATGAGGTGATCCGGTTCGAGCGGGACAGCGACACGATCGAGAACTGGCCGGTGGCCAAGAAGGCCACCCTGCCCGGCCGGGTCATCTGGAGCCAGGAAGCCTACCGCGACCTGCGCGCCACCCTCGCCGCCCGCAAGCCCGACGTCGTCCACATGCACAACACCTTCCCCCTGCTCAGCCCCGCCGTCCTGCACGCCTGCCGCGCCCAGAACACCCCCGTCGTCATCACCCTCCACAACTACCGGCTCGCGTGCGCCGGCGGCACGTTCTTCCGCGATGGTCAAATGTGCCGTGATTGCGTCACCGGCTCGCCCCTTAAAGGGGTGGTCCATGGGTGCTATAAGAATTCGCGGCCGGCTACCGCCACCGTGGTCCTGGCCAACGCCATCCACCGCCAGGCCTGGCGCACCATGATCTCCGCCTACATGTTCATCTCCGCCGCCCAGCGCGACCTCCTCGCCGGACTCGAACTCGCACCCGACCGCGTCTTCGTCCGCCACAACTTGATCCCCGCCCTCCACCTCCAGCCCGCCACCAGGCCCGCCCAGCCCGCCAGCACCGTCATCTACGCCGGACGACTCGACGAAGCCAAAGGCGTCCGCCTCCTCATGGCCGGCTGGGACCACTACCAGAACACCACCCCCCGCCCCGGACTCACCCTCACCATCGCCGGAGCCGGCACCCTCGGCCCCGAAATCACCGCCTGGGCCGCCACCCGCCCCCACGTCCACCTCGCCGGCCACGCCAACCCCGCCCAATGCGCCCAGCTCATGGCCAACTCCCGCGCCGTCATCCTCCCCTCCGCCTGGGCCGAGCCCTTCGGCCTCGTCGCCATCGAAGCCATGGCCCTCGGCGTCCCCCCCGTCGCCGCCAGCCACGGCGCCTTCACCGAACTCATCACCCCCGGCGTCGACGGCACCCTCTTCACCCCCGGCAACCCCCAAGCCCTCGCCACCGCCCTCACCGACATCGACAACAACCCCCGCCGCTACCACACCTACGGCGAACAAGCCCGCGACACCTACACCAAAAAATTCGACCCCGACCGCAACATCGACCAGCTACTCGAGATCTACCGCTTCGCCATCACCAACCCAGCCTGACGCGCTCCTTTCACAGCCGTTCTCAGGCGGAAAAATTTGCGGTGGTTTCTGACCGATGCGGCGGAGCCGATCTCGCTGGATGTCATAAAAACAGCTCAGGGAACGACCTCGGTGCGATGTCAAGCTGCCGCCCGGGATTCGGACTGGCCGCGTGGCCCCGGCCAGCCTTCCGGCAGCGGCGGCGGGTCAGCGCTGCAGTTGTCGCGCCGGGAGTTGCGACAGCGTGGGCCCGCGGGCGTTGTTCCAGCGACGGCTCGGGGTCAGCGCTGTCGTGGCCCGGAGGAGAGGCACAGCGGTCCGGGGTCAGCGTTGTCGTCATTTCCGCCGCCGGCTCGGATCGGACTCGTCCGGCCGGGCGGCACGACACCGATGCCCACCTGGTGTTGTTGCGTCCCGGGAAGCTACAGGACCGGTGGGGCACAGGTGTCGTCCTGGCCGCACCGGCGCCCACCCGGTGTTGTTCCTTCCTGGGCTACTACACCAGGGAGCCTCTGATGCTGGTCAGAGCCCGTGCCGCGTCAAGCCAAGCCAACCCCGGCTGCTATTGCTCGCGGCAAGGCTGCGCCTCACCGTATTCGTCGAGCAAAAGACCCCTGAGCCGCGAACAGCGGCCAGAAATGGTTCGGGCGCAAGCTCAGCGCGGCGCTGGTCGTACCGGTTACTCGCGATCTGCCGTTTCGCCGTCGCCGGCCCAGCCTGGCCGGCCCTTGCCAGTGGCCAGCGATGCGACGATGCGGTCGCCGTTGCTTACCGCCCTTGTCTCGTGGTTAGGGCTGCGGCCACCCTGATCAGGGCCCGGGCTCCCGCCTCCGCGCGGCTGTGACTGCTGGGGCTGCGGCTGGGAGTGCTGCGCCTGGGAGTGCTGGGGCTGGGAGTGCTGCGGCTGTGACTGCTGCGGTTGTGATTGCTGGTCGGGCGCGGGCCGCTTGGTTACGGGCGGCAGCTTGGCGGCGGGATACTCGGGCTTGGATTCCTCGGCGCCGGGCTGAGCGAATCCGAGGCTCTCGTCGCCTCGATCGGCACCGATCAAGATGGCACAGGTAAGCGCCGTTCCGGAGACCCTGATCATCTCGCCGATGGCATGCACCTTCATGATCGACGACTCGCCCGCTGTCACCATGACGACGGCGTCACTGGCCCAGGTCGGCAGGTGATCGCCGCCTTGAGCCGGATCGAGGCTTAGCAGGGTGAGCATGATGTCCGCGGTCCGGTATGCCTTGTCGACCTGGGTGTCGAAAGGCGACGGTGGCAGCAGGCCAGCCGGATCGGCCTGCTCGACCGGCCCGGTCGGCACTCCGCTGCCCAGGTCAGGGATCGCGATCAGCACCTCGTGCCCGTCGGCTTTGGTCAGCGTCACGCCGACCTCGGTGACGTTGAGCAGCCGACCGGCCACCTGGCCCGGCGTCAGGTCGGTGATGAGGACCCGCTTGCCTGCCCGTGCGTAGCCCGACGCGAGCGAGACCAGCGAAAGCGCGGGCGCTCGAGCGTCGTCGACGGCAACGACCGCCATCGTCGCGGTCTGGTCGCTCGGCGGCAACGACTTGCGCAGGTGCGAGACGATCTGCCGTACCGCCGGGCGCTGGGCAGCGGCCATGGAGGGCCGGCCCAGGAAGCCGAGGCGGCCGGGACGGCCGACACTGAGCTGCACGGGACCGCCGAGCGCACGGGCAACGTCGTCGCGGCGTCGCAGCCGCCTGGAGATCAGCGCCAGCAGGATGACGAGGCCAACTCCGACCGCGGAGCCGCCGATCAGGCCGCCGCCGTAGTACAGCACCGGGTACTTCAGGTGCGAGCGCGGAATCGCGGTGGCCGGGTCCAGCACCTGACTGCCGTGGATCATCGAGCTGGTGTTGACCGCGGCGTCTGCCTCATAGGCGGACGCGCTCGTCACAAGCCCGGTGAGCGATGCCTTCTGGCTGCGAAGCTTGCTGTTCAGGTTGGCCAGCTCGGTCTGCTGCTCGGCCGACAGGGCAGTGGACGGGAGCTCGGCGATCTTCGCGGTCAGCGAAGCCACCCGCGCCTTTCCCTCGTCGATCTGGCGGGTGAGCGCTGCAGTAGTGAGCTGCTCGGCCGATCGCAGCTCGGCATCCCGGACTTCCAGGAACGCCGTCGCGGTCGCCCGCGCGGCGTTGACCGCGGCATCGGAATTGGTCGCCTTCACCGTGATCTGGATCACTCGGTCGGTGACCGAGGAAACCGACATATTGGCGGAGAACTTTTCGACCGCCTTATCGGAGATTGGCAGCTTGAGGCTGCGCATCGCGACCAGAGCAACGGTGCGGCTCTGGACCAGGGCAACCTCGGTGAGGATCTGGTCGGTTGGCGGCAGGGTGGGGCTCTGGGTCACCAGCACGGAGGTCGTCGCCTTGTAGGGCGGCGGTATCGCGACGAAGGCGGCCGCGCCGAGCGCGAACCCGACTATCGCCATGAGCCCCACGACCCAGAACCGACGCCGGATCGCCGGAATGAGGGCCGGCCTCGATGGCGTGCTGATCGCCAGGCCCGGGCCGTACTCGCCGGCACCGTACTCAGCGGCGTAGTCTCCGGAGGCCGTGAAATCGTCATCGGTCCACATGGCCGACTCGTCGCCGGCTCGTGATCTCGCGACCGCGC
Organism: Streptosporangiaceae bacterium; assembly: GCA_035606435.1. Lineage (GTDB taxonomy): Bacteria > Actinomycetota > Actinomycetes > Streptosporangiales > Streptosporangiaceae > Chersky-822. The sequence continues at coordinate 14,775 of DATNFM010000077.1, read as the reverse complement.
TGTCATGGCCAGCCAGATCGGCCCGGCCCTGAACCTCCGGTTCATCGGGGTTGCGGCGGTTCATCCGCCCTCCAGCGAAGGTCATCGGGTGCTGTGCCAAACGGCGTCGGCTGTCAACCATGATACGGCGACCAAACCACCACCTGACGATCTAGCTTTAGTCGTATCAACGAACTGAAGCCTGGTACATAGCGGAATATCTGCTGCCGAAACGCCCGTTCCGACTAGCGAAAACGCGGGGACGCGCCGACCGAGACCCTCCGAATACCAGCCCAGAATCTGGTCCTCCTCGCCCTTATGCAGGTTCCAATCCAGGCTTTCCGGCAAATCGATCCTGGCCGACCCCGGGGCCAGTTCGCCGGACCAGCTCAGCATCGCGTTGTGCCGGAAGAGCTCGACCTCGATCTGGGGGCCGAAATGAAAGGCGAGCCTGATCTCATGCTGGCCCCCGTCAATCTCGTCGACGATGTCGATGCCGCGGGCCGCCCGGTCGAGCCGGACGCACCGGCGGTGGTTGGCCGGCGGTCGCAGCGAGGCATAGCCCCCATGCTCGGCCGTCCACTCGACCGCGTCACCGACATCGCGGACGTCTAGTTCCCTGGCGTCGGCGTGCCGCACCCACAGGAACGGACCGCCTTCCCTGGACTGACTCTGGCCGCCTATCTCGACCGTGTTGTGAGCGATCGTCGAGCGGAAGTAGGACCGCCACTCGGGTTCACCGTGGTAGCAGTACGTACCCGGGTCAGCCAGCACGTCGACGCCGCCGTAGCGGACCTCGACCGACAGCGCGTCCGCGTGTGCGTGCGCCGCGATGGACAGGAAGCCGTGCGGTCCGCCGTCGCAGCGGCACCAGATCTCCGGGCTGTCGTCCTCGGCGGTCCGCAGGATGGTCATGCCAGCATCAGCAAACCGCCACGGCCGCTGCTCAGGCCGGCCGGCGGTTGCGCGTACCCCGCCGGGCAGTGCCCCGACGAACGAGCCCGTGATGGAGCTGCGAACGTCGGCGACCACCGGTGGCCACCAGTCGAGCGGTCCAAGGGTCGCCGCCGCCAGCGCGACCATCGACGGCACGCCGTTCGCGGCCGGAGCGTCGAGTACCAGCACGCGCCCCTCATCGCCGTCACCTTGCCGAGGCGCCCGCCCGGTCTCATCGGCCATGGCTACCCCGCTGTCGACGGTGGCGACCAGCCGCTGCCAGGCAGCTTCGCTGAGCGGACATCCGGCCGACTGCGCCTCGATGGCGGCGACCAGGGCGAGTTCGGCCACGAAGTACTGGTACTCAGAGGCCAGCTCGCGATTGACACCAGAAGAAAAGGTATTGGCCAGCAACTCACGTTCGAGCAGCCGGGCCGCGTCCAGGCGCCACTTGGCGCTCTCGGCGAACCATCCGAAGGCGCAGCTGGCGACAAGCAACCCGGCGGCCTCGGCGATCACGTGGTTGTTAGCCGACGAGCCGCGGCTGCGGAACGCGGCCAGGAACTGCTGGTGCCAGCGGATCTGCGCGAGCGCCAGGTCGTTCCGCTCGAACAGCTCGCTGACCGGCGTCCAGTCATCGAGCAGCCTTCTGATCCAGGCAAGGCTGATCAGCCGGATGCCCACTTCGATGCCGCTCGTCCAGTGCACGCCGGACAGGAACGGATTGCTACGCCACCACGACCGGAGCTGGTCCGCCACCCGGTCGGCGTAGCGGTCATCTCGGCTGACGAACCAGGCCGAAGCGAGCAGCGTGAGATGGTGCAGCCTGGAGATCTCCCAGACCAGCTTGATGTTGCCAGTCTGCTCTTCGCTGCGGTGGTTGATGCTGAACGCGTACTGATCGGCTGGCGCGCGCTTGCCGGTGACCGGGTCGTAAAACCAGTCGGGCGCGACGAGGTCGTCCCGGTGGACGCCGAGCACCTCCCACTGGCCGTCCATCAGGCGGTCGGCGACGGCCAGCAGTTCCTTCCTGGCCGCGACCGGCACCAGGTCGCGCGCGCCGGCCGGCAATGCGACCGCCAGCCGACGATCCTGCGCCATCCCAGGTGGAACGGCGCCTTCCTGCCAGCGCTTGACCTGCCTGGCCGACCATGCCTTGTGCAGCACCTGGTCGCGCGTGCGCCAGCCAACCTCGGCCGGCGACATCCGCGCTGCCCTTTGCAGGTACCAGCCAATGCGTGATCGGTCCATTACGCTCACACTCGCTCGGGCTTGCCGCTCGCGAGGCTCTCGCCGATCGCGAGCGTGGCCCGCGTGGTTGCCACCAGCGAATCGAGCGAGATCGGCATCGGCCCACCGGTCAGGCAGGCGGAGACGAACTCGGCCATCTGAGCGGCCTGGCCCTTGTCCAGGCCGCGGGTGCGGATGCCAACCGTTTTCCTGCCCGCCCAGACGCCGGCGCTCTTGAAGTTGTCGAGACGAGCGTTCCGGCCGCCACCGGTCGCGTCGAAGGTCTCCTTCGGATACTTAGAGTTACCCCCGGTGAGATAGGCGAGCGTGCCCACCGCGCCGTTCTCGAACCGCACGGTCGCCTGCACGTCATCGCGCTCCAGGCCGCCGACGGCGTAGACCTCGACCGGCAGGCTGTCGGCCCACCAGCTCAAGGTGTCGATGAAGTGGCCGCCCTCGCCGGCGAACCTGGAGCCTTCCAGCTCGTCGTTGAGGTACCAGCTGCCGGATTCGAGCTGGCCGGCATTGACCAGGTAGCGCATAGCCGAGCCGCCCGCCGCCACGCCGAAGTGCGACTTCAGCTGCCCGAGCATCGGCGCGAACCGCCGGTTGAAGCCGACCATCAGGCGGTCGTTCCCCGTCTCCGCGACGGTCTCGACGATTTGGTCGAGCTGACCGAGGGTCAGCGCGAGCGGCTTCTCGACGAACACCGTCTTGCCGGTGCGCAGGGCCCGGCAGACGAAGTCGGCGTGCGTGTGGTGGCGGGTCACGATGAAGATCGCATCCAGCGCCGAGTCTTCGAGCACGGCATCGGCAGTAGTCGATGCCTCCGCGAAGCCGAATCTCTTCTGAGCGTTCACCGCCGACAGCGACTTCGTCGTGGCGACGCGCGCGAGCCGTACCCCGTCCAGCTTGGCCAGATGCGGCAGCAGCATGGACGAGGCGTAGTTACCAGCTCCGATGAACCCGACGGCCAGCTCGCCCCGTTCGCCCGGGCGCGGGACTTGGCCGATGTCCGCCAGCTTGCGGCTGGTGGCCGGGGCGTCCTGCGCGGCCTCACCCGCCGGGTACTCGAGCAGGACGCCGATACCGCCGAGCTTGCCTGAGGTCAGGTCGCCGTAGACCTCGGTGGCTCGGTCGAGCGCGAAGACTCCCGAGACCAGCGAGTCGACCTCGAGGTCGCCCCTGGCGATGAGGTCCAGGAAGCAGGCGAGATTGCGCCGCTCGGTCCAGCGGACGTAACCGGCCGGATAGTCAATGCCCTCGAGCTCGTACCGGTCGTCGTAACGGCCAGGACCGTAGGACCGGGAGAACCGGACGTCGAGTTCCTTGTCGTAGTAGGCATTCCACGGCAGGTCGAGCTTGGTCTTGCCGATGTCCACGATCGTGGCCCGGTCGCGGGCCAGCCTGGCGGCGGTCTCCACCGGCCCGTTCGACGCCCCGCCCGCCGCCAGCAGTACCTGGTCGGCGCCTCGCCCGTCGGTAAGCTCGGCCAGCGCGTGCTGAACCGCCGCGATCCCGTCGTCCGTAGGCGGCGCGCACAGCACCGCACCCGCCTTTTCTGCGAGCCGGCAGCGGTCCTCGATAACGTCGATTCCGACGACCCGCACCCCGGCCGCGATCAGCAGCCTGACCACGAGCTGACCGACCAGGCCAAGCCCGATCACGCACGCGGCGTCGCCCAGCGCGGGCTCGGCGCGCCGGACGCCCTGCATGGCGATGGCACCGACGGTCGCGAAGGCGGCGTGCTCGGCCGCGACGCCCTCTGGCACGGGGACGCACAAGTTCACCGGGACCCAGTTGTACTCGGCGTGCAGCGCGTGCTCATTGCCGGCCGCCGCGACCAGTTGCCCGACCTTGAATTCCTCGGCGCCCCGACCCACCTCCGTCACCACGCCGCACAGCGAATAGCCGAGCGGGGTGTAGGAGTCGAGCCGGTCCATGACCTTCTTGTAGGTGGCCATCGCGCCCTGCTGCGCTACCGAGTCGAGTACCTTGCGCACCTGATCAGGCCGTGCCCGGGCCTTGCCGATCATCGACAGCTTGGCCTCGGTCACCTTCATTACCTCGGTGCCGGTCGAGATCAGCGAGAACAGCGACCGCACGAGCACGCCGCCCGGGCGGCAGGACGGGGCGGGCACGTCAAGCACGGCGAGCTCGCCTGACTTGTAGTTCTGGGCTATCTGCTTCATTGCGTCCTCTTGTCAGGCCGACCGACTACGCCGAAACACCCATCGAGCGGGCGTGGCGGTACCAAAGCTCGAGCGTCAGCAGCTGCCAGATTTCCTTGGAGCGGTCCTGTTGGCCGGCTTTGTCCTGGTCGATCAGGCGGATCAGCGCCTCGCGGCGGATCATGCCGCAACTCGCGAGTTCCCCCGCCACCAGCACGTCCTGGATCACTTCGGTCAGGTCGTCCTTGACCCAGGCCCGGAGCGGAGCGCTGAAGGACGCCTTCGGCCGGTGCACGATCTCGGCGGGCAGCCAGTTCTCCGCGGCCTGCTTGAGCGCGACCTTGCTCTTGCCGCGCTTGATCTTGTCGTGGCCGCCGATCGAGAACGCGGCGGCCGCGACGACGGGATCGACGAACGGCACCCGCACCTCGATCGAGGCGGCCATGCTCGCCCGGTCGGTGTAGGCCAGGTTCAGGCCAGGCAGGAACAGGCGGGTGTCGGCCAGGCACATCCGGTTGACCATGTCGGACAGCGCGTTGTCGTCGTAGATCTCGGTGTGCTCGTCGATGACCTGACCCACGTGGGCGGCCAGGTCGGGGCTGATCAGCGCGGTGAGCTCATCGGCGTCGTAGAGCGTGTAGCTGCGCCTGAACCTCGGCTCCTCTGGCAGGTCGGCGAAGGTCATGAAGCGCTTGGCCCACCGGCTGTACCGCACTCCCCGGCTGCCCAGCCGGAGCGGCAGTCGCTCGACGGCCGGCTGCATGACGTGGTGACGCAGCCCAGCCGGAAGCCGCCCGTAGCGACTCGCGAGCAGGCACGCCCAGTGCTTGCGGTAGCCGCCGAACAACTCGTCGGCGCCCATGCCGGACAGCACGACCTTCACGCCGCGTTCTCTGGCCGCCTCGCACATGAGCAGCGTGTTGATCGCGGCCGGGTCGCCGATCGGCTCGTCGAGTACCTCGACCATGCGCGGCAGCAGGGTGACGATGTCGGGCGAGATCTCGATCTCGTGCAGGCTGATGCCATATTTCGCGGCGACCTTGCGCGCGTAGATGGCATCGTCGGGCATGGCCTCAAGCCGCTGGTCTTCTGGCCGGAAGGTGATCGTGTAGGCGTCGATCGCGGCGTCGGCCTGGTGGGCGAGCACCGTGATGATGCTCGAATCCAGGCCTCCGGACAGGAAGCTCGAGACCGGGACATCGGCGACCAGGTGAGCGGTGACCGACTCCTCGATTACCGCGCGCAGGTCAGCTGGCGGTCCGTCGGCGGCTTCCGCCGCTACGTCGGCGATATTCCAGTACTGCTGCTCGGTCAGGGCGCCGTCCGGCGTGCACCTGGCCCAGGTGCCGGCTGGCAGCTTTCGCACGCCGTCGATCGCGCAGCGCTGCTCGGGCAGCCAGTAGTAGAGCATGGACGCCACCAGGGCGCCCGGCTCGATCCGCATCTGGGACCCCGACGCGGCGATCAGCGCCTTGAGCTCGGATGCGAACAGCACGCCGTCGCCGCGGTGCAGGTAGTACAGCGGCTTGATTCCGAACGGGTCGCGGGCGAGGAACAGCTCGCCGGTGGCGACATCGGCCAGCGCGAAGGCGAACATGCCGCGGAACCGCTTGAGCGCGCCAGGACCCCAGCAGCGCCAGGCCTCCAGCACGACCTCGGTGTCCGACCCGGTACGAAACCTCGCGCCCCGGCTGGCCAGCTCGGTCCGCAGCGCCCGGTAGTTGTACAGCTCACCGTTGTAGACCAGGGTGAAGCCATCCTTGGAAAACGGCTGGTCGGCGGCGCTGGACAGATCGATGATGGACAACCGCCGGAAGCCGAGCTGGACGGAGACCTGGTCGTCTTCGTGATCCCAGATCCCGCTGGAGTCCGGACCGCGATGCCCGATCTTGTCGGTCATGACGTCGACCAGCTTCTTGCCGTCGACTTGCTGGTAGCAGCCAGCGATTCCGCACATATCAGACCTTGGCCTGGTGCCTGGTCGCGGCGTCGCCGACCAGATCGCGGTAGACGCCCAGGTAGGCGCGCTCTTGATGGGTCCAGGCGAGCTCGGTTTCGACCCTGAGCCGGCCGAACTTGCCGAGCCGGTGGCGCTTGGGCTCGTCGTCCATCAGCGCGACGATCGCCTCGGCGTACTCGCGCACGTCGTTCGGGGTGACGTAGACGGCCGCCTGCGCGGCCGACACCCTGGTCTCGCGCAGGTCGAAGGCGACAACGGGAAGCTCATAGGCCATGTACTCCATGGTCTTGTTCATAGTAGAGACATCATTGAGGGGATTTTTCGGGTCGGGGGAAAGGCCGACGTCAGCGGTGGACAAGATCTTCGCTACGTCCTCGTCGGGGGCGCGGCCGGTGAACTCCACGTGCCCGGCCAGGCCGAGTTCGTCGCGCAACGCGATCAGATCGGCGTAACAGTCACCCTTGCCGATAAGCGTGAAGGCGATATCGGTCCGGCCCAGTTCGGTGACGATCACCTGGGCGGCCCTGATCACGATGTCGACGCCGTCCTGCGGGCCCATCACGCCGATATAGGCGGCGAGGTACTGCCGGCCGCGCCGCAGGTCGGGCTGGGCCGGACCGCGCCAGAGCCGCTTCGGATCGGGCCCGGTGCGCACGACGGTCACATCCTCCGGCTTCTTGCCGCCGCGCTCGATGGCGATCTGCCGGTAGGACTCGTTGGTCGAGATCACGTGCCTGGCGGTGCGGTGAGTGCGCCGCTCGAGCCCGACCAGGCCTCGGTAAGGCAGCTTCGGCCCCTCAGGAAACCTGGACTTATACAGTTCAGGGCACAGGTCGTGGTGATCGAACACGAACGCGGTGCCGTCCAGCAGGCGGAGCATCAGGGCTATCGGCCAGAAGATGTCGGGCGGGTTGCACGCCTGAAGCACGGCGAACTTGCCCGACCTGCGGGCCCTGGCGGTCATCAAAGCGGTCATGAGGAACGAATAGATGTACTCGGCGATGAAGCTGATCTTGCTGCCCCCCGGCGCGTACGGCCGGTACTTATACAGTCGGACGTCGTTGACCACGTGATATGACGGATCGCCGTCGCCTTTCGGGCAGACCACGCTGACCCGGTAACCCGCCGAGGTCAGCGCCTGGCACTCCAGCCACACCCGCCGGTCGAACGGCACCGGCAGGTTCTGGACGATGATCAGGATGCGAGCACCGGCCTGCCCTCGACCCCCCACTGCAGCCTTCATCACACCGCCTTTAGTCAACTTGCCTGAAATCGATCGCTGCTTCGCTGATCTGGGCACCCGTCCTGCATAGGAGCATTCATTCGGTTGCCGTGATACGACGAACTCGGCGTGTCGGGGCAGGAAGGACAGAACGCCCGCGATGTATCAGGCCGTGACCGCCGTAGATCCACTTAGGCGTGGCCAGCAAGCGCCAGCAAGCGCCAGCAAGCGGCCCGCCAAGCTGAGCACGTCCCCTGAACTACCCTCGGAGGCAGATCGATGAGAGTCCTGGTTGCTGGTGACCGCGGTTACATCGGAGCGGTCATGATGCCGTTCCTGCGTGCCGCCGGACATCAGGTAGAGGGCCTTGACCTCGGCCTGTACGAGGGTTGCGACTTCGGCCGCCCGGCCGGGCAGATAGCAGGCCGGCCGGCCGCCGACATCCGCGACGCCGAGCCCGGCGGCCTGGCCGGCTACGACGCCGTGGTGTGCCTGGCCGCGCTTTCCAATGACCCGCTAGGACATCTCAACCCGGCGGCCACCTACTCGGTCAACCTGGACGGGACGCTGGCCCTGGCCCGAGCCGCCAAGCAGGCAGGGGTGCCGCGGTTCGTGTTCGCCTCCTCGTGCAGCCTGTACGGCGCGGCGGGCTCGTCCGCGGTGGCCGAAGACGCCGAACTGACCCCGGTCACGCCCTACGGGGAGACCAAGGCCATCGCCGAACGCCAGCTCAGCGAGCTGGCCAGCGATTCGTTCAGCCCGACCTACCTGCGCAACGCCACCGCCTACGGCGCCTCGCCCAGGCTCAGGCTCGACATCGTGGTCAACAACCTCACCGCGGTCGCGACGACCACCGGGCAGGTGCGGATGGAGAGCGACGGCTCCCCGTGGCGGCCGCTCGTCCACGTCGAAGACATCTGCCGCGCCACCGGGGCCGTGCTGAGCGCCCGCACGGAACTGGTGCACGACGAGGCGTTCAACGTCGGCCGGCCGGAGGACAACGTCCAGGTCCGCCAGATCGCCGAGCTGGTGAACGAGGCGGTACCGGGCTCGAAGATCTCGTTCGCCGACGGCGCCGGGCCGGACCTGCGCAACTACCGGGTGGACTTCTCCAAGCTCAACGACACCTTCCCCGACCTGCGGCTCGGCTGGACCGTCCAGGCCGGTGTCGATGAGCTTGCCACCGCTTACGTCGAGCACGGCCTGACCCACGACGACTTCCTGTCCTCGCGCTACGTACGCCTGCGCCGGATCAAGGAACTGCTCGAAGACGGCACCATCGACGACACCCTCCGCCGCAAGACGGTGCTGGCCCGGGGGGACGACCCCCCGGAACCCCCCGCGAGGAGCGACGCCATAGGCACCGCCTTCCCTCCTCCCTCCTCCGCTTCGCTCCCCAGCTCGTCAGTCCAGGCGGCGCCGCGCCGCTCAGCGACGGCCTAGAGACGTGGAGGTTACGCCAGCCCGCAGGATCGCAGGCGCGCTGTTGTTCACTCCCACCCCGCACGTCGACGAACGCGGCTTCTTCAGCCGCACCTTCGACGTCGAGATCGTGCGCGCGGCCGGGATCGACCCGCATACCTTCACCCAGGACAGCCTGTCCAGGTCAAGGCTGGGCGTGATCCGCGGCCTGCACCTGCGGCGAGGCGCCGGCGAGGCGAAGCTGGTGCGATGCTCCTACGGGGCGATCTACGACGTCATCGTCGACCTGCGGCCCGATTCACCGACCTTCCGCAACTGGGAGAGCTTCGAGCTGACCGGCGAAACACAGGTCTCCCTCTACGTCCCGGCGGGCTGCGCGCACGGCTTCCAGGCCCTCACCGACCCGGCCGACACTTCGTACCGGATCGACCGGCCGCACGACCCCTCCGAAGACGTCACCGTAGCCTTCGACGACCCGGAACTGGCCATCCCCTGGCCGCTGCCGGTCACCGTCAAGTCCGCGAAAGACGCCAGCGCCCCGTCACTGGCGCAGGCGCTGGCCACCCTGGCTTGATCAGCCGCGACTCGATCTTTGCCGAACACGCTCACGCCCAGCCCGCCTGCGCAAGTAACGTCAAAATCAAGATCATTTTCCAGGGAGAAAGCAAGGCCACGGGTTTGCTGCCGACCGCCCAGATACCGGTCCAACCGATCCGACTCCCGCGATCTAGCTTTGACCAGCCGGCCTGCCGGCCTGCCGGGCCTCCGGCCTGCCGGGCCTCCGGCCTGCCGGGCCCCCGGCCTGCCGGGCCGGCCTACCGGGCCTGCCGGCCTGCCGGGCCTGGCCGGGCCTGGCGGGCCTGGCGGCCTGGCGGCCTGCCGGGCCGACCTGGCGACAGTCGCGCACAGCGACCTGGGAAAACACCCGGTTCGGGCGAAGCGGCAGCGCATCAGGCCGCCGAATTGCCGGGGCCACCACCCGGGACCCGCACTTCCCCATGGTTAGGGTCGACTTACCCATGGTTGCGCTGACTTACTCATGATTGCGCCGTCACTTCGTCGGTTTTAGTATAATTTGCACCCGCCCTAATCATAGGGAAGTCAGCGCAACCATGGGGAAGTCGACCCCAACCATGGGTAAGTGGACCCTAATCATGGGTAAGTTCGGCCCAGTCGGCGGGAAATGCCGTCTTAGCGAGCGGTCGCTCCCGGGAGCGGCACGCGGTCGCGGAGATCGCGGGCCCGGCTAGTGCCTCCCGGAACTATCCAACCAGCGGCCGGTGCCGGTTACGGCAAGGTCTGCCAGGATCGCCAGCGCCCCTCACTCGCCGTCGCGCTGGCCACCCTGGCTTGAGCAGCCGCCTCAGCCGCGCTTGCGGAAGACGAAGTACTCGCTCTTCGCACCGCTCAGCGGGGCGAACGAGGTGCCGGCCAGCGACATCTGATGCCGGTCGAACAGGTCGATGACCCACTGGCGCGGAAGCATGTTGTAGATGATCGCGTTCTCGGTGACCCACCGGTCGGTGGCCTCGGCATCGAGGCAGTCCTCGGTCACGATGTCGAAGGCGGCGACGCCGCCAGGCCTGGTGACCCTGGCCATCTCCTTGAAGTAGCCGAGCGTGATCACGAGCGGCAGGTAGACGAAGACCCGGTGCGCGTGAATGAAGTCGACCGAGTCCGTCGCGGTCGACTTAAGCGAGTGACCGTCGGCCGGCCGCAGCGTGATGCCCGGCACGCCGCGCAGGTGCGCCCGCCAGTCGGCCGCGGTCTCGTAGGCCTCGTAGACGTCCGGACGCAGGGCGGCCATGACCGGCTCCGCGAACCGGCCGGTCCCCGGGCCGATCTCGCACACCCGCTCGACGTGATCGCCGAGGTCGGCCAGCTTGAGCATGGCCTCGACGGTCGCGGCCGTGGTACCTGGCTCGGCGCTGTACTGGTCGATGTACTCACATAGAGACAGGCCTGCTCGCTTAGCGGCGTGCAGGGTCCGCCGCGCGGACAGGAACGGCTGGATGGCCGGATCGTCGCTCCAGCCCCGCACCACCTGTACCCCCAGCGGCCGGACCGCCCTGTTCACCCCGCTTGTCACGAGCGTCTTCACTGTCATCTGGCTCCCCCAAGACGATATTACTGATAGATCCGGTATCTCTCGATGGACATGATCTCATCATGATCCGCAACTATGCCAACGATTGTAATCAACTGTTTAGTTTCCACTTCGTCGCCCAAGTTCGAAAAACAGCCAACAATTCACGCGAACGCCCGTTAGCCTCGCAGTGCTAGCCATAGGGGACGACCCCCTTTCAACCCCCGCAAGGTCCCGGAAGTCCACCTGAGGAGTCTCATGCGTAGGACGCCCATAGTTTTCCTGGCATTCGCGGCCGCGATGACGATGCTCGCCGGACCTGCGTTTGCCGTCGGCCCGGCCAGCCCGCACTGGTCATCAACGGCCCCCTTCGGCGCGTGGAACAACAACGGGTTCATTATCTACAATAACGAGTGGAATCAGCCAACCGGTCCGCAGAGGATCTGGGCGGATTCGTACCACTCTTGGGGCGCGCAGTCCAAGCAAGCGGCGGGCAATACCGCGGTCGAAACCTACCCGTGCGTTCAAAGGAATTACAACAACCCACAAGTAATGGCGTTCCACCTGATTCGTAACGGCTTTGCCGAATCGATGCCACATGCGCCGGGACTTGACGCCGAAGCCGCAGATGACATCTGGCTGAACCATTACAAGATCGAAGTAATGATCTGGGTGGACAATCACGGTCAGCGGCCAGGCGGCGACATCATCGGGCACGCGACCATATTCGGACAGCATTTCGCGGTCTGGCACGGAGGCACGGACTACACCTTCGCGCTCGACCACAAAGAGACGACCGGCGTCACTCACATCCTCGCCTCGGTCGCCTGGCTCATCCATCACGGCCAGCTCGCCTCGAACGTCACGCTGACCCAGGTGAACTTCGGCTGGGAGATCGCTTCGACCGGCGGCAAGCAGCTGAACTTCAAGGTCACCAACTACTGGCTGCACTCCAGGCAGTAAAGCTAACGCAGGTTCCTCTGGTCGCGGCGCCGGCGACGGCGCCGCGACAGTCCCTCCCTGGCGCTCTTGGTGAGCAGCGCGGCCGCGTAAGGAATGTCCCGCCGCAGGTACCTCCCGGCGAGTCGGCGCGGCTCGCTGACCAGCCGGAAGATCCACTCGAGCCCGGTCCGCTGCATCCACTCGGGCGCCCGCCTGAGCTCACCGGCCGCATAGGGGATCGCCGCCCCGCAGCCGATGAACCAGGCGCCTGGCAGCACCGGGATCAGCCGGGAGATCAGCCGCTCCTGCTTGGGGAATCCGAGCCCGACGAAGACCACCTTGGGCTCGGATTCGTCCAGGTCCTTGCACAGCACCTCGATGTCGTCCGTCAGCGCGCTGAACTTGGCCGGCGGAGCGTACGTGCCCGCGATTTCAAGGCCGGGGTACCGCTCGGCCAGCCGATCGGCCGCCAGCTGGGCTGCCGTCGGACGACTGTCCGCGCTCGGCATGCCGCCGACCAAGAAGATCGGCCAGCCACCGGAAGCGGCCGCCTCCGACAGCGAGTAGATCAGATCGGCTCCGGTGATCCGCTCGACCAGCGGCGTGCCCACCAGACGGCCCGCCCAGAGCAACGGCATCCCGTCGGGAACCACGAACGACGCCGAGGTGATGAAGCCCCGACTGGACGGATCCCGGCCGATGCGGTGGCAGATATCGATGTTCGGCGTCACGATCGTGCCGCCGACGCCGGAGCGGATCGCCGCCGCGACGTTCTCGACCAGCTGCTCTTGAGTCAGGATGTCGAAGCCGGCTCCGGCGATGCTTACCCGGTGCGCCATCCTCAGATCCCGTGCCCGCGAGCATGCAGCGTCCGCATCACCCGCTCGCCAGAGACCGCTCCAGTCGCCACCGCGGCCACAAAGGGCAGCCTGCGCTCGTGCCAGTTCCTCACCGCCGCCCGAGCGGCCCACCGGCAGGCCAGGCCGCGCCGGCCAAGACAGGCATAGCCGAACGCGATCTGGGCGTAGACCCGCGCCGCCCCGGCCCTGGTCGCCGCGATCTGCGGATGCGCCGACAGCATCCAGACCAGCCCGGCCACCTTGCTCTCCCAGGACTGCGCGTAATAAGAAGTGGTGTCCCAGGTGACCAGCACCAGCGCGTCGTCGACATTGACGATCGGCGTGCGCCGCGCGGCGCGCAGCACGAGATCCCAGTCCTCGCTCTGGCTGCCCGGGATCGACTCATCGACCAGCCCGATCCCGTCCAGGAGCGCGGCCCGCGAGGCCAGGTAGGTCGAGGAGTGGACCATCGCCATCCGGGAACGGCATAGCTCCGCGTGCGTCACCTCGCTCTGGCCAGCGGTCCTGGGACTGACCCGCCCGCCCGAGCGAACCGCGATCCCGCAGCTAGCGAACTCGGCCCCAGGCCGATCCAAAAGAGCCCGGACCTGGCGAGTCAGCTTGCCCGGCAGCCACTCGTCGTCGTCATCGCAGAACGCGACGAGTTCGGTCGACAGCGCCAGGATCCCGCAGTTGCGAGCCCCGGCCAGGCCAGCTGACCGATCATTGGCGACCACCCGAACCCGGCCGGGAACAGCCAGCGACTCATCGACCGGCACCTGGTCGAATACCACGACGACGCAGACCTCGCCCGGATAGTCCTGCGCCTCGATAGCGGCCAGCGCCGCTCCCAGCTCGACCGGCCGGTTAACGGTGGGAATGACGACGCCGACGGACGGCCAGCCCGTCACGGGGTACCGCCGGACGCTGTGCTGGCCGGGGTGGCTGGGCGGGGGGCGAAGCGGGAAGGACCCCCTAGAACCCCTGCATAGCCGTAAAGACTGAGCAGCGGCAGGGTAAGGGCGGTGACGGTGCGTCGCTGCCCGCCCGGCATGGCGGTCTGCCAGCGGTCGTCCTTGCTGATGGTGATCTTGCCGGTCGCAAAGCGCATCGGGTTGCCCGCCGCGGTGTGCGCCTGGCGGAGTTCTGCCCATTGCTCGCTTTCACCTCCTCCGACAAAGCCAAGCTCGCTCTCTTCCACAGACAGACCGGCGTACTCACAGATCCGCCGCAGGGTCGGCTTGACTTCCGAAACCAGGTCTTCGTAGCGGACTCGCAACACCGGCGTCTGGCTGCGTGCTAGAAGCCCGAGCGATGCGTTCTGCATAATCCATTCACTAGACGCGCGAATGGGTGAGTAGGTGGTCATGTAACTGCCACCGGGCGCCTCAGGTCGCTGCACCCGGGTCGTCCAGGAGTAGGCCACCGCGCGGCTGTCCCTGACGACGTGGATCACGCGCAGGTCCGGGAGGTCGCCGCGGCTCAGGCAGAACGCCAGCGAGGGGTGCTTGCTGGAGTCGACCACCGTCGAGCAACCGCTGACCTGCGAGATCGCGCCGTACAGGCGGCGGTAATAGTTCATGTACTCGGCCAGGTCGCATCCCAGCCGAGCCGGCAGCGATCGGCGGGCCAGTTGCGGGATGAACCTGTTCCTGTCCACCGACGCCCGCAGTTCCGCGACCCGCCGCACGTCGACGTTCGACCAGCCGCCGAACGCCGATTCGCCCACGGCCGACCAGAACTCGCAGTCACCGAACGGCTTGCCGCAGCCGCACCGCTCGTTGTCGGTGACGCAGCGTTGCCACAGATGCACGAGCTCCCCGGCGACGCAGACGTGCGGCAGCTCGCCGAGTAGTCGCTCCGCGAGCGTGCTGCCGCTGCGTCCCATGCCGCCGAGGTAGATAACTCGGTATTCACCGAAGCTCATCACACCAGCCCTGGGGTCAAACAGCAGGTAAACGCTCACTCCGAAACAGCCATTCTGCCCG